>NZ_CALPDH010000001.1:0-344054 GCF_943193215.1 Acetatifactor aquisgranensis | reverse complement strand
TATCAGCCTTTATGCGGACAAGGCAAAGGGGATACTTACGGAAAAGCGTTTCCTGAAGCTGACGGACGCAATGGAAAAGGAGCAGGAAAACAACCAGAACCGTATGCAGGAAATAGCGGCGCTTATCAGTGAGGAAGAACATTCGGAGGGTGATGTGCGGACGTTCATGGAGGAAATAAAGCGGTATGCCGCCATTACGGAACTTGACGAAACGGTGTTAAACAGGCTGATTAACCGCATACTGATAGGCAAGCCGGAGAAGATTGACGGGGTAAGGACACAGGAAGTACGGATTGTTTATAATTTTGTTGGGGAACTGTAATATGTTTCCTGGCATCATTGCAAAACTTTTTAGTGGTATTTTGCAGGAAAATGTGATAAAATTTAAAAGAAAGAAGGGAATATATACAAAATGGAAGTTGATATTTTAATCGACAGGATTACAGACTGCCTGATAGATACAAGAACCGGGGAAGAAGTGGAGACAGAATACCGAATGCGTAGAACGCCGATAAGGCCGAAAGATTACAAAGGGTGGAAGTTTAACTGGAGTATTACAGAGAAAAACGGGTATCATATATATGAGCTGTTCGTAAAAGATGATGATACGGTGCAGGGCAGAATATCCTTAAAAATTGATGGTGGCGTGGCTGATGTGGAGATTGTCGAAACAGCACCCCATAATTACAGCCATAAAGGCATCTATGCAGGCGTTGGCGCACATTTATTTGCCATAGCCTGTCAGGCAAGCCTTGATGCAGGGTGTGATGGTGTAGTGGCTTTTACATCTAAGAGTGATTTGGTGGAATACTATATGGAGAAACTAAATGCAGTGGAAATCACGCCAAGAAGAATGGTTATTTTTGAAAATGCTGCGCAGATACTGTTAGACAAATATATGAGAAAGTAGGTGGTGGCTATGTTGGCAATGGAACGAAAACCAGTAGATTTTACACATGATATTTCTTATTATGCAAAAGACAGCAGGCTGACAGGAGAACCGGACGGCAAGCGGTATCAATGGAGAGCGATGATAGAAAGATTCAAGCAGTTGGGCAGACCGCTTACAGAGGAGGAAGCGGAGGAATTTAGAATTAAATAATTAAGAGCATGTTTGAAAAGCAAGGATTCAAGAGAATTCTTGCTTTTTTACAGGTTTTGTGGTTGACAAAGGAAATATAATGGTGTGTTCTTATACAGGCATTAGCACTCAACAATAAAGAGTCTAACAACGAAAGGAGAATAAAGTGATTGTATCAGAAAGAATAAAAAACATTACAAAAGTTGTAGAACAATTAGATATTTCACCTTCTTTATATAGAAATGCGGTTGAAAAATATAATAATCTAGCTAAATTTTTAAATGAAAAAGGAATAGAGGCTGATATATACCCACAAGGTTCTTTCGCATTAGGAACTGTAGTATGTCCGAGCAAAAAA
Organism: Acetatifactor aquisgranensis; assembly: GCF_943193215.1. Taxonomy (NCBI): domain Bacteria; kingdom Bacillati; phylum Bacillota; class Clostridia; order Lachnospirales; family Lachnospiraceae; genus Acetatifactor; species Acetatifactor aquisgranensis. The sequence goes on along the minus strand of NZ_CALPDH010000001.1, from coordinate 342,615 downwards.
AATCAAAATCCTAGTTATGATTTGGATTTTATTTGTCAAGTGAGCGGAACAAGGGAAAACCAAAACCCTCTTGATGTATATAGTCAAATTAAAGACATATTAAATAGTGATAAAACATATAGGGATAGGTTAGATATATGGGATGAATGTTTTACAATTAATTATGCTGATATAGGGGATATGGGATTTTCGATTGATATTGTTCCAGCAACAGGTGAAAATGAGGAAATAAAATCTAAAATAAAAATGGTATGTGATGAAAAAATTGCTGATACTGCGATTGCAATTCCACATTGTGTTGATGAGGAAGAATATGATTGGATTACAAACAATCCATTGGGATATAGAAAGTGGTTTAATGAGATAAATTCACCTTATAAAGAAGCAAGTAGAGAACAATTTCGCCAAGCATTTTTGAGTCATGTAATGAGTACGCTTCCATAGAGGAAATTCCAGAAGAAATGGAAAGATCTTCCTTGCAGAGAGTAGTTCAGATATTAAAGGCACATAGAAATAATTATTTCTCTAGTAGCAAAAGAGAAAAAATGAAACCTAAATCGGTAATTATCACCACATTAGTAGCAGAAATTTAGCAAACGGTCAACCGTCACTATCCCAAATGATAGATGTATTCTGCATGGAAATTAAGACCTCCCACCACCGCCTGAAAAACGTGGGTATTATCCCTGCATCCATTGCCACATCGGAAATATAGACCACGATAGGGATATTGATTTTCTTTAAGCCTTTGTCCCTTACCTGAAAGGCATCAGTCAGATACTGGATTGCCGATTTCAGCATGTTGCTCTGCCTGTCACTGTAATCATCCCTTATGCTTTCCCAGTATCTCAAAACGGAATCCGCTGAGAAATCTTTCCGTTCAAAGCCCGTCACATATTTTGTGTCAAGAAGCATCATGCTCTGCAGAAGACATATACGGTCATCGCCTGCCTTTAACTGTGCTCCTGTAAAGCTGCAGCTCACCGCAAAAAAGCCGGATTGCAGAATATCATTCAGCATCCCCGTTAAATTTCCCTTGTCCACAAAAATTTCTCCTTCCATAAACGAAACAGCTTCGTTTTACTTTATATAAGAGAGGGCGGGAAATCCCAAAAAGTTTCAGGAAAAACTTGTGCCGCATTGCTATAAATTATATGGTAATTTATGCCGATATCATAAATAGCAGTTATGAGAGCATGAGAGCATGAGAGCATGGATGCTCATATTTTTATGCAAAGGAGTGATGACAATGGGTGTACGTATTAACGTAGACGGAAGCCAGGATTATTCTTATCTGTTCCAGAGCCTTTCATCCAGCGGCAGTATGGGGAATCTGAATTTCCTCTCTGATTACGCCAGCATCAAGAACGGCAGCTATGGCAAGCTCATGAAAGCTTATTACAGCCCTGGACAGAGTTCGAGCACATCGTCCGATGGCACGAGGAGAAGCTCTTACAATATTCTTGAAAAGCTTGAAGCAGAGAAACGGAATCCGAAAGTTTCCAAGGATGTGCAGGAAGCGAATTCCAAACTGAAATCGGGACTTTCAACCCTGAAGAATTCTATTTCGACCCTGCAGAACGACGCAACCTACTCTGACACGGAAAACGGCAAGACCGCTGCCGACAAGGTAGTTTCCGCCGTGAAATCTTTTGTGTCGAATTATAATGACGTGGTGACTGCGTCAAAAGGTTCCACTCTGACAAGCCAGACGGCTTATGTGGCTAATATGATGAGCACTACAGCGGCCAGCGCGGACCAGCTTGCCGAAATCGGCATCAAAGTCAACGCAAAGGGCACGCTGGAAATCAATGAGGCGAAACTGAAAGCGGCGGACATCTCCAAAGTACAGGAATTGTTTTCCTCTGAGGAAGTCATGAGCTATGGTTCCAGACTTGCGTCCCGGGTTCAGTTTGCCGGTTCCGCCGGCAGCACCAGCTCTACGAACAAGACGGACACCACCACGGAGACGGACAACAAGACAAACGTTTCCGGTGCCGCCGGAGTCAAGGCTGACGGCAAGACGCTGGCATCCTCTGAATTGTATGAGAAAGTAGAAGACAAGGACGGCAACACAGACTATGATGTGGCAAAGATTTTCGCCACGGCAAAGAGCTTTGTGAACAATTACAACCGCATGCTCAATGCCGCCGAATCCAGCTCCAATTCCGGCGTAGTGGCGAACCTGTCCTATATCAAGAGCAAGACGGCGGCAAATGCGGACGCTCTGAAGCAGTTCGGCATCAACGTGGATACCAAGGGCAGGATGACGATAAACGAGAGCACGTTCAAGAAATCCGATATGGCCCAGGTTCAGAAGTTCTTCAAGGACTACGGTTCCTCTGTCGCCGGCAACGCCTCCCTGGTGGATTACTATATGACTACACAGGCGAATGCCGCCAACGGCTATACAGCCAACGGCGCATATAATGTAGGCGGTGGCTCCGGGTATACCGGCATCGTATAATTATCGGAAAACAGCAGAATATATAACGGCCCTGAGTCGGGAATCATTTCCCATCTCAGGACCGTTTTTTCTATTTTTTCCCTTTCACGAAAACCAGGGCTACCGCCACGGCCAGCACGATTACCGCCGCCACGATAACTACAGGAACCATGCTTTTTCCTTCGGGGACTTTATCCTCTGCGGACGCGGGTGATTCCGCAGATTCCTCACCGTTTTCCGTCTCCGTATCTGCCGCCGCATCTTGGCTGTTGCCGCTTTCTTCTGCGCCGCGGGCAGCTTCTGCATTGTCGGTTTCTGTGCCGTTGCCGGTTTCCGTGACGCTGCTCTCCAGGGCACTACCACCATTTGCTGCGCCGCTGCCGGTTTCCCGCGTTTGGGCATCTCCTTCTGCCTCGGCACCGTCCCCCGCTCCTTGCGCCTCCGGCTTGTAGCTCTCCTTTATCTCTGACTGCCATTCCATATCTCACATGACAATAATCCTTGCCCTGCCTGCTGTATCAATCACATATGTCCCAAGCATCAGGCCAGCGAAAGATACTTCGCTGTCTCCTTCTCCCGCTGTCCTGCTCTCTGTGGCCTCTATCCCGTTTTCCGCCGCATACTTGAGCACATCCGCCGCAAAAGCCTCCCTGACTGCCTTATCCGACTCCATGTTCACTGTATAGAGCTCGTCCCCTTTTTCCGCCATCGGATATTGTCCATTGTTTTCTTGCGGCGTCAGCATCGCCACAGCATTTTCGTTCGTCTTAAGGAACTCTTTCCAGTTTTCTGTCGCCATAAAAACAGAATCGTTACCGCCCGCCGCTATACAATCAAGCACTTCAAAAACTTTGTACTCATACCCTGCGAGCACGTTCGTAATCGTAATGTCCCCTGCGAACACCCCGTCTGCCAATGCCGTAATCGACATGGCCGCTGTCAGCAGCATCGCCGCCAATGTTGACATAAAACCTCTCAATCCACTTTTGTTTCCTGATTTCTTCATCTTGTCTTCCCTCCTTTTGTTTTTTTACAGTTCTTTTCATCCCTGCTATATAAGGGAGTTCCGCTCTTTCAAAAAGGTTTCACTTTTTCAAATATTTTTTCAATTTCAATTTTGGCCCTTTCAGTGACTATAATACCTTTGATGTTGTCCTGTTTCAGGCTGTTTCCGGCTATCTGTATGCTCTGTCCCTCCTTTACAAAAACGTAGTCTTTCACGGCTTGCCTGTCAGTGGATAAAACCAAATACACCCCTTCTTCTCCTTCCACCGAAAAAATACAGCAGTTCTCCAGTATCATGGGGGTTCCCTGCACCGTTCCTGATACTTCCGTTGAAGTGTTCAACACTTTACTCTCCGCTCCTTTCCTGAGTCCTCATTGCTGCTTTCTATATAAGGGAGCATCCTTTTCTCCAAAAGGTTTCACCAAAACAAAAATATTCTCTGAACTATTAGCAGATCTGCATATGCATACCAAATAAAAATGACCTCATAGAAAGGAATTTTCCTCTCTATAAGGTCATTTGCTTTCTTTATATTCTGGATAACGCGCACAACTTATCTAAAATACGAAATTCCCGATTCAAAAATGCGGATGTCCTGCTCTCCATAGATATTCATGGCAACCGCCTCATCCCGCCTCTCGGAGTGGGCCATCTTGCCCAGGCACCGTCCGTCAGGGGAAGTGATTCCCTCGATGGCCGCATAGGAGCCGTTGATATTGTACTCCTCGTCCATGGACACATTTCCCTCCTGGTCCGAGTACTGGGTGGCCACCTGTCCGTTCGCGAAGAGCCTGTCTATCCACTCTTTCGGCGCCACGAACCTGCCCTCGCCGTGAGAGGCCGGATTACAGTACACGGCGCCCGGCTTAGCTCCCTGGAGCCATGGAGATTTATTGGAGACCACTTTCGTATATGCCATCTTGGAGATATGTCTGTTAATCGTGTTGAAAGTCAGGGTAGGCGAATCCTCTGTCTGCCCCAGGATTTCACCGTAAGGCAACAGCCCCAGCTTAATCAGAGCCTGGAAACCATTGCAGATCCCCAGCACCAGTCCGTCCCTCTTCTGCAGCAGGTCCGTCACTGCCTCCTTCAGCTTCGCATTCTGGAAAGCAGTGGCAAAGAACTTCGCGCTGCCGTCCGGCTCGTCGCCCGCAGAAAATCCGCCGGGGAACATGATAATCTGGGCCTGGGAGATAGCTTTCCCGAACTCGTCCACAGAAGCCCGGATATCCTCGGCGCTTAAGTTCCGGAACACCTTAGTGACCACGTCCGCTCCCGCCCTCTCAAAGGCTCTGGCGCTGTCGTATTCGCAGTTGGTTCCCGGGAACACGGGGATGAATACGGTAGGCCGCGCAACCTTGTGCTTACAGACGTATATATTCTCAGCATGGTAGCATTCGCTTGCCACGGGAGTCGTCTCCCGCACCGCTTTCGTGGCGTATACTTTCTCCAGTTTGGAAGTCCATGCCTCCAGCGCCTCCTCCATGCTTATCCGCACATCGCCGTACACAAAGGCAGGCTCCTCCGTGACAGTGCCGATTACAGTACAGTCGAATCCAGACTCCAGCAGAGCCGCCACATCCTCCCTGGCCACCTCTGCCAGGATATCTCCCAGGGCGTTCTCAAAGAGAGAAGCCTCTGTGACCTCGCTGTCAACGGCAACACCCAGCTTATTTCCGAATGCCATCTTGGCCGCAGCCGCAGCGACACCCTTTGCGTCCAGCGCATAGGCTGCAGCAACCACGCCTTTCTGAGTAAGCCCGTGGATATAATCGTAAAGAGACGCTGTCGCATCATATATCGGTATATCAAACTCATCCGTCTCAATCCGGAAACGAACCAGCTTATGTCCTGCTTTCTTCAGCTCCGGCGTCACGATATCCTGCTGCTTTGCGATATCTACGGCAAAAGAGACCAAAGTAGGCGGTACATCGATATCATTGAAAGTACCCGACATACTGTCCTTGCCGCCGATGGAGGGCAGACCGAACCCAATCTGCGCGTCATAAGCGCCCAGCAGCGCCGCGAAAGGCTGGCTCCACCGGGAGGGCTCCTGGGTCATCCTGCGGAAATACTCCTGGAACGTGAACCGGATTTTCGAGGCATCGCCGCCATTCGCCACGATTTTCGCCATGGACTCCACGACCGCGTACACTGCGCCATGATAAGGGCTCCAGGAGGACAGATAGGGGTCAAAGCCGTAGCTCATCATGGTGACGGTATCCGTCTTTCCCTTAAGCACAGGGAGCTTGGCCACCATGGCCTGGGTCTCCGTCAGCTGATGCTTTCCGCCGTAGGGCATCAGCACGCTGCCGACACCGATGGAGGCGTCGAACATCTCCACCAGGCCTTTCTGGGAACATACGTTCAAATCATTCAGAAGCGCCAGCCAGGCGCCCTTTACATCCTTTCTCTCAAGGGCCTCCTCCACTGCAGGCAGCGCATATTTCTTGAAATAATTCTCCTTTTCATCCGGGATATCCACCCTGACTTTGGTCTCCTGGTGAGCGCCGTTGGTATCCAGGAAAGCTCTTGTCAAATCTACGATTCTGCTGCCTCTCCAGTTCAGCACCAGCCTGGGTTCCTCAGTGACCACAGCCACAGCCACGGCCTCCAGATTCTCCTCGGCCGCATAGCCTAAGAACGCATCCACATCTTTAGGGTCTACCACCACGGCCATGCGCTCCTGGGACTCTGAGATAGCCAGCTCCGTGCCGTCCAGTCCGGCGTACTTCTTGGGTACCTTATCCAAATCCACCGTCAGGCCGTCCGCCAGCTCTCCGATGGCCACGGACACGCCGCCTGCGCCGAAGTCGTTGCACTTCTTGATGATGCGGCTGACTTCTTCCCTGCGGAACAGCCTCTGAATCTTGCGCTCTGTGGGCGCGTTACCTTTCTGGACCTCCGCGCCGCAGGTCTCGATAGACTCTTCCGTATGCACCTTGGAGGAGCCGGTAGCTCCGCCGCAGCCGTCACGCCCGGTGCGCCCGCCCAGCAGGATAATGATGTCGCCGGGATCTGAGGTCTCACGGATGACATTCTTCCTGGGGGCAGCGCCCATGACAGCGCCGATCTCCATTCTCTTAGCCACATAATCGGGATGATATATTTCCTTTACAAAGCCGGTGGCCAGTCCAATCTGATTGCCATAGGAGGAATACCCCTGTGCCGCGCCGCGCACCAGCCTCTTCTGGGGCAGTTTTCCCTTAAGGGTATCCGCCACCGGCACCGTGGGATCTGCCGCGCCGGTCACGCGCATGGCCTGATACACATAGCCCCGCCCGGAAAGGGGATCCCGGATGGCGCCGCCCAGACAGGTAGCCGCGCCGCCGAAAGGTTCTATCTCAGTGGGATGGTTGTGGGTCTCGTTCTTGAAGAACACCAGCCATTCCTCTGTCTCTTTATGGTCACCGTAGTCCATCTCCACAGGCACTACCACGGAACAGGCGTTGATTTCATCCGACTCCTCCATATCCTCCAGCCTGCCCTCTTTTTTCAGCTTCCGCATGGCCATCAGGGCCAGGTCCATCAGACAGATGAACTTGTCCCCTGAATGCCCTTCCTTCGTTCTGTCGCCAAAAATCTCTTCTCTGGTGTCCAGATAGCTTCTGTAGGTGGTCTCCAAAGGCGTACGGTAATAACCTTCGCCGAATTCCACATCCTTAAGTTCTGTGGAAAAAGTGGTGTGGCGGCAGTGATCGGACCAGTAGGTATCCAGCACACGGATTTCCGTCATGGTAGGATTCCGCTTCTCGTCATTCCTGAAATAGTTCTGAATATGCTGAAAATCTTTGAAAGTCATGGCCAGAGACAGAGACTCATACAGTTTCCGAAGAGCCTCCTCTTCCATCTGCGCAAATCCCTCCAGCGCGGCCACGTCCGCGGGCTCCTCAAATTCCGCCACCAGCGTGTCCGGTTTCTCCAGCCCTGTCTCCCGGGAGTCCACAGGGTTGATGCAGTAGCCTTTGATTCGCGCAAATTCCTCCTCTGTGATGTCTCCCAGAATCAGATAGGTGACCGCCGTGCGGATGACAGGTTCCTCGTCTTCTTTCAGGAACTGGACGCACTGCACCGCCGAATCCGCCCTCTGATCGAACTGCCCGGGCAGGAACTCCACTGAAAATATCCTGGCGCCCTCCGGAATCTCAATGCTCTCCTGGCAGAGCTCATCCACAGGAGGCTCAGAGAAAACAGTTTTGCATGCTCTTGCAAACACTTCATCGGAAATATTCTCCACATCATAGCGGATGAGAACTCTCACGCCCTCCACCCGGATGCCCAGAAAGTTTCCGATTTCCTCATGCAGTTCCTTTGCTTTCACCGCAAAGGGCTCCTTTTTTTCCACATAGATACGTCTGACGATTCCCATATGTTCCTCCAATCTTTTCTGGAACTCTTTTTTCTTTTTATGTTCCCTGTGTCTCTAAATCCATGACTCGTGAAAAGTCCCGGCTCAGCCCAAGGACTCCTCGCCTACTTCCACTCCCAGCGATTTCATGATAAACCGAATCTCTCTGTCTACAACCTCCGACGTAATCCCTATCGTCTGCGCAGAAATCTTCAGGCCTTCCAATACAAACATGATATGCCTGGCCATTCCCCTGCAGTCCTCGCAGGCGAATCCCCCCTGCTCCACACCCATCCCGATCAGCCGTTCCATAATCTTCACCGCCGAGTCGAACTGCCGCTTCAGCACATTTCCTTTCTTCACCGGCTCGCTCTGGAAATAGAACTCGTAGATGGCCTGGGTCAGCGTGTCGTTTCTGCGGAGCAGCTCTTTCTTCTGCTCCCGCAGGAACAGAAACAGGATATCCGCAGCCGTAGCGTCCTCCGTGATGCTGTCCGAGAACACATCGTCCGCCTCCTGGCTCTCCATCTTCATGACCTCCATGAAAATCTGGCTGGTATCATCAAAGTACAGATAAAGACCTCCACGGCTGATACCGCAGGCTTCCACGATATCTTTCATGGTAACTTTCTTAAACCCCTTGTCCACAAAGACTTTCCGGGCTGTCTCCAATATATACTTCCTCTTCTGTACCGATTTTTCTCCCATGCTCCCCCACACTGCCCCTTCTTCTGGAATGCTTTTTATTTTATGGAATATTCCGTCGGAATGCTCTTTATTCCGTCGGAACACTCTCTATTCCGTCGGAATGCTCTCTATTCCGTGTTATCGTCCTTTTTTATCCCAATACCTGATGATTTCCTGCATCTTCCGAAGCACCAGCAGGAAGATGTCCTCCTGCACCGCTTCCCCCCAGAGAGTCGCTTTCGTCCTCCCCTCCAGCACATACTTCGATAAGATTCCGCACAGAATCTCCCAGTCCTTCAATTCCGCCCCCGCAATCAGCTTTTTCTCGTCCGCGTGGCTTCTGATTCGATTTCTCGTATATACATAGACGTAATTGCGGTTCATCAGTGTCGAGGCCGCAGCCTCTTTGACAAAATTCATCAGCGTGGCATCATACACCGGAAAGCTGATGCTGTTCCTGCTCAGTCCGTTTCCCTGGTAATTGCGGCTCACGGCCCGCCCCGCGCTCTTCTCCATCCAGGGCAGATACTTGAAAAGCGGCTCTGCGGCAGCCCTGTACTCTCCTATCATCTGCTGCCGGTATTCCACATTCTGTTCCATAGAACTTTTCACCTTCTTAATCCTTTTCCTGCAAAAAATGACACATGTGTAATTTATTTTAACACATTTTTCTTAAAAGTACAGCATAAAAAATTTATCAAATTTTTTAGCAAAATGAAGAAAAAAAGATTGACATCTGACGGCATTTCATGTATGATATTAAAGAATTCCCCTTTTAAGGCGAAAGCACCCGCGGATACCTGTTATTCGTGAGTGCTTTTGTCTTTTTACAGAATGTCCTGCCCTGTCTCAAGGCGCATTTTCTCCGCAAAGCTTTCCGGATTCTCCTCCATCTGCAGCATCGTGTCGAAAGAGGCCAGCAGCAGTCTGGGCTGCCTGTAACGGTTCATCTCCTCCGGCCTGTCCATGTACAGCTTGAAATGGTCCACCTGCCACACCAGGATATCCGCCAGCGTATACCCTGCCACCTCATATTTACACAGGAACTGCCCATTGTCGTAATAGTAAGCCAGTTCCTGGAGCAGACCGCCAGACCGCCGGATTCCCTCCCACAGCCTTTCTCCGTACTCCTCCGTCTCGCCCGCCTGCACAGCCAATCCGCGCACAAAATCCTCCAGCGCCTTAGGCGCCCTCTCCAGCTGTTCCCTCTCGTCCATCCCAAAACCTCCTTCCGCTTGTTCCGAAGCGTATTTCCCACATAAAAAAGAATTGTCAGCCATGCCACAAACGGACATTTCCTGACAATTCTTTTTTTCAGCAGGGGAAGAGAGGATCGAACTCCCATCAACGGTTTTGGAGACCGCCGCACTACCATTGTACTATTCCCCTGTACGCCGCTTTCCGCCGACAAAGGATATTATAGCACAGATGTCCTGTATTTATCAAGTAATTTTTGCAAATTTTTCTTATTTCTTTTCCGCTCCCTCATCCGTCATGAATTCCCCGACAGCCTCCAGTTCAAAAGGCTTCCCTTCCCCGGCCGGACTCCGCAAAGCCCTCCTCTGTCAAACCCGATTCTGTCAAATAAACTCTGCCGCTTTAAAAAAGCCTGTCTATCACATCCTGTACTGTCTTCACGCCGATAATCTTCATCCCGGCAGTCCTGCCGCACTCCTCCACACACACGGCGGGCAGGAAACAGACCTCGAAGCCCAGCTTCTCCGCCTCCGCCACGCGCTGCTTTGCCATCGAGACCCCGCGGACCTCGCCGCTTAGGCCTATTTCCCCGAAAGCCATCAGCTTCGGATTCAGCGCTCGGTTCTGAAAGCTTGACAATATGGCTATCACAATCCCCAGGTCCACAGCCGGTTCCAGCACTTTTAAGCCCCCGGTGATATTCACGTAGGCGTCGCAGGAGGCAAGCTGTATGCCGGAACGCTTCTCCAGCACAGCCATCAGGAGGTTCACCCTGTTGAAATCCGTCCCCGTAGTCTGTCTGCGGGGTATCCCGAAATTACTGTGGCACACCAGCGCCTGAATCTCGATGAGCAGCGGTCTCGTCCCCTCGCAGGTGGCCACCACCACAGATCCGCTGGCATTCTCCGGTCTGCCGTTCAGCATATATTCCGAGGCGTTGGCCACCTCCGCCAGTCCCTCCCGGCGCATCTCAAAGACCCCGATTTCATTGGTGGAGCCGAACCGGTTCTTCACTCCCCGCAGAATGCGGTAGGAGGCATGGCCGTCGCCCTCGAAATACAGCACCGCGTCCACCATATGCTCCAGCACCCTGGGGCCCGCCACCGTGCCCTCTTTGGTCACATGGCCCACGATGAGCACCGACACGCCAAGCCCCTTGGCCAGCTGCAGCAGGACGCTGGTAGATTCCCGCACCTGGGACACGCTGCCCGGCGCGGAGGACACATTTTCATTGTACATGGTCTGGATGGAATCTATGATCACGGCCTCCGGACGGCTGGAGCGGATGATCTCCGCAATCTCCTCCAGATTCGTCTCGCACAGCAGAAGCATCTTGTCCGAAAAATCGCCGATGCGGTCCGCCCGCATCTTAATCTGGGCCAGAGATTCCTCTCCTGATATGTAGAGCACGCTTCTGCCCTGCCTGGAAAGATTGCGGCATACCTGCAGCAGCAGCGTGGACTTTCCTATCCCCGGATCGCCGCCCACCAGCGTCAGAGATCCCTGTACGATGCCGCCTCCCAGTACCCTGTCCAGCTCACCGATGCCGGTGACCATCCTGTCCTCCTCCCGGACCCGCACCTCGGACAAAACAGTGGGGACGGCCCTGCGCAGCCTGTCGGCAGATGCAGAGAAGCCGCCCCCATGAGAGGACCTGGCCGAAAGCGAAGTCCCCTCCACAAAAGTATTCCATTCCTTACAGCCGGGGCACTGCCCCATCCATTTCGAGGACTCGTACCCGCAGCTGCTGCAGAAAAAAACAGTCGATGCCTTTGTCTTTGCCATCTTTTAAATCTGTACTATCTTCACGGGAACCTCACCGGCCGTCTCCAGCTCCACGCTTAAGGATAGCTTTCCTCCGAATTTCGTCTTGATGGCGCCGATGCTCTCGCCGTCCACGAATACCTCATAGGCCTTGTCGTCCGCCAGCCCGATGGTAATCTGCGTGTCCTCGTCCCCCTCTACGATAAATTCCACGCCGTCCGCCTTTTCCGTAAAGTCCAGGACACTGGTGCCCGGTACGGATTCATAGAGGAAAGAGCCGTTTTTCTCCAGCTTGGTGATTTCCTTAAAAGTCTTTACTTTCAGCAGATCTCCTGCATGCTGGTAATCCTCCAGCTTAGCCTTTTTCTCCAGCTTATGATTGCCGAAACTGATAGCGCCGTTCGATTCGCTGCGAATCAACTCCTCCACAACTGCCATGTCTAAACCCTCCTGCATTTTATCGTATTCCGAAAAGCCAAAAGCAGCTTCATATTATTAGTATAATATAACTTACGGTCTTTTTCTACAAGATTTTATATTTTTTTCAGTCTTTGACTGTGAAAGTGACCTTTCCGTTCTTGAAACCCACGGACACCGTATCCCCCGGCTGCACATGCTTTAAGAGGATTTCCTCCGCCAGCGCGTCCTCCACCACGGACTGGATAGCGCGCTTCAGGGGCCTGGCGCCCATCTTGGCATCCGAGTATTTCTCCACCAGATGCTCTTTCAGGGCGCTTGTCAGGGTCAGCCTGATATCCATCTGTGCCTCACAGCGGTCATGGAGATTGGAGGAGAGCAGGCCTACGATATCTTTCATGTTCTCCTTGTTCAGCTGATGGAAGACAATGATGTCGTCTATTCGGTTGATGAACTCCGGTTTGAAGCTGCGCTTCACCTCCTCCATGACTCCCGACTTCATGCGCTCATAGTCCCGCTTCGCGTCGCTCACAGCCGCAAATCCCAGATTCTTGGGATCCACGATGCGCTGGGCGCCCGCGTTGGAGGTCATGATCAGAACCGTATTCTTGAAGCTCACCTTTCTGCCCTTGGAATCCGTGATGTGTCCGTCGTCCAGTATCTGCAGCAGGATGTTAAATACATCCGGGTGCGCTTTCTCAATCTCGTCGAACAGCACCACGGAATAGGGATTGCGCCTTACTTTCTCGGAGAGCTGTCCGCCCTCGTCAAAGCCCACATAGCCGGGCGGGGAGCCTATCATCTTGGAGACCGAATGCCCCTCCATATACTCCGACATATCCACGCGGATGATTGCCTCCTCCGTGCCGAACACGGCTTCCGCCAGCGCCTTGGAAAGCTCTGTCTTGCCCACGCCGGTAGGCCCCAGAAACAGGAAGGATCCTATGGGGCGCCTGGGGTCCTTGAGGCCTACGCGCCCCCTGCGCATGGCCCTGGCCACAGCCACTACGGCCTCCTCCTGGCCGATGACACGCTTGTGCAGGATGCTCTCCAGCTTCAGGAGCCTGTCGCTCTCTTTCTGGGCCAGCTTCTGCACCGGTATTTTCGTCCACATGGCCACCACAGCGGCGATTTCATCCTCCCCTATGGCACATTTCCTATTGCTGTCCTGACTCTCCGCGCGCTTCTTCATACGCTGGAACTTCTTGACCAGCTCATCCTGTTTGTTTTTGATTTCCACCGCCTGGGCGAAAGCCTCCATGCGGACGGAGCGCTCAATCTGCTGATCCATCTTTTTAATCTGTTCCAGAAGCTCCTTCTGCTTATCCGGCATATCCACGGCCCTGAGCCTTGCGCTGGCCGCCGCCTCGTCTATCAGGTCGATGGCTTTGTCGGGCAGATTCCTGTCATTGATATAGCGGTTGGAAAGCCTCACCGCAGCTTCCACTGCCGCCGGCGTGATAATCACCTTATGGTGCTCCTCATATTTTCCCTTGATGCCCTCCAGAATGCGGATGGCCTCCTCCTCCGCAGGCTCCTCCACATTCACCGGCTGGAAACGCCTCTCCAGGGCCGCGTCTTTCTCGATATATTTACGGTACTCCGCAATGGTGGTGGCGCCGATCATCTGGAGCTCGCCCCTGGCCAGAGACGGCTTCAGGATGTTGGAGGCATCGATTGCCCCCTCCGCCCCGCCTGCCCCGATCAGCGTGTGCAGCTCGTCCATAAACAGGATGACATTCCCGTCTTCTATCACTTCCCGAATGACCCGCTTGATGCGCTCCTCGAATTCGCCCCGGTATTTGCTCCCGGCCACCATGCCGGACAGGTCCAGGGTCAGCAGCCTCTTTCCACGCACAGTGGCGGGAACTTTCCCCTCCACGATCTGCTGGGCAAGGCCCTCCACCACCGCGGTCTTTCCCACACCGGGCTCCCCGATCAGGCAGGGATTGTTCTTGGTGCGGCGGCTCAGAATCTGAATCAGGCGGCGGATTTCATCCTCCCTGCCGATGCAGGGGTCAAGCTGCCCCTCCCTGGCCAGATCCGTCAGATCCCTGCTGTACTGGTCCAGCGTAGACGGGCGGCCCCTTCCGGGCATGCGCCGTCCCAGATCCTCCTTATAGAGATTGCCGTCCTGTCCGATGGCGATCAGGGTATCCGCATACAGCTTCTGCACATTGGCTCCGAGGGTGTTCAGAAGACGGACCGCCACATTCTCGCCCTCCTTGATAATCGCCAGCAGCAGATGCTCCGTTCCGGTCTCTTTCTGGCCGAACCGCTCCGCCTGTCTGTGGGCCTCCTCCAGAATCTTCCTTGCCCTGGGTGAATACCCTCCCCTCTCTTTTAATCCCGTGCCGCCGTCAAAGGCGATCAGTTCCTGAATCATGTCTATGACCTGCTGCAGTTCAATGTGATTATCCGTCAGAACTTTGTGCGCCACGCCGGTCTGTTCTTTCAGCAGTCCTGCCAGGATATGCTCAGTCCCCACGTACCCCTGCTTCAGACGGCTGGCAAATTTGGACGCGTGGGCCAATGCCTCCTGCGCCCTGTCTGTAAACTGTGAACTCATCTCATTCCTCTTTTCTACTCAATCATTTCCCGGGAATCGTCCGCATTCCCTGCTATGCATAATCTTCGTAAATCTCCTCAATCAATTCATGAATCTCTTCTTTCGAAATATTTTTGCAGCTGCTCTTTGCCAGAATGACCTGCAGCTCCTTCTTCAGTATCTCGAGCGTCTCACAGCGATCCGCGTCTATGGCGATTACCGCCCCTCTCCTGCGGTCCACCTTGACATATCCCTCCTGCTTCAGGACGGTATACGCCTTGTTCACCGTGTGCATATTGATTCCGATGGAATCCGCCAGCTGGCGGACGCTGGGCAGAGGATCCCCCTCTCTGAAGCGTGAGGTGGCTATGCCCATGATAATCTGGTTGCACAGCTGCAGATACAATGCTTCCTCACTGTTGAAATCGATTTCAATAATCATGAACGCCTCCTCTTTTTTCTCCGTTTATCATAAGACAGCAGCCGGGTGCTGTCAACCAAAGAAAACGAAATTTTAGAGGTTTTTTAGATATCATACAGGGATTACGTAAAAACCTCCGTATGAAAACAGGGAGTATCCTTTTAGAATATTCCCTGTCTTGGAGCCTCTTTATATCCGCGGGTTATTCTTCATCCCCATCGTAATTCAGGAATTCAAACTCGAACTCATCGTCATCTGCCATGAAATTCTTCGGCTGTGCCTTCTGGGCGCCCTGTACGGGCCTGGCTCCCTGGGGCGCTTTGGGCTGGGGACCCTCTGTTCTCCTTGCGCCCTGGGGTGCCCCTATCGGACGCTGGCCCTGTGTGCCTCCGGTGCGCGGGGCAGCTCCCGTGCCGCGATGGCCCTGGGCGCCGCCGACAGGGCGCGTGCCCTGTGCAGGGCGCTGCCCCTGTACACTGCCGGCAGGACGTGTGCCTGCGCTGCGGCCTGCCGCCCGCTGGCCCTGTATGCCGCTGCTCCCCCTTGCTTCCGGCCCGGCGATGCGCTGACCGGCAGCGGCTGCCGGTTTCTGGCCTGCAGATCCCGCAGGCCGCTCGGCAGGTCGCGGCCCTGCCGTCCTGGGCGGCTGGTCCTTAGGACCTACCGTGTGCATGGCCGGCTTCTGCTTGCCGGAATTTCCGGAAGCATTCTTTCTGCGCAGGGTCTCGTTCTCTACTTCGTTAAAGTACGCGGAATCCATCATATCCCGAATCTTGAAGACCAGGAAAGCAATGCCTGCCACCGCTGCCACCAATAAAAATACCAACACGATGATGATGATTTTCTGGCTCTTTACCTTTGCCTCGCTGTCAAAATACATCTGTGCATTATTCTGGAGGCCGCTCATCAGTTTCTCGACGGAATAGCCATTTCCGGGGTCTTCCACATTGTCCACCAGCAGCCATTCTCCGTTATTCTGCACAAGCTTATACCGTTCCGGTTCAGGCTCCTGCGTGGGTTCGGGAGACGTCTCATTGCCCGCAGGCTCCTGCCCCAGCGGAACCAAATCGGCTGACAGCCTGCAGGCATCCGCCAGAAGAAAGCCCTCCACCTGTGTCTCGCCGGAAATATAATTTGCCTGATACCATGTGGTGCCTTCCGCGTCCGTCACATAGCCCGTGACCGTGACCGCAGTCTCTCCCGGCACTGTCCCAAGGACTCCTCCGGCCAGGGAAGCCGAGTCGCGTATCTCCACGCCCTCTCCCTCTATGGTGGCGCTGACAGGATTCACCTGAGTCACCTCAACAGGCGGCGCGCTCTCACCGCCCCCGGCATTCTCACCGTCCCCGGCGTTTTCTCCGCCTCCGTCTCCCACAGTGCCGGCAGGAATATCTCCCGACACCTCCACGAGATCGGCACGGACAAAGCCTGTGGTAGTATCATTCACCTGCACCTGATACCATGTATAGCCGTCCGCGCCCTGTGTCTGTCCCAGAACGCTCAATACCTTATCTTTCTCAGCGCCTCCCACCATGGTGCTCGCGGTGTCCGCGCTCGCCCTGATTTTCGCGCCGTTGGGCGCCGTGACCTTAGCCTGTCCCGCAGCGTACCCTGTCAGCGAAGCCATGCAGAATCCTGTGGCGAATATGCCGATTGCCAGCAGGAACGCCAGTATGCCTCCCCGCATTCTTCCTCTCAACCCGTTTGCTTTTCTCATGTGTCCTCTTCTCCTTGCTTTAATCGTCTCTGGTGAATCTCCTCTGGCCCTCCTCAGACTTCTGCTCCAGTCCAAAGCCCTGAACCGCCTTGTGCAGCAGTTCCCTCTGCTTTTCCTCCAGATTGCGGTGCGCCTTAATCTCGCATTCAGGACAATATTGTCCGGAACGAATCTGCTTTCCGCATAGTTCACATCGCAGGAACACATTGGACCCTTCCGTTATCTCTATCCTGCCGTCTTTCAGGAGACGCCTTATCGTGCGCTGGGATACTCCTATGGCCTGCTCTATCTGCGCTGCCGTAGCTCCCTTATTAGTCTCAATGTAGCATCTCACCTTTCCATAGTCATCGTAATCCACTGCGCCGCAGTCCTCACAATGATACTCGCCCACTCCCTTAAAAACCATTACACCGCCGCATTTCTTACATACCTGCGGAATATTATACATATCTAACGATCCCAGAACACTCATATGTAAACACCTCCATTCTCTTGAGAAGATTGCCTGTCGTCATGCTTCCTCGATTGCTTTTCCAATGTCCCTGCGCATATACTTGTTGGCAAAATCAACCCACTCAGTGGCCTCATATGCCTTGCTGCGCGCTTCCGCCAGGGTATCTGCCTTTGCCGTCACGCCCAGCACCCGGCCTCCGTTCGTCACCACGCGGCCCTGCTCATCCAGCCTGCTCCCCGCATGGAAACAGTAATAATCGCTTTTCCCCTCGAACCGTTCAAGGCCTGTGATTTCAAATCCTTTCTTATAGGAAACCGGATAGCCGTCCGAGGCGAGCACCACGCACACAGCCGCATTGTCCTCAAACTCTAAGTCTATTTTATCCAGATTTCCGTCGATGCATGCATCCACCACATCCAGAATATCATTCTTCATCCTGCAGAGCACCACCTGTGTCTCAGGGTCTCCGAACCTGGCATTGTACTCCAGCACTCTGGGCCCCTCGGAAGTCAGTATCAGTCCAAAAAAGATGACTCCCTTGAACTCTCTGCCCTCGGCCGCCATGGCGTCCACAGTGGGCTGGTAAATATATCTGCGGCAGTATTCATCCACCTCCCGTGTGTAGAAAGGACTGGGCGAAAAGCAGCCCATGCCGCCGGTGTTGGGGCCCTTGTCCCCATCTCCCGCCCGCTTGTGATCCTGGGCAGAAGTCATGGTCCTGACAGTCTTTCCGTCCACGAAAGCCAGCACGGACACCTCTCTGCCCGTGAGGAATTCCTCCACCACCATCACATTGCCGGCATCGCCGAAATGCTTCTCCTGCATAATCTCCCGGACGCCCGCCCTTGCCTCTTCCAGGGTATTGCAGATCAGCACGCCCTTTCCCAGGGCCAGCCCGTCGGCCTTGAGCACAATCGGTAAAGACGCGTGCTCCAGATATGCAAGCGCGTCCTCCGCATTGTCGAAAGTCTCATATCCGGCCGTGGGGATATGGTATTTTTTCATCAGATCCTTGGAGAACGCTTTGCTGCCTTCCAGGATGGCCGCACATTTCTTAGGCCCGAATACCCGAAAGCCCGCCTCCTCCAGCACATCCACCAGGCCTGCCGCCAGCGGATCGTCCGGCGCTACGAACACCAAATCTATCTCTTTCTCCTTTGCGTAGGAGACAATCCTGTCAAACTCCATGACGCCGATGGACGGCTCGCATTCCGCGATCTGCGCAATCCCCGCGTTGCCGGGGACACAATAAAGCGCGTCCAGCCTGCTGCTTTTCTTCATGCTGACCGCGATTGCATGCTCCCGTCCGCCTCCGCCTACAATCAAAACTCTCATGCCGCACCTCTTTCCTCTATCCTTTCAAACGCCTGCGCGGCCTGTCTTTCGGCAGGCTCCGGCATTTCCTATTTCAGCTTTCTGACCTTATTGTCAATTATCCGCAATCTTCCATTCGCTATATCGTCTATGGCCTGTGGAAGCAGAATCCATTCCGCCTGCTCCATCACGCGCTGCTGCAGAATCTCCGGGGTGTCGCCGTCCTCTATATACACTGCCTTCTGGGCGATGATCGGGCCCTCATCCATGCCCTCATTGACAAAATGCACCGTGGCCCCTGTGACCTTCACCCCGCGCTCCAGCACTTTTTCATGCACTTTCAGCCCATAGTATCCCACTCCGCAGAAAGAGGGAATCAGGGACGGGTGGATATTGACGATTCTGCCGTCAAAGGCCTCCACCATCTGAGGCGGAATCCGCACCAGGAATCCGGCCAGCACAATCAGATCCGGTGAAAGCTCCTTCATCTTATTGGTAAAGTCCTCGTCAAAGGCCTCTCTGCGGGGATATTGCCTGGGAGAAATCACCTTTGCCTCTATCCCCCGATTCCTCGCCCGGTCCAGCGCCTTTGCGCCCCCATTGTTGCTGATGACCGCCAACACCTCCGTATTGGTAATCGTTCCGTTTTCAATGGCATCCAGGATGGCCTGCAGATTGGTGCCGCCCCCGGACACGCACACTACGATTTTCAGCATATGTCCACTCCCTTTTCCCCGGCAGCGCAGCGGCCCACCACATAGGGCGTCTCGCCTGCGGCCCGGATGGCCTCCAGACATTTGTCCCTGTCATCAGGCGCTACCGCCAGCACCATGCCCAGCCCCATATTATAGGTACTGTACATCATCTGCTCTTCGATATCCCCTTTCTTGGCAAGGAGGCGGAAAATGGCAGGCACTTCATAGCTGTCTTTCTCCACTGCCGCGCGGATGCCCTCCGGCAGCATTCTGGGGATGTTCTCATAAAAGCCGCCGCCTGTGATATGGCTGCAGCCCTTTATCCGTAGCCCTGCGTCCTTGACGGACTTCAGGGCTTTCACATAAATCTTCGTGGGTGTCAGCAGCGTCTCTCCCAATGTGCCGCCCAGCTCCTCATAATATGTATCCAGACTCTCTCTGGTCATCTCGAACACTTTCCGCACCAGCGAAAAACCGTTGGAATGTACGCCGGAAGACGCTATTCCGATAAGCAGGTCGCCCTCCTTGATCTGCTCTCCCGTGATCAGATTTCTCTCATCCGCCAGGCCTACCGCAAAGCCTGCCAGGTCGTATTCCTCCTCAGGCATCATGCCCGGATGCTCCGCCGTCTCGCCGCCGATCAGCGCCGCCCCGGCCTGCCTGCAGCCCTCTGCCACGCCCTTTACGATTGCTGCGATTTTCTCCGGGACATTCTTGCCGCAGGCAATGTAATCCAGGAAAAACAACGGCTCTCCGCCGGCGCAGGCCACATCGTTCACACACATGGCGACGCAGTCGATGCCGATTGTATCGTGCCTGTCCATCAGGAACGCCAGCTTCAGCTTCGTGCCCACGCCGTCCGTGCCGGACAGCAGCACAGGCTTCTCCATGCCCCTCGCGGCCTCCATGGAGAACGCTCCGGAAAAGCCGCCGATGCCGCCCAGCACTTCCGGCCGCATGGTCGCCTTCACGTCTGCTTTCATCAGCTCCACAGACCGATAGCCTGCCTCAATATCCACACCCGCTTTTTTATAATCCATATTCAGCCTCCTACTCGTCCTGTCGGGCCTCTGTCCGCAGGAATTTTCCGTTTCTGTAAGCTCCGCCTTATTTCTTCTGCCCTGCCAGATAAGTCTTGTATCCCTGCTCCTGCAGTTTCGCGTCCTTGGCCTCCACCTGGTCTTTCAGCTTTGCGCTGTAGTCTTTCAGCTTCTGCAAAAGAGCGGCATCCGAAGTGGCCAGAATCTTCGCGGCCAGGAGCCCCGCATTGACGCCGCCGTTAATAGCCACCGTGGCCACGGGAATGCCTGAGGGCATCTGCACGATGGAGTACAGGGAATCCCGCCCTCCCAGAGAGGAGGTGTGCATGGGAATCCCTATGACCGGCATGGGGAAAATCGCCGCGCACATACCCGGCAGATGGGCCGCCATACCGGCTCCCGCGATAATCACCTTGAACCCCTTTTCCTCAGCGCTCTTCGCATATTCAAAAAATACATCCGGCTCCCTGTGGGCGCTGATGATCGCCATCTCATAGGGGATGCCCAGCTCCTCCAGGATGTCCGCCGCTTTCGCCATGACAGGCATGTCGGAATCGCTTCCCATCACAATGCCGACCTTCGGCACATCTGTCTTATTCTGTATCTCTCCCATATATTCCTCCTTAAGGACTCTGCCTTTCTTTTTAAGTTTACTAAAGATTAGCTTTCCGTGCAACCACTATTTTCCGAAATACATGCTATGCCTCAAAAGCCCTGTTCAGCTCCTCGCAGCCGGGCAGCACGAAGCGGCTGTCTTTTATGATGCAGATGCGGCTGCCGTCCTTTCTGACCGCCGTCAGCTCTCCCAGCTCATCATAGGGAATGGTGATGTCCGTGTGGCAGTTGCAGTACGCCTCCATGGGATTCTCATGGCGCCGTCTCGACACCTCATTGTCCTTTGCCACGATTTCCCTGCCGTCCGGATTGTATACCCTTGTATCCTCCGAATGGGAATAGCAGGTATCTCCCACCGCGAAATGAGGCCCCATCTTCTCCGCGATCAGGACGGGCAGCTTCGCTTCCACTCCCAGCCGCTTTGCCGCCACATAGGCCGTTGTGTTGGTGCCGATTGCGAACTCTCCCATGGGCAGCGTGGCGTGGCGGGCCAGGATATTTTCGTAGATAAAGTTCCGGTTCTCCTCCTCGGTCCCGAAGTTCCGGCAGGAGTACTCCTGAATCATGCCGTCCTTGAACGTAATCGCCAGTTCCCTGTACTCCAGCCCTTTTAAGAAAGCCCTGGTCACATGAAGCAGCCCTTCCGTCCCCTGCAGCACCGGCGACGTGAACACCTCTCCCACAGGAATATTCACATCCGCCACACAGTTCTCAAAAATCGTCTCTTTCTCAGGATTCTCCAGCTTGTAAAGATTCACTTTCAAATCCGTGCGGTTAGCTCCCCTGCCTTTGATTTCACAATAGTCCGCCGTATTGAGCGCGTCGATCAATGTCTGCTGCACTCTGCGGTACAGCAGATAGTCCAATGTATTGATGCGGATGGTCTCCCGGAACAGCTCCTCGAACACAGGCCCGATTTCCGGCACAGGGAACGCGATGATGGTGAAGCTGGTCTCCTCCTCCGGCGTATATTCTCTGCCGAGCATGCCTGCTTTTGCCACATACTCCACCCACAGGCGTTCCTGTTCTCCGGAAAGCCGGATTGCCTCTTTGCATGTCGCCGGCATAAAATCCGCCTCCCCGAAAGTCTCCACGATGGCAGGCCCCGCGCAGTCTCTCAGCTGCGCTTTCCATTTCTCGCTGGCGGTCCTGACGGCCTCCAGTTTCCGGTTCACATAATTTTTATCAAAAAATATCGCTTTGTCGTCTTTGTGGTCATATTCAAACTGGGGATTCGGGCTCCCGCCGCTGAAGCCGTTTTTCGTGCGTCTGCTGGCGCCTCTGTTGTCCAGGACGCTGCTGGCGGCGCGGCAGGCCGCGGACTTAAGCCCCATCTTCTCGAAATTCTCCACGGCGCGGCGCAGCATCCTCTCAAAGCCGATCTGATAGCCCAGCGTCACCATACCCTTTTTTGAAAGGTCCACCCCCGTGGCCTCAAATCCCATGCGGTATCCCTCTGTGTAAGTATCCGCCATGGTAGCGATAGTCTCCTCAGGCACCCCCGCCAGGAATCTGGCTGTCTCCAGCTCGTTGACGCCCACATACTCCCCATAGCTGTACAGATATCTCACATCCGTCAGATCGCTCTCCATGATTCTGCGCACCGCAAAGCCGTGGGGAGATACCTGCTCCTCTATCCTCCTCCGGGCCGCCATGTCGGCATAGTCGCTGACGAACCAGTAAATGATATCCTTTATCTCCCTGGCGGAGGGGCGTCCTTCTTTCTGGTCCGCCGCATATACAAAGACCGTGTAGATTTCCACGAACAGTTCCATGCGGATGACCAGTTCCTCCAGTCTGCCCTCATAGGCAAACCCAATCAGGCTGCGCAGCTCCGTATACAGGAACGAAAGCAGCGCACCCAGCTCCTCCCCCAGCTCCTGCACTGCATAGCCGGGATTCCCATAGCTCTCCCCGTAGTGCTCCGGCAGGATATCCGCGTACAGCGACCGGTTCCTCTCCGCAAGTTCCTCGATCCGCGCTTTCTCCACGCCGCCCTCTGCCAGAAAGCTCACTGTATCATCAATCATCAGGAGAAATTCCGCGCAGGATGAAAAGAAAGCCTCCAGTTTCTCATCCCCGAAATGCTCCTCGGAAATCTCCCGGATTCTGTCCGTCACCAGCCCGTACCGCTCTTCTATAATCTCTGTTCCGCTCATTGCAGACTCCCTCCTGCGTATACAATCAAACCGATACTCACCAGCGCCGCCAGGTTCAGCAGGATTCCCAGCGCCGGAAAGAACCTGTAGTACTCTTTCTCCTGTACGGTCACCAGCCCCAGTATCAGCCCGATGGTAGAATAGAGCACGGCAAGCAGGGCTCCCACCCCGAAGCCCGCTCCCACATTTCCCTCATTCCGGTAGGAAAGAAACACCATGAGGCCCAGTGACCCCAGGCTGATGACTCCCAGAATCGTGGCCATGACGGCCCGGTTTGAATGCTTTTTATCTGTAAAAATGAATCCTTTTCTTTTCTTCATATATACTGTATAACGCCGAATACTGCCTAATGTAATCATGCGATGGAACCAGTCAGCGTTATACAGTCTGGTTTCACGGCAGGTAAAATCATTAAGCAGTATAAACTCTAAAGGGCACTCCCCAAAAAGGTCTGTCCCCTCTTAGGAAATGCCCGCCAGCTGCTCCTTGCTTAGAATATGATTTTGGACTTCCCCGCAATCAGCTTCGCTCCGCTGATAATCATCAGAATACCCGACACGATTCCTACTACCAGGGAAATCACTCCCATGGTAATGCAGGTCGCGCCCGCTCCCCTCATTACTTTATATATCTTCTCGCTCATAAATCCGCTCCCTTCTTTCCAGGCGCCCTGACGTCCCGCCGCCTATTATGCTCCATACACCTTATAGTACTCATCTATGGCTGCCTTTGCGGCGTCATCGATGTAAACCTGTCCTTTATACGGTCTGTTGTACAGATGCTCCACTACCTCCTGCATGGTCACGATAGCGGCAGCCTCTATATGATAGCGCTCCCTGATTTCATCCAGCGCGCTCCCCTTTCCGGCCGGCCCTTTCTCCATACGGTTCAGGGATACCATCAGCCCCTTGATCTCCACTTTTGCCTGGGCGGTAATAATGGGGTATGTCTCCTCTATGGACTTCCCGGAAGTGGTCACATCCTCTATGATCACGACTCTGTCGCCGTCTTTCATGCCGCTTCCCAGCAAAATGCCCGCATCACCGTGGTCCTTGGCTTCCTTGCGGTTGGAACAGTAGCGCACGTCCTTGCCGTAGAGCTCACTGTAGGCCATGGCCGCGGCTACGCTCAGGGGAATCCCCTTATAGGCCGGTCCGAACAGTACGTCGAAATCATCCCCATACTTTTCATGAATGGCCCTGGCATAATACTCTCCCAGCTTCCTCAGCTGAGTCCCGGTCACATAAGAACCCGCGTTCATGAAAAAGGGGGACTGCCTGCCGCTTTTTAAGGTAAACGAACCGAATTTAAGCGCATTGCTATCCACCATAAATTCAATAAAGTCCTGCTTATATTGTTCCATCTATATAGAACCCTCCTGTAAACGAGCCTGTTATCCTTACTTATCCTATCATAGTTTCGTGATATTTTCAATTGATTTCCAGAAAATAAGAAAATTTGATTCAGAAATTTTCAAAAAATGGTGAGCAGGACGATAAGCCGGGTTCTGTCGTGTACTATCGTACGGAACAATCATCTATCTTGCACGGCTGTTGCCAGCCGCGTCCAGCGACCTACCTGAAAGCAGGCCGGGCAAGCCTGTCGCTCTCATTCTGGTCTTGCTTCGGATGGGGTTTACATGGCTCCGCCCGTTACCGGACGGACGGTAGTCTCTTACACTGCCTTTCCACCATTACAGGGAATCAGAGCAAGCCCGATTCCCTGCTGTATCTTTCTGTTGCACTGGCCTTGGAGTCGCCTCCACCGGACGTTATCCGGCATCCTGCCCTGTGAAGCCCGGACTTTCCTCACCCGCCCGGGGCTATGCCCAGGCAGGCGCGATTGTTTATCCTACTCACCGTTTTAGACTATAACAGAATCAACAAGCGGATTCTATTATATAAGAACTATTATAACAACCGTATTCCCAAAAAACAAGAGCAAAGTCGCAATTATGCGTTTACGCGTCATACATTAAAGCAGCTCCCGCCCACAAATTCCCGGCAGATGGAATTACCCGGCAGGCTCTCGCTGGGCACGCCCAGGAAATAGTCCAGGAACTTGAGGAGCCTCTTGGCCTCGTAGTACTCAGGATCCCCCTTGGGAATCTGGAACAGCAAAGGCTCCGCGAAAGTCTTGAGCATTGCCAGTTCATACACCAGCGCAGAATTGAACATGGCGTCGGCCTCCTCCTGGAACGGGAAGATGTTCTCCTCCTCGCCCCTGCGCACGGAGGGCCACATCTGGATCGTCCTCTGGGCGCTGGAGCCCCTGGTGCGGGCGTCTCTGACCATCCTGCGCAGCAGCCTGCCGTCCGTGGTGGGAATCCTGTTGTGGGCGTCGATATTCAGCGTCGTCAGGGCGCTGATGTAGATTTTGTACTTGCTCTCCTCCGGCAGGGCATAGGACATCTTCTCGTTCAGGCCGTGAATCCCTTCTATTACAAGAATGTCATCCTCTTTCAGCTGCAGGAAATCGCCTCTGTACTCCCGCTGTCCTGTCTTGAAATTGAAAGACGGCATCTCCACTCTCTCCCCTGCCAGGAGACTGACCATGTTCTCATTGAACAGCTTCACGTCTATGGCCTCCAGGCACTCGAAATTGTAGTCCCCTTTCTCGTCCCTGGGGGTCTGTTCCCTGTTCACGAAATAATTGTCCAGGGCAATCGGATGGGGCACCTTGCCCAAAGTCCGCAGCTGGATGGAAAGCCTGTGGGAAAAGCTGGTCTTGCCGGAGGAGGAGGGGCCTGCGATCATGACGAACTTCACATTCCCTTCGCTGGCGATATCCTTTGCGATCTCGCCGATAATCCTCTCCTGCTTCGCCTCCTGTACCAGAATCAGGTCGCTGACGGAGCCCCTGCAAATCTGCTCGTTCAAATCCCCCACCGTCTCGATGCCTGCCGTCCTGCCCCATTTCTTGGCGTTCTCCATGGTGTCGAATAGTTTCCTGCTCTCCACAAAAGGCTCCATCACAGTAGGGTTCGACTCAGAAGGCAGCACCAGCATGAAACCTTCCTCGTAGGGAAGTACATCGAACCACTTTATGTAACCGGCATCGGGAAGCATATATCCGTAATAATAATCATAATACCCCTCTATTTCGTACACATTCACCGTGGAACCCATCCGGAAGCGGAACAGCTTCACTTTGTCCTCCATGCCCTTTTTACGGAAAAGCTCTATGGCGTCATCCAGAGAATAGGACTTCTTCATGAAAGGCGTCTTCGCCTCCACCAGCTGCCGCATCCTGTCCTTGATTCTCTCCGCGTTCCTGGCCGTGGCCTCCACCGTCCCGCAGGCGTTGACATAGAGTCCCCGGCCTATGGAGAATTCCACGCAGCTCTTTCTGGCGGCCTCTTCCCCGAACACATCGTTAAGCCCCTTGAGAAACAGCATCTTGGCGGCACGTAAATAAGATTTATGACCGACGCTGTCTTTCAGGGTGAAAAATTCAATCGTGCAGTCCCTGGTGACTTTCTTGAATAGCTCCCGGATTTTGCCGTTCGCGGACACCAGCGCGATTGTGCCGTCGTACTCTTTCTGATATTCCGCCGCAATAGCTTCATACGTGGTCCCCTGCTCTACCTGCTTCTGTTCTCCGTGAATCGTAATCGTAACCATATCCGCCCTTCCTTTCATTTTTTATAGGCCAGCGCCCTCTCCGTCCGCGCAAGTTCTTCCCGCACCTCTTCCAGCCGTCCTCCGGCCCTGGAGGAGCCAGCCGCTTTCAGGGAGTCCGCAAGCCCTCTCAGATACGCCTCCCGCTGCCGCAAGTAAGCCAAAAGCACCGGATGCCTGTCTTTTAGCAAAAATTCCCCGAACAAATCGTACAGACGCAGCTGCTCTTCGCTTTCCTCCGTCCGCTCCTGACCGGGCCCCGCGGGCCTTGCTTTCATAGCAAAATAATACTTTCCCTCCTCGCAGACCGCCGCTTCTTCCGTCACCAGGAAGCCTGTCTCCCGCAGGAATGCCCGAAACCGGGGAATCTCCGACTGGGGCTGCGCGATTACCTCCCGCAGCTGCGCCGCCTGGCTCCTCCCCTCCCGCAGAATCCGCTCCATAAGCCTGCCGCCCATACCGGCACAGACCAGGGCGTCGGCCTCTCCTGCCCTGTATGCCTTAAGCCCGTCCGACAGCCTTAAAGATATGTAATCCCCGAGCCCATATTCCTTCACATGCCGCCTGGCCCCCGCAAGCGGCCCCTGGCGTACGTCCATGGCAATCGCTTCAGGGCAGATGCCTTTCTGCACCAGATAGACGGACAGAAAACCATGGTCGCAGCCCACGTCCACCAGCCTGCTTCCCGGCGTCACCATGTCTGCCAGCATCTGAAGACGCGCGGACAGCGCCACACCGCCCTCCTGTACCCGCCTCTCCATCAGTCCAGATAATCCTTCAGCTTTCTGCTGCGGCTGGGATGGCGCAGCTTGCGCAGCGCCTTCGCCTCAATCTGGCGGATGCGCTCACGGGTCACATTGAATTCCTTTCCCACCTCTTCCAGGGTACGGGCCCTGCCGTCGTCCAGGCCGAACCGCAGGCGAAGCACTTTCTGCTCCCTCTCGGTAAGCGTCCCCAGCACCTCCACCAGGGATTCCTTCAGCAAGGTGAACGCCGCCGCGTCCGCGGGCACCGGCACCTTATCGTCCTCAATGAAATCTCCCAGGTGACTGTCCTCCTCCTCGCCGATAGGAGTCTCCATGGACACCGGCTCCTGGCTGATCTTCAGAATCTCCCGCACCCGGTCCGCTGGCATATTCATCTCCTCCGCGATTTCCTCCGGGGTCGGTTCACGCCCCAGCTCCTGGAGCAGCTGCCTGCTGACTCTGATCAGTTTGTTGATGGTCTCCACCATATGCACCGGGATGCGGATGGTCCTGGCCTGATCCGCGATGGCCCTGGTGATGGCCTGACGAATCCACCAGGTGGCGTAGGTGGAGAATTTATAGCCCTTGCGGTAGTCGAACTTTTCCACAGCCTTAATCAGGCCCAGATTGCCCTCCTGAATCAGATCCAGGAAAAGCATCCCCCGGCCTACATACCGCTTCGCTATGCTGACCACCAGACGCAGGTTCGCCTCAGCCAGGCGCTTCTTGGAGTCCTCGTCCCCCAGCTCCATCTTCTTGGCCAGCTCGATTTCCTCCTCCGCGGAGAGCAGGGGCACCTTGCCGATTTCCTTTAAGTACATGCGCACAGGATCCTCAAGGCTGATTCCGTCCGGAATAGACAAATCCAGATTCTCCACATCCACGTCGTCCTCGTCCGAGAGGATAATCTCCTCCACATCGGCCTCGTCCTCGGTGATGCGCAGCACGTCCACATTGTTCTGTTCCAGGGCGTCCAGAATCCTCTCAAACTGCTCTTCTTCCAAAGGCATGTCCGCAAAAAAGTCGCTGATTTCCTGATACTCCAGCACGTTCTTCTTCTTTTTGGCCATATTGAGAAGTTCTTTCACCTTCTCTTCAAACTTTGCCCGTGTGTTTTCATCCATTGTAAAGTTTCCATCCTTCCTCGGGAAATCCGTTCCCCTTTTTGATTTACTGTTAAGAGTTACCAATATCTTTACCTTAATCTAAGGAAATATGCGTTCCTGCCAGCTCTTCCAGCGCTTTCTTGCCCTCAATGGCCCGGGCCAGGGCGCTTACATCCGCTCCCATGTGGGAGAGATGGTACTGGTAACTGTTCTTTTTCACGGTAAGCAGGATTTCATGAAAGGCCTTCTCCCGCTCCTGCTGTGTATCCAGCTTCGGGATAAGCGCGGAAAAAAGCGCCGCCGCCTCTTTCTGCTCCTCTCCGTCCTCGAACATACTGACGATGCCCCCGGGATTGATCTCTCCTTTTTCCAGCTCCGGGAATAGCCGCTCCGCCACTTTGCGGTAGATTTCCACCGTAAAGTCCTCCGGGGAGATATACTTTTTGATTTTGCCGTACAGCTTCGGCTCCCCCGAAATCCATGTGATCAGGAGCCTCTGGGACCGCTTTGCGTTCTCCTCCGGGTCTTTTTTAGATTGTATACCCGATTTGGGGCGCTCTAAGGGCTTCGCCCCGCCGGTGCCGGCCGCGTAGCGCGCTACCAGCCTGCGCAGGTTCTCAATACCGATGTAATATTTCTCGGCCACTGCCTGGAGATAATTGTCCCGCTCCACGTCCTCGGAGAATTCGCACAGTTTTTTGGCAATTTCTCTGTGGAATTTCGTCTTCTCCTCCGGATCCTCCATGTTGAACTGCCCCTGCAGTATCCGCACCTCGAAGAAGAAGCTGTTCTCCGCCTGGCCGATCCGTTCCTCAAAGGCCTCTCTCCCCAGCCCTTTCATGAATTCATCCGGATCCTTGTAGGGCTGCATATTGATGATCTTC
This sequence comes from Acetatifactor aquisgranensis, assembly GCF_943193215.1. Classification (NCBI taxonomy): domain Bacteria; kingdom Bacillati; phylum Bacillota; class Clostridia; order Lachnospirales; family Lachnospiraceae; genus Acetatifactor; species Acetatifactor aquisgranensis. The sequence continues at coordinate 313,431 of NZ_CALPDH010000001.1, read as the reverse complement.
CCCGTAAGTCCTGCCTCCCGCAGGATGCCGACGGCTCTCAGGGCCGCTTTCACCCCCGCGCCGTCGCTGTCGTAGGCTAACAGCACGTTCTCCGTATACCGCCGCAGCAGAGCCGCCTGCTCCGCCGTGAAAGCCGTACCCAGGGAGGCCACCGCCTGGGTGAAGCCTGCCTGGTGCATGGCGATGACATCCATATAGCCCTCACAGAGTATGATGTTGCCGCACCTGGCCCGCCTTGCGTAGTTGAGGCCGTACAGATTGCGCCGCTTGTCGAACACCGGGGTCTCCGGCGAATTCAGGTACTTGGGTTCACCGTCCCCCATCACCCGGCCGCCGAAACCGATGACACGGTTGTTGATATCCTGAATCGGGTACATGACCCTGTTCCAGAACTGGCTGAGCATCCCTCCGTCTTTCTCGGAATGTCTGGCCAGCCCCGCCTCCTGTATCAGCTCGTCCTCAAAGCCTTTTTTCCGCAGATACTGCACCAGATGGGCTCCGTTCTTCCCCGCGAAGCCCAGGCCGAATCTGTGCATGGTCTCGTCGGAAAGCTCCCTTTTCTTCAGATACTGATAGCCGATTTCTCCGTGGGGGCTGCGGAGCTGATAGTAAAAGAACTGCGCCGCCGCCTTGTTCACCGCCAGAAGCCTGGCCCGCCTGCTCTCCTTACTTCTGGCCTCCCCGGAGTCCTCTTCCTGAGGGAGCTCCACTCCGGCCCGCTCCGCCAGCATCCGCACCGCCTCCGGAAAAGAATAATTCTCATAATTCATCACGAAAGTGTATACGTTTCCGCCGGCCCCGCAGCCGAAACAGTGGTACACCTGCATATCTCCGTTTACGGAAAAGGAGGGTGATTTCTCATTGTGGAAAGGGCAGAGTCCCCAGTAGCGGCCGCCCTTTTTCTGCAGCCTCACATACCCTGAGACTACCTCCACGATGTCGTTCCTCGTCCTGACCTCCTCCACGATTGTCTCCGAATAGTACATCTGCACCTCCCTCTTCCTTTCGGAACAGACTCAGCCCATCCAGGACTTCGGTATGTATATGTCGTCGTAGGTGGCAATCGCGAATCGGTCCGTCATGGCCCCCACGTAATCGCATACCACCTGTTCCTTTGGCTCTCCCTGCTCCAGGAGGCCCCTGAATTCCTCCGGCAGGCTGTCGATATCATGCAGGAAATGCAGATAAAGCGTCTCCATCAGCTGTTCGGCCTTGGCCTCCTCGCTCTTGGCCACAGGGTTCTCGTATACATTTTCGAACATAAACGCACGCATTTTCGTCATGGCCGTATGGGTCTCTTCCGACATCAGGATATCGTTCTTCCCCATACTGGTATTCACGATGTCGTGAATAAAGTGGTCGAAACGGTCGCTGGGAGTGCTGCCGATGACATCGCGAATCTCCGCAGGCACATCGCTCTCCCTTAAAATGCCTGCCCTGACCGCGTCGTCCATGTCATGGTGGATATAGGCAATCTTGTCGGAGAGCCGCACGATTTTCCCCTCCAGGGTGTGGGGAGTTCCGCTGGTCTGATGGTTCAGGATGCCGTCGCGCACTTCGTATGTCAGGTTCAGACCCTGTCCTTTCTTCTCCAGGCGGTCTACCGTCCTGACGCTCTGAATATTGTGCTCAAAACCCAGAGGACATATCCTGTTCAGCGCCCTCTCCCCCGCATGCCCGAAAGGTGTGTGCCCCAGATCATGCCCCAGTGCGATGGCCTCCACCAGCTCTTCGTTCAGCCGCAGAGCCTTCGCGATGGTGCGGGCGTTCTGGGAAACCTCCAGGGTATGGGTCAGCCGGGTGCGGTAATGATCTCCCTCCGGCGACAGGAATACCTGGGTCTTGTCCTTCAGCCTGCGGAACGCCTTGCAGTGGATAATCCGGTCCCTGTCCCGCTGGAACACGGGCCGTACATCGCAGTGCGGCTCAGGCTTTAATCTCCCCTTAGAATCCGTGCTGTGGGACGCGAAAGGGCTTAAATACTGCTTCTCCCATTGTTCAAGATTTTCTCTGATCGTCATACCAGCCTCTGCTCCTAATCCAGTTCCTGACCAGTCTACTTACTCTATTTATATTATTCTGCGTCTGTGGGCAAAATCCTTTTTTCTCCTGACGAATATGGTGCAAGTCCGGAAGAATGCCCGCACTTTGGGCATTCTTCCGTGTGCAATTTAGATTTTCTTAGCGGGCGTCCTTTGACCGCTTAGAAAATCTTTGCACACTGTTATCTGCAGACATCAAAAATAAATTCCGCGTTTTTGTCCATGGCGGCCCTGGCGGCCTTTACCGGGGACATCTGGAATACATGCCACATGCCCGGATAGATATCTATTTTCACAGGTACATTCTTCTCTATGAAAGTCCGATGGAGCCGCAGGGCGTCGCTTAGGAGAATCTCATTCTCCCCCACCTGGATATAGGTGGGCGGAAAGCCCTCAAAATCCCCGAACAGCGGAGAAATCAAAGAATCCGTCAGGTCATGTCCCTCCGCGTAGGCATGCACCATCCTGTCGATATAAGCACAGTTCAGCACCGGGTCTGCCTCCGCCTTTGTCTGGAAGGACTTGCCCGAGGAGGTCAGATCTGTCCAGGGCGACATGAGAATGATTCCTCTGGGCAGGAGCCTCTTCTCCTCTTTCAGCTTCAAAGTCAGCGCCAGTGCCAGATTCCCTCCCGCAGAATCTCCTGTCACGATTACGTCCCGGGCGCCGTATCCTAAGAGCATCAGATAGTTCCACGCCTGCATGGCATCCTCCAGGGCCGCGGGATAAGGGTGCTCAGGGGCAAGGCGGTAATCGAAGCACAGCACATCCATGGAGGTGGACTCTGCAAGCTTCGAGGTCAGCGTCCTGGCATACAGGCTGCTGCCGGTGGAGTATCCGCCCCCATGGCAGTGCAGCAGCACATATTTCTTCATATGCGCCCGGTTGACGCCGACCCATTCACCGTACATGCCGCTTATGTCCACTTCCCGGTACTCAATGGCTTTCGTGTTGCTTAAGATAGTCCCGATATGATCCTGGGACTGCCTGTGCTTCTCGATATCCGTATTCTCCACCATGCCGTGGACACGCCTGATCAGGTTCATCAGGCCCTGACGCCTTTTGTCCATGCTGTCAGCTTCCTCGATATCCTTCCCGGTCTTGATTCCGTTTTCTACTCCTGCCTCGATTTCGATTGCCGACGGGGACTCTGCCTCCGCCCTGGCCTCCGTTTTCATATCCCTTTTCAATTCTGTTTCCATTTTCGTTTCCATCCCCCCTCATGTCCGCTCTCGGCAGACATTCATCTCAATCTTTCAGTGATTCAGAAATGCAGCCGCCTGCGCACCTCATTGCGGAGCCGCCTGCGGGAAAGCATCGTTATCACCGCGATATCCAGTATGGTGCAGATCGTCAGCACCACCGCGGACCAGGTCAAAAATATCCTCGCTTCCAGATAATGCCTGATCAGCATCTCCAGCCCCATGCACAGCAGCCCCAGCGCCGTGAACAGGTAGAGCGCCACTGTCAGGAAAGAGCGGGGAAGCCGGAGGATGCACAGCGTCACCAGCTCCGCTGTCACCGTTACCAGCACGGTGACGGGCAGGCCCAGTCCCAGGAACCACTCGTCGCCCCCGGCCAGGAAAGTCAGCATATACAGATAAAGGGCCACCGCGCCGCCGTCAAACAGCAGAGAGACATAAATCGGCAGTCTTGTGCAGATTACCACCGGAATCATGAACACCCATAAAATAACGCAGGCCCCGATGACCGCCAGCGACCAGGGCACACCGTCAAATACCAGCAGGTTCAGAATGCCGCAGGTGGCCACAGACGCCAGTATCACCATGGTGAGCAATAACCCCAAATCCTTTCTCTTTACCGTCTCCACCTGTCCCTTTTCTTTCGGAAACGCGGAAATCCCCTCCGCATTTTTTCCGGTAATCGGTTTTTCCTGCCGCCCCTGCAGCATCTGTTCCCTGGGATTCAGCACCGGCGTGTTGCACAAAGGGCATTCCCTGGCATTCTGTTCCAGTTCCACGCCGCAATTCACACAATATGACATATCCATCCTTTCCGCGGCAGCCTTTCCGCCGCACCCGAAACATCTATCAGGGCTTACGCTCCGTCCTCCCTGTCCATCTCCCGGTTGCTCTCAATCTTCACATGGATGCCGTCTTTGACAAGCCGCCGGAAAAAATGCCGCTCCACATCCGTCTCCACGATGCTGCTGGCAAAATTCACCGTCAGGATATCCCCAAAGCTGATGATGGCGCAGTTGGTCCTGCGGGAAAAGGGCTGTCCCATGTAGATATCGAATCTCTCGATATAGGGCTTCATCCCCTCCGGCACTTTCATCACGCCCATATTGGTGAGCCCGGCCGAAGAATTTCTGTCCTGCACTTTCGTGTAGAACATCCGCACCACGAAATCCTTGATGAACAGCGGCACTACCCGGATAAAGGGGTTGCGCTGTGTGGCAGCATTGGTGGTGATGTCCCCTCTGAGAAGCTTCTCGTTGAGATAGTATCTCATATAATTGCGCACCTGAACCACGATTTCCTCAAAAGTATACTCCCCAAGCCTGGGATCCACCCCCGGATATATCATGGTGATGAAATTCCGCAGAGTAATAGACGGAAAAAAGCGCCGCAGGTTCACGGGCATGGCAATCTTCACCGGGCGCAGGCGGCTTGCGTGGTCCTCCTCCTGTTTCAGGAGAAGCGCCTGGAGAAGCACCGCGTTCAGATACTCCGTGATGGTGGCTCCGTAACGCTTTGCCGCAGCCATGACTTCCGAGACGGACATGATGCCGTCTATGATGTTCAGCGTATAAAAGGGCTCCGCCGTGCCTCTGACCCGGTAGGATTTCTCCTCCACCCTGGGCGGGCGCACTTTAGCATTGGCATAGCGCATATAGGCATCCTCCAGCTCGCCCTCCTCCGGCGTGCCGTGGATGTCCAGCACAAAACCGCCGTTATCGATTCCTTCCGCCCCCAGCAGGCGCAGGTAAGTGGCTGTCAGAGTCATCAGAACGCACATACCGCCTGTCCCGTCTCCCAGACTGTGATGGGCCTCCAGGGCGATCCTGTTGCGGAAATAATAGACCCGGACCAGGTAGCGGTTGTTTGCCTTGAAATACATGGGCTGGCAGGGATTGCGCACATCTTTCTGCACAAAAGGCCCCGGACGGTCATTGGGCTCCAGATAGCGCCAGAACAATCCCTTGCGGATAGCCGCCTTGTAGGTGGGAAACCTGGGAAGCGTCATGTCCAGAGCCTGTTGCAGGAGATCTTGCTGTATTTCTTCCTTCAGCACCACGGAGAGCCTGTACACCGAGGAGAAATCCCTCCTCTGAAGCGTAGGATACACAATGGCTGAAAGATCCAGCTGGTACCAGTCCCTGCGGTGCGCATGCCTATTTTTATCGGCTGTATATTGTTTTCCCGTTTTTTCCATTCTCACGCTCCCATGCCGCCTGCGGCGGGTGTTCATTCTGTTGGGCCGGCCTCTTTCAGGGGAAAAGAAAAGAGCGCAAAGCATTCAACAGTCACACTTCACACCCGCTCCCATAAAACCTGTATATATATTGAAAGGTACTTGACATTCATCAAGTACCTTTCAGCTTCGTGCAGGAAAAGAGACTTGAACTCTCATGGTATTGCTACCACACGGACCTGAACCGTGCGCGTCTGCCAATTCCGCCATTCCTGCGAACAAATCATATTCTAAACTATTCCTCTCAAAAAGTCAATATGTTTTTTGAAATTTTTTAAATATTTTTTTCGAAAAAATACCATATACAAAAATTTGCAGGAAAACAATTTTTCCTCTTGCTTTTTTTGAAAAGCGTGGTACAATAGAGGACATGGAAGCATAGCTCAGCTGGGATGAGCGTTCGCCTCACACGCGAAAGGTCAGGGGTTCGAGCCCCCTTGCTTCCATTTTTGTTTAAAGCTGCAAATCCAAGGATTTCCCAGTAAATTCAAGGGTTTGCGGCTTTTTAGCTACCTAAAATTATTGGGGTCTCAAATGTGAAATTTGTCATGCAAATACAATTTTTTGTCATGAAATTTGTCACAAAAAATCTACCCAAAGGTACAGGCGGCAGGATGACCCTGCCGCCCTTTTGCTAATTATAGAATGCTGCCTGGATGCTATTGTACCCAGCAATGCCATCGACCTTCAGGCTCAGCTTGCGCTGCACGGCCATGGTCTCCGTCCGGGATGTCGGGCCGTACCTCTTATCCACTGCCTGGCTGTGGCCCAGGATCTCGTTGCAGCGTGTCTGCCACCATCCCACGACCGCCCCGGTGGAGCCTGCTACATATCTGCCCCCGGACTTTTTTGCCTGTAGGGCGATCTGCCTCCGGACATACTGGGTCTTCGGGCCATCAATGCCATCCTCCGCCAGAGGCTTGCCATCAGCGTCCCGGTACCCGTCCGCATTGGCCGCTGCCTGGAAGGACTTGATGTTGAGATTGCACCTGTCTTCCCGCTCCGCCGGAACGGTGTTTCCAGAAAAGTCTGTGTAGAATCTGTTCATGTCCACATTGCCGGTGACCCCTGCCAGTCGGCCGGTGGAGCTGTACTGCCAGACATCGGCGATGGCCTTCTCTCCTTCCGGGAGCGCAGACGTGTACCGGGCATACCAGACATATACGGTACCGAGCGCCGCAGCAATCCTGTCCATGTCGAAGTAGTTCCGGAGATAGTCCCTATTTGTATAAATCACTGGGACATAACCGGCCTCCTCCACACGCTGCAGAAAGGCGATGGCCATGTCCGTAGCCAGTGCCTTCGTGACGGCCACGCCGTTCTTCCTGGCATAGTTGACGGAATCGTACTCAAAGTCGAATGCGATAGGGCATCTCTTCCAGTACTTCGCCGCCTGTGCGATGGCATATCCGGCCTCTCCAACCGCCATGGCCACATTGCAGGCATAGGAGAACCAGTACAGAAGCACGGCCACTCCCAGGTTGTAGCAGGCCAGGGCGTTCACCACATACTTCTGGTCGACGTTGTTCTTCCCGTACCCGGCCCGGATGCCTACACGCCCGCACCCGGCATCCCGGACGCGCTTGATGTCCACGTTCCCATTGTGATAGGAGATGTCCGGCCCTTCATATAATATTTCCTTTTCCATCCTCGCCCTCCTTTGCCAGCACGTCTGTCTTCTCTTCCACCGTTTTCTTTATGTTCCTGACCAATGGCAGGAGGAACGGAGGGATAGTGACACCTATATCCAGAATGTTCTCCAGGATGCTGATAATCTCGTTGACCAGCAGCCATACCGCAACTACAGTGGCCACGATAAAAGGCAGCGCAATCCCCCAGCCTATGTACTCCACTGCGTAATTGAGCATCGCATCCACAATGACTCCCACCACGATGAGCAGCCACATGCACACCTTCTTGACGATGCCCCTGATGCCCTTGTAGCTGTTCACGCTCTCTGTCCTGTAGGGCGCCGCCATGAGCCCCGTGGCATAGTCTATCAGGTTGCACAGGACCAGCAGGCATACCGGAACGGCCAGGATGCCCAGCCAGCCCATCAGTGCGGACATCGCCGTAATCACAGCAGCTTTTACTTTATACATGCATCATCCCTCTCTTTCCTTATCTGAAAATCTTTTTACTAAACTACTATCGGCGCGAACGAAATACGCACATTATTATTGCCAGAAGAAGAAATACGCCAACACTCCAGAAAAACATAATTGCCCCCTTTCACTAGTGGCAGGATTTTTTGGACGTCATATTTTTCACTTTTTGTATTTTCAACGATAAATTCATCGTTTACACATACAAAAAGCGCGCAATTTTCGCCTTTCGTTAAATGCATAATCGTTTTGCAGGCCTCCGGGACTTTGACGGCCAGGAATAAGTTCTTCTTGCCCACAGGATTGCCGTCTGAGACATCCACATTCCACTCCCTGTCACCTTCTATGAATTCGGCGCTGCATTCCACAGTCTGCCACCGATAGGTCTCAAGGGTTTCCCCAGGGACGTCCGCCCTGCCAGCCCCAAACCCAATGACATCCTCGCTTCCCGGAATGATGTAGCCCCAGTTTCCGTCCGCGTCCATGCCGAACCTCAGCCCGCCGGAGGCCAGCTCGATGTTCCTTACGGCTGCTTCTGCTACCTCCAGCCTCATCAGGACATCTGCCACGTCATAGGCGTTCAGGTCTCTCAGCATCTCTGAGAGTTCGGCTGCTGTGGCATCATATCCCTGCATCATCTCCGCCATCCGCTGGTACTGTGCGATGATAGCCAGGAACACATCATCGCTCGGCTCCGTGCTGACCGTGCCCACGGATATGGCGCCCTGCCTGATGTACACCCTCTCCACCGTGGACGTCACCACTTTGGAGCCGCTGACCCCGAACACACCGATGTACATGTTCCCCTCCCCAGCCATGGCCTGAGCCGGTATCCTGCAGCTCCCATCGGCCCCCAGCACCGCATACTGGACATTTTTCTTGTCCTGGTAGAAGACCCCCGTCTTCGTGAACCCATCCCATGACTCATCGAACGCAAACGAACAGGTGTCATAGTCTATGTCCCCGCTGGATATGACCTCTTGGTTCCGTATCGTGAGTAGCTGCTTCTCCAATAAAAGCTCTATCTGTGCCATAGCTTCAACTCCTTTTCGTTATATCTCTGTCTTGCACTCCACAAACCCGAACGTATGCCCGCACCAGTACTTCTTGCCGCCTATCTTGTAAAAGTTCTATATCAACCTTGCGTATAAGCGGCTCATCACATCTTCACGAAGTCCAGGAGAGGCAGAAGAACATACTGCTCTCCATCTATCTCCAGCACCGTCTGGTTCGGGCCAGGAGCGGTAGAATTTGTGTACCCACTGTTAGCCGGATTGATATAGCTGTCGAACTCAAAAAAAGACAAGAACTGGTGCCGCAAAGGGAACTTCCTGTACCTCGTGAAATCTGCCGCAAACGAGGACGATGTGAGCTTCAGTATCTCATATTTTGTCGACTGCGTGGCATCCCCACCAAAAGCCTCTATGTTACCGGACGAATCAAAGTCATAGGGATAGATAGCAGTCTGAGCACCATATGTCAAAGAATTGGCCAAAACCATTAAAAGCCCAACCGCCTTTGTTCCTCTTGCAACATTCCTGCCATTCACAATCCATACATGATAACAATAACTTCCAACATTAATCGAAAAAACAAAGGTTTCCGAATTTCCCGCAAAGTAAAGATTAAACGTAAAGCTTGCCGTGTTTCCGGTTCCTTGGAGCCAAGCGAACGCACCACCATTATTTATAAGGAAGGGATACGAAATCGAAAAATTATTTGAAGAAGCATTGGCAACCCTTACCCCAATAGGAACCCCATTAATCCATACAAACGAATCCTCATATCTCGCAGACGAAACCCCGCACTCTTTCAAGAAAGCAACAATTTCGTTGCTTAAATAATCCACATAATTCTTTTTATATGCCGATGTGTTCGCTAAGCCATAATATATTGTAAGAGTCGTCACGCCCTCATAACTCAGCCCAGGACAAGAGACTGTCTTCTTCACTATCATGCATTCACCTTCTTCCAAGCAGAACCGACCAAAATGATAGATTCTGTATCAACAGCAGAAATCCCTACAAGTGCAATCGCTGGGTGAAATCTAGCAAGATTTGCCCAGCCTTTCACCTCGACACCAGAGCCGCCTCCGCTTTCTCCGCCTTTCTTAAAAGGGATTACTGTATCTGCACCCGGCGGAATGTACCCCCAATTCCCTTCCGAATCCTGCCCAAACACAAGGCCTCCAAGGGCTTCCGTTCCCTCCCCATCCGCCCCCTTTAAGTTTGGGGTGGTGCGGCTCCCATTCTTGTCCGTGATGTCAAGCCTGTACACATCCACCGTGTTCTCTGGATTTTCGGCTATCACAGGAGAGAAGCCATTCATGCCGTCCCTGCCATTGATTCCGTCTGCCCCTTTCAGGTTCGGAGTGGTGCGGCTCCCATTCTTGTCCGTGATGTCAAGCCTGTACATATCCGCCGTGTTGTCGGGGCTTTCGGCTATTGTAGGCGAGAACCCATCCTCCCCGGCAGGCACCAGCGTCACCGCCTCCTTCACGATTTCTTCGACTCGCTCCTCTTTTGGGTATTCCGCCAGCATCTCCCCCGCCTTCTCCTCTGAGATGTACCCGGCATCGTTCTCCAGGGCGCTGACCTTCTGCGGCACGGCTTCCTGCTGCCCGCCACCTCCGGTTCCCATCCCGCTGAGCACCCTCCTGCTGGCCCCCAGGTGGTAGACGGAATCCTGTGGGGACGCTATGGAGATGTCCGCCCTGGTGAGCAGGTAGTTCCCATCGATGCCATGGGGCCTGCTCACCACCGGGACATACTCGCAGATGTCCAGCGCCTCCACTTCCGGATCCGTCAGGTGCAGGTCCACCGCCTTCACCTCGTAGCTCTCGCTCAGCGCCGCCATGGAGCCGTACAGCTGCTCCCTCGCTTTCTTCAGCAGGTTCTCCGGCAGTGTCACGTCCTCCCACACGGACTCCTCCACGGGGGCGAAGATGATGCCGCATTCCGCCGCCCTCTCCTCGTTGACCAGGTACGTCCTCCCTCCATTCACGGAGGAGATGTCCACCTTCTTCCCATCCACTTCCGCCCCGACCGGGCGGATCGCCGTGTACGTCTCAGACGCGTCTGACTCCTGGGACAGGCTGATGATGTTCCTTGCAAACGCGATGCTCTGGGCAGAGACCTTTTCATAGTCTGACAGCCAGTCCACATAGTCGCCGTCATCCTCATAGCGTATCCGGATGTGACCGCCCAGGCTCGACCTGAAGCACTTCTCCTTCAGCGCGGCCCAGGTATCCAGCGTCCCCTCGCTGCTCCGGACGATATAGTCGTTGCTGTCCCGGACCGTGACCTTCCCCACCTTGAGCCGCTGCCATGGCATCACCTGCGCATTGTGGTTCTCCACAATCATCCGGAACAGCTCCTCAGGGCTGCCCTGGAACGAGAACGGCTCCAGGCAGGAATCGTTGAAGAGCGCCAGCTGGCCCTCCACTTCCACCGACCGGCCGTTGCGGAAGTCCTTCATGTCCCTGATGGCCCGCCCCCTGAAAATGGGGGTGCCGTCCCTGTACACGGTAATCAGAGGGAAGAGCTTGCGTATGCTCCCCTGGTTCATGTTGTCCCCATACACCTTGAACGTCAGGCTGCCCGCCGCATTGTCCTCCAGGGTGAGCTTCGGCCCCACCAGCTTCAGCTGCGGGTGCAGCGGATGGTAGATGACTCTCTCCCCGCTCTTGATTATGATCATGCAAGCCTCCCTTTCCTGTAGGAGAACCTGACCCTGCCGCTTCCGGACAGGCGGATACGGTTCAGCCCTTCCTGCAGCGTGACCTCCGGCATCTGGTACGTGCCTGGCCCCATCCTGTAGCGGACGCCGCCATAAACCAGCTGGACGTTCCCCTCCACCTGTATCCTCGGCATGGCCGGCATCCTGTCATTCTGCAGCAGCACCTCCTTCTCCGCCCCTGAGACCTTCTCCTCACGGACGCTCTCCCGCCTCTCGTACTTATAGGGATGCACCCTGGCCGTGAAGCAAGCCTCGTACAGCCTGCCGTCCTGCTCCACCTTGGTGCAGGAGAGCCTGCCCTCGTAGAAGTAGTCCGGCTCCCGCTCCAGCACGATCTCCATCCGCCTGCCATGGAGGTCGTTCTCCATCCGTTCGGCCATGTCCGCAGAGAACAGCGTGAACTTGAACTCTATCTTCGCGTCCTCATAGGCCACGCCGCCCACGGCCTCCGTCAGGTCTATGGCGGAGTCCCCTCCATCGATGTCCACGTAGACCTCCTTGACGGCAGGCGGGATGACCCTGGCATAATTCATGATGGCTCCGTAGTCCTCCCTGGAATACCTGTCGCCGAACACCGCACCGTACATCATCTCCACCTCCCATCCGTATGCCTTTTCCACCCCAGTTCTTCATCCAACGGCCCTGCCAGCTCCCCGACCAGCGCCCCTGTGTCCAGCACCAATTGCCTGCTGGCGCATCCCGGCAGGTATTCTGCCAGGAGCCCGCATATCCCCTCCAGGAGCTCATACAGCCGGGTGTTCTCCTCGGCGACTGCTGCCGAAATCATCCCCATCAGCGTCTCCGTGCCGGACACCACCTCGCTCCCAGCCTCCCCGCCTGCCATGACCTGGCCGGAACGGTTGATGCCGAACGCTGTGGGCTTGTCCATGATTACCGGCGCGTCCATAGCTTTCCTGTACCATTCCACGCCAAGCTTGGGCAGGCCGGGCAGCCCCATCTTGCTGGCCAGCGTCCCCAACATGCCATCTTTGTCCCACTCCACGGAGAAGTGCGGCAGCTTAATCTTCGGCAGTTTCCAATCAAACTCCATGAATCCTTTTATCTTGTCCACTATGCCTTTCACGGTCTCCTGTGCGCCTGAAAAGATGGACGACATCTTCTCCCCGAATCCCTCGAATGTCCTGAACACGAACCTTTCTATGCTCTCAAAGTCTCGCGAGACCTTTTCCTTCAATGCGCCCACCGCCTCAGAGCCTTTCTCCCTCAGCTTCCCGAAGCCCGACTCTGCCCTCTGCGCGATGTCCGATATCCTGTCCACCGCATTGTCCCTCAGCTGGGAAAGACTGCTCCCTACCTTCTCCCTGATTTCCTCAGCCTCGGATACCATCTTCTCCCTTGCCGCGGAGAACTTATCCGACCATCTTTCCTTTAGGTCACTGAACTTTTCTGCGGCGTGCTCCTTCATCTCCTGGAAGCCCATGGAGATTCTTTCCTTCATCTCTGATATCTTCCGGGAGGCATTCTCCTTCATTTCTTCCACGCCAGAGACTACCCTTTCCCTCATAGATGATGCCTTTTCTGTGGCCGCCTCTTTCAGCTCCTCAAACTTATCCACTGCTTTATCTTTTAGGGATGATATCTTCTCAAATGCTTTATCCTTCAATTCTCCAAATCTGCTGACCGCTTTCTCCTTCAGCTCCTCTGCCTTGCTGCCGACCGTTTCCGTCAGCTCATGGAACTTGGCCGAGGCTTTCTCTTTCAGGTCAGAAAAGAATCCCTTGATTCCGTCAACCGCACCACCTACAGTGTCCTTGATTGCCCCCCATGCCTCGCCTGCCCATTGGCATATCTCGTCCCAGTTCTTGTACAGTGCCACGCCTGCTGCCACCAGGGCAGTGACCACGCCGATTACAGCCAGCACAGGAGCCCCTATTGAAGCTATGGCGGGAACCAATGTCGTCCCGATGAAAGATGCTGCGCCACTGAACAGCCCTATCACTTTCACCACTCCTGTGGCCAGGCCTCCTCCTATCTTCATGATGCCGCTGATCCCTCCGGACAGTTTCCCGCCGATGGATATGACGTTGCCTATCACAGAGACGCCTTTCCCGAAGACAGTCAGCAGCGGGCCGGCAGCTGCCACCAGCAGCCCAATCTTGACAATGAGCTCCTTCGTGCCGTCATCCAGCCCCTTGAACCACTCCGCGAACTCGTGCACCTTCTCCGCGCCTTTTTCTAAATATGGGACGAGCATCTCGATGATGGTGCCGCCTAAGTCCACCAGCACGTTCCTGGCCTCGTTCATGGCTTTCTGCGCCTTGAACGATGTGGTCTCCAGCTTCCCGAATGCCGTCTCGGTGGAGCCGGTCACATCGTTCATCTCTGCCAGCCTGCTGTTGAACACCTCCGCGCTCTCCCCCAGCAGGGTGACCCCGGCCTTTGCTGCCTCTGCGCTCCCCCACATATCGTTGAACGCAAGGTTCTGTTCCTTGGCCGCTTCATCTACGATTTCCAGGCAGTCCCCAAGGGAATACCCCTCGTCCATCAGCTCCGCAAAGGATCTCCCTGTCTTCTCCTTCAGGACATCCGATACCTTCGTCCCGCTCTTGCCCAGCTCATTGAGCATGGAATTGATGTACGTGGTGGACTCTGCCGTGGCAATGCCCTTGGCTGTCGTGATCGTATACGCGGAAGCCACCTGCTCCAGGGACACGTTATAGGACTTCGCCGTGGGTATCACCTTGCCCATGGAAGAGGACAGGTCCGCCACTGTCGTCTTGCCCAGGTTCTGCGTCTGTATCAGGACATCGGAGACCCTGGTCACGTCCTCTGCCTCCATGCCGTAGGCATTCATGATGGTGGTGAGCACGTCCAGCGACTGGCCCGTCTCAGCGAACCCAGCCCGGGCCAGCTTCGTGGAATTGCTGACGAAGTTGACCGCATCCGCCGTCTTCTGCCCTGCAGAAATAGCATTGTAGACATCTTCGGCTATGGCCACGGCGCTGATGCCCGTCTGGTCGGACAGCCCGAGGATGGCGGCCCGCATGTCGTCCATAGACATCTCGGATTCGTCCGCAATCGTGGAGACCTTCGCCATGGCGTCCTCGAATGACGAGGCGGACATCACCGAGGCGGTGCCGAGGGCCGTCACGCCCGCCGTGACCGTCTTCGTCAGCTTCCCGCCTAAGTCGGAGATGCCATCCCCATACTTCTGCAGCTTCGAGCCCAGCTTTTCCGCGGCATCCTCCACCTTCTGCATGCTCTTCTCCGCGGCATCCGTATCTATGAAAATCGACCCGAACAGCTTAAACAGCTCCATCTATGTCACCCAATTATCCCTTTCACGCCCTCCAGGATCTCCGCTGCAGACCGTCCATCCCCGGCCTCCTGGGCACCATGTCCAGCGGAAAGCTCTGCCTTGAACTCCTCGAACCCCATGCTCTCCTGGTACATGGCTGCCCACCGCAGGAAGAGCCTGTCCTCCTCTTCGGCATCCGATGCATGGCATACCAGCTCGCACCCATCCTCGAACGGCATGGCCAGGACGCTGACCGCGCCGCCCCCGTACCGCCGGTACACCAGGTCCTCCAGCCTTACAGCTTCTCGGCAAAATCGGACGCTGAGCGCAAAAAATTTGCCACGTTGTTCTCCTGGCATATCCGCCTGATGTCCTCCATGAGGCCGTCCAGCGGGCGATCCCTGATGTCCTCCGGCTTGTTCTCGCAGATGCCGGCCATCAGGTCATAGAACTGCTCCTCCGCCTGCTGGCTGGTGCAGGAGGCCAGCACCTTCATGGCCGCGTCCACCCATATGCTCCCTTTGTCCGGGCCTTCCTTATGGGCTTCTTTGGCCCCATCCTCCTTTTTGGATGCCTTATAGGCATCCTTGACCGCATCCATCACGTTCGCATTCTTCAACAGACGCGCCATCTTGAACACGTCCCCTGTATTTATCTTCCTCAAGCTCCAGCACCTCCTTCCGTGGTCTCACCGCCATCCTCACCAGCCTGTCCCCCCTGCGGCTTCTTCGGGTACAGCACCTTGAACGGTGGGCTGTCCAGGTCGTCATCCGTATAATGGCCATAGAACGTCATCGGTATCGTGGCCTCGTTCTTGTCCTGCACGGTCAGCTTCAGCCCCTCCGTGTTCAGCCCATTGAAGACCTGGATGATGACCGGCTCGTTGCTGCCGCTCAGGGTACCGACCCATGTCACGTTGTCCAGGTAGTCCTCCAGGTCTATGGCCGAGTTCCCTGTAATCACGTCATATCTCTCATCGGACTCGGTATCCACGGTAGCCGCCCCCAGTGCCGTCCTGATGGATTCCGCCGTGGTCTCCAGCACCGTCGCTTTCAGATACACATCCCAGAAGTCGAGAGTCTCCAGCCCTTTCGCGCGCCCTTTCACGCCGTCCACCTCGATCTGCCTGATCGTGGCCACGGCGGAGAACTCCCCGCCTCCTTTGGTGGCCCCTATCAGCTTCCCGGCCTTCACGGCGGAATCGAACGTGTCGTTGGACGTACCGCCCTCCTCGTATGTGAAGTTCTTGAAGAACGCCCCTGCATCCAGCAGCAGGTTCTCCACCGTCTTCTTCGTATATCCTGAATATGACCGCTTTTTCTTTCCCATCTCATTCCTCCATTTCATAGACATGCATCCCGAATTGCTCCCTCACCCGCTTGATCGTCCTGTCCGGATCGGGGACGTTCTGCCGCGCCCCTTTGAATATCCTTATCAGGCGCCCTCCTGCCATATAGTTGCACCGGTGCAACTTCCTTTCCAGCATGTCCATCATGCCCTCGGCCCTGGAGTAGTACGGATGCTGGTCCCATGCGCTGACTTCCAGGGCATACACCTGCCCTCCGCCCTCCTCCGTAAGCCTCCTGGCAGAAAAGACCAGGTACGGGTATGCCGCATCCTCCGGGGCCTCCTCGCGGTATGCTCCGGTCAGGTCCTCCAGCGCCTTCCCAAGGCCCTCCATCAGTCCTCACCGCCTCCCTGGTACTCCTCATCGCTGATCAGCGCCAGGGCCCTGGCCTCATCCTCCAGGGCCGACAGGTACTGGCTCTCTATCCTGATGATGTCCGGGACATTGTCCTGTACGGCGCCTGTCAGGATTCCGTGCTTCCTCATCCTGCTGGAGCCCAGCTCCTGCTCCGTGCCGTACCATGTCCCATGCTTGATCCCCACCAGCAGGTCCCCCTCCTTCTTCCTGGCCCAGTATTGGAAGGCCCCCTTGGAGCCCCTGACGCGCCTGGACTTTTTCATGCTGTTGTGGTACAGCTTCTGTGCGGCCTTGTTGGACGTGATGCAGACATACTTGCCCACGTCCCTGAGGGCCGCCCGGGTCAGCTCCCTTATGGTATAGGCGCACCTGTCCACGTTCGATACGATTTTCAGCCCATCCTTAGTCACCCTCGTCACTGACGGCGGCAGCGGCATCCCTCACACCTCCATAACATGTAATCTCCAGTTCGTTGCTGGCGGTACGGTACGTCCTCAGGATGACGTACCGGATCCCCTCATGGATCAGGTACCTCTGCCCCTGGTAGTCCATATAGTCGGTCAGCTTGAACTTCACTTCCGGCTTCTTCCCGGCTGTCTGCGCCTGGTAGAACTCGCTCTGGCTGACGGACCTCAGTTCCGCGAAGACCGCATCCGACAGCTTGAGCTCCATGGCCGGATCCCCGTAAGGATCCATTTCCCCTGCCGCAGCCGGCACCATGTCAGCGAAATATATCACCTCGTCCCGCATTTGTACCCCTCCGCCATGCTCATGGCATCCCGGAGCCGCTCGTAATTCTGCATGAACTGCTCCCCTTTCCCCAGGTAGTCGAACTGCCCCTTGCAGTACAGCTCCACCGCCTTGTCCACCAGCGCATCGTCCGCCCCCGGGTCGATGCCCACCCTGGCCATGTCCAGCCGGGCGGCCTCGATGTTCCCGGAGATGTCATCGTCCGTGCGGGAATGGCTGATGCGCATCTTCTTCCTTACCT
Source organism: Acetatifactor aquisgranensis (assembly GCF_943193215.1). Lineage (NCBI taxonomy): Bacteria > Bacillati > Bacillota > Clostridia > Lachnospirales > Lachnospiraceae > Acetatifactor > Acetatifactor aquisgranensis. The sequence goes on along the minus strand of NZ_CALPDH010000001.1, from coordinate 296,153 downwards.
GTTCAGCCGTCATCATGGCCTGCACCTCCCCCGGGCGGCAGCCGCTCAGGCTCCGGCAGCCGCGGCCTCCTTCAGTAGGGCGTGGGCCCTGGTCGTCACCACGTTCCCGTCCATGATCCCATATCCCACGTAGTCCGTGGTGCGCTCCTTCACATGGTCCTCCGTCATCATGCTGACCTCCTTGTTGACATTGAGGTGGTACCCATCAGCCGTGTTGGAGAACAGGATTTCCCCGTCCTTCATGGAGTCGTCCTCCTTGACCGGTATGCCAAGGATGCGGAACTGACCCTGGCTGGTCACGTCTGGCACGAACAGGGGGCGCTTGTTCTGATCCTGAATCATCGCGATTTTGTTCCAGATGGTATGCGAGTTCGCATAGATTGCCAGGCCTGCGCCGTATCCGGACTTCACCTTGGACCTGGCCTTCACGATGTCATCGTACTTGGGCACAGTGCCCTTGGCATATTCCGCCACCTGCGGGGTTCCCTCTTCCGCTTCCAGCGCCGTCACCGTCCCCACAGGCTCCGGCTTGCCGGACGCTGCCTTCTCACCGGCTCCATGGGTGACGCCATATCCTGCGGCCGCCCCCATCTTCTTGGCCATCTTCCGCTGGATGTAAGGGATGAAGTCCTCGATGGCCATCTCCTTCAGCTTCCAGGATACCGTGATGGCCCTGGACAGCTCGCATCCGCTGAGCTTATAGGTCTTGAAGCCCTCCTTGCCGTCATCGGTCTTCGTCCCCTCATCGTACCACTTGGCATCAGAGGATGTGTCCTCCTGAATCATCGTGAGCAGGCCGTTGACATACGTCTTCGTCACATCCGCAAAGTACGGATAGTACTCCCCCGCCATCTCCCAGATTCCCTTGCTGACCGTCTCCGGGATCACGACGCTGGTGTTCTTCGTCGTATGGGTATATGCCTCGTTGACCAGCAGGAACTTCTCCTTCTCGCTGTCGCTCATAGGCGTTCCCATGAGGTGCTTCGCCCAGGCCGTCCTGTACTCCTCCGACTTCCAGGCCATGGCTTTCGGGGAGTCCTCGCCAGGCTTTTCCCTTTCCCCGAAAGAATCTTCCAGGTTCCCCATAGGATTCATTGCCGTCTGCATCCCATTGAGCGCCGCAAGATTCGCCGCTGCCTGGGCGATGACGCCCCATTCCTCATCCAGCGCTTTCACCTCGTCCATCTTCGCGTTCGCTTCATCGACCTTCCCGGCATCCAGGAGCCCCTGGGCCTCGTCCATCAGTTTCCTGCGCATCGCTTCATACTTTTTCCTGTTCATGCTGACTCTCCTCTCAACCTCAATAGATTCAACCTTGCACGGGCCTCCTGATGTCCTTCAGGCCCCCCTGCTTTCTCTTTCATCGCCCTTTCTGCTTTCTCCAGCTGCTCTTTTGTGGGCAGGGAGAACAGCGGGCCCGCCACCAGCGGTGCCGCAGCTTCATCCCGGAACATGACCGCATCAATCAGCCCGCGCTCCAGCGCCTGTTCCGCCGTGAGCCATGTGGTGTGCTCCATCATCTGCAGGGCCTCCTCTTCCGTCATGCCGCTCTTGTCCACGTAGGCGCTGCACAGGGCCCTGTCCGCAGTCCGCAGCACCTCCGCAGTATGCTCCAGGTCGCTGTGGTTCCCCTCCGCATAGGTGGACACGCAGTGCACCATCATCAGGGCCGTAGGCGACATCTCGCAATATGCCGCCATGGCAGCTACGCTGGCAGCGCTGCAGGCCTCCCCCGTGACGTAGATTTTCACGTCGTCCTTCCTGCCCTTCAGCAGCGTGTAGATCTCCGACCCCACGTCTATGACGCCGCCCGGGGAGTTGATGTAGACCTCGATCTCATCCCCATCCTGGAAAGCGTCCATCACCTGCTGCACGTCCTTCGGGCAGGTGCAGTCCTCCCCGAAGAAATCATAGAACCATTTGTAGTCGTTCGGGACCATCACGCCCCTGATGTTTATCCTGTGCTTCATCCTTCCCCCTTTCCGCAGCCTCCGGGAGCCGCCCCTCCTGCCCACCCAGGACAGGCTCCGGAGCCCCTGCTGCCAGGATCCCTGTCAGGGCGGTCTCCAGAGACGGCACCCCCGGGCCCGCCATGCCCGCTTCCAGCAGCTTCACCATCACGCCCGCCATGGCCTCGACTTTTCCTGTATCCAGCGCCTCCGCCATCCCCAGCAGCCGCCCTGCCATGTCCACCACCTGGGTGTCCAGCCTCCTGATCGGCTGGTCGCCGCCCTCCACCGGGGCCATGTTCATCACCGCCCGCCACTCGTTCGGGGTCATGGCCCCACGATCCACCATGGCCTGCATGGCCAGCTTGGACTGTAGGCTGGCGCACTGCAGGTTGCTGGCCTCGAAGACGATGCGGTTCCCGCAGCCCCTCTCCCGCCGGGAGAAAAGCCTGACGGAATAGGCCTCCCCCATCTGCACTGCCAGCGGCTCCACCTCCGCCTCGTAATAGGCGTTCCATTCGTCCTCCGTCCACCGGGACTGGATGATTTTCTCATTGGTGTTGAAGAACGAATAGATGCGGTTTATGGTCTCCTTCGTCTGTAGGGCATTGGGGACATAATCTTTCGGCTCTATCCGCGTGGCCGTGGCCTTGGAGTCCACGCCCGCTGCCCCAAAGGTGTCGCTCTCCACGCTCAGGTAGTTGTCCACGAACTCCTTCACGTTCTTCTTGATGTCCTCCGGGCGCATGGCGCTGGTGAACGCCAGCAGCCATCGGACGATCCCGCTGTTGCGGATGGCCTTGACGATGCCCTGGTCGATGGTGCCTATGACCTCCATCATGGAAGCCAGCGCGGGCGCCGGGCTCTCCCCGAAGATGTCGTGCTCGTTGAAGTCCTGCCGCAGATGGATTATCTGGTCATAGGGGAACGTGCCTGTCTTCCCGTTCCGGTACTGGAACTTCAGGTGCAGCTCCTCATTGATGTATTTTGTTTCGCACATCACGCAGGGAATCGGGTACAGCTGCATGGGCTTTCCGTTCACGTCCCGGATGATCAGGATAAAGGCGTTGTTGTTCAGGCACAGCTGAGTGGCCACTTTCTCCTGGAACTGCTGCCCTGTCATGAACGGGTTCGGCTCCGACAGCAGGAATCGGATGTTCGCGTCCGGGTTCACCTTCAGCACTTCCGCGTCCGCCCGGATGTGCTTCCCTGCCAGCTTCCCGGCAGCCTTCACCTTTGGGCGGATGCACGACCTGACGATGTCGCTGTCATAGAGCTTCCCATTCCAGGAATAGTAATGCTCCCCATATGTAGTGACCATCTGCATCACGTTCTTTTCCGTCTTTATGTCATCCATGGCCTTCCGCCTTTTGAACAGCCCCAATTCGGCCACCTCCTATGCCACTATGCTCAGATACTCCTCCAGATGGTTCTCCAGCTCCACATAGGCGTCCAACAGGCTGGCCATCCCATCGATGCGGCGCGTCGCCCCCTGCTTCCCTTTGGCCGGCTGGATATTGTCGTTCCGGTCCACGTCCACCGTAGTGTTGCAGAGGCACCATTTCAGGATTGGATTGTTGTTGTAGACGATTTTCTTCTTCGTCAGGTCCGCCCCAAGGGACTTCATTGGGCCGGACAAGGTCTTCTTGCCCTGGAAGACCAGGTCTATCACGGAGGTGCCGAACACGTTGCGCATCTCCTCCACGAAATAGGTGGCGCTCCATCCGTCCACGCCGCACTTGAACAGGTAGATGTCGTCCTGGTCCTGCACCTCACGGTACCAGTCCACCACATACTTGTAATGCATCCGGTTCCCGGGGCATGTCCGCAGGAGCCCTTTGTCCCGCCAGATGTCGTAGGGAATCTTGTCCTCCCTTACCCTGGCCTCCAGCAGGTCCTCCGGGATCCAGTACATCTGCTTCACATAGATGTTCTCATCCCCCGGCACCATGAAGATGACCGTGGCGCAGGTCAGGTCCGTGGTGCTGGACAGGTCGCACCCGCCTATCCCATACCTCGGCTTCAGGCTGCCGATGTCGAACAGCTCCTGGTTGTCGATCTGCTCGAACGTGAGCCATGCCTCGGTGGACGTCTCCCTGATATTGAACTCCTTGCAGACCAGGTTCTTGACCAGGCTGGGGTTCTCCATGGCCTTGCGCACTTTCTCCGCAAGGGCCTCCAGTTTCTTGATCGTCCCGAGGCCGGGGTTCGCCTTTTTCCAGCATTTCGGATCCGGCCATTCCTTCCTGCTGTCTAGCTCATAGATGAATGGGAAGAAGTGGATGTCCTTATAGCCATTGTCATCAAACAGTCCGTTGATGACGCGCTCCGCCTCCTCATATTTCTGGTCATAGATATCCTCCCTGACAGTCCCCGCCGTGGAAGTGATATAGATCAAGGGCTGCTCCCTGGCGGTGACGCCGTCCGCGATGATGTCATACAGCTTGCGCCCGTCCTTCCACTGATGTATCTCATCCATCAGGCCGCAATGGATGTTCAGGCCGTCCAGGGTATCGCTGTCCGATGCCAGCGGCTTGAACGTTCCATCATTGAACAGCTCGCTGGAAAGCTCCGCCACAAGCGGCTTCACCCGCTTGATCAAAGCCTTTGACTTGCGGACCATGCGCTTGGACTCCGTCCAGATGATTTTTGCCTGATCCTTTTTCGTGGCTACGGCATACACTTCCGGGCCCGGCTCTCCGTCCCCCAGGAGCATGTACAGCCCCACGATGGATGCCAGCAGGGATTTGCCGTTCTTCTTGCCAACGATGAGCACCGCTTCCCGGCACATCCTGTTGCCATTGATGTCTATAAAGCCGAAGATGGCCGCCAGGTGCGCTTTTTCCCAGAGCTCCAGCCGCACCGGCTTTCCTGCCCCTGCACCTTTGGACAGCCTGCAGTAGTTTTCCGCGAACTCCAGGATATGGTTCGCCCTTTTGTTGGAATAGAAATATTCCCCTGGATGCATCGCCAGATGGGCAAGGTATCTGTACCAGCGGTATATCTTGTTGCTGACCACTTCCTGCCTGCCCTCAATGGCTTCCCAGTATTCCAGAACCGGATTGTAGTCAGACGGATATGCAATCTTTCTCATACATCCTCACGCCCTTCAACAAAATCCTCAAAGTCGTCCCCTGTCCCTGCCTGTTTCCTTTCCGGTTTCGGCATGCAGTCCACCAGAATCTTCATCGCCTGGGTCAGCTTCTGGGAAAGCTGCAGGTATGTCTGGGACTCAGGGCTCTGCTTGGTGCCGTACTGGTTCTCTCCGTTCTTGTAGATGGCCGTGGTGCCCTTACGGTTAATCGTCTCCCGCAAATCCTGCATGGTGATGGTCATGAACGCGACATCCGCGATGGTAGTGAGCACCAGCTTCTTTCTGTCCTCCTCGATATTCCCGAAGAGCTTCTTTATCCGGGCTTCCTCTTTCTTTATCCTCTTAACTTTCTTTTGATATTCGGCTTCATCCGCCCCAACCAGCTGCCCTCCCGCTGCTTCATTCGCATCCATATACCACACCCCCTTTATGCGCGACCTGTGTGTTAAAGGAAAGCCACCCCTACGGTCTCCCGGGAGCGCCCCCCGGCTCCTTTTCAGGGGGGAGTGTCAGGATCTCGCCGAACCTCGAGTCAAGTAAGATGACCTTCCTCCCGAACTTCTCAGCCAGTTCCTTTTCCATCTCCTCTGTCGTCTCTTTCCTGCAGCACTGTCCGAGCCGGATGACGATGGCCCCTTCTCCAATGACTGTCACGGCTTCTCTTCCGATCAGGATTCCTTCACAGCTATTAATGTTTTCTTCCATCTCTGTCCACCTCCCTCATCGATATCGGCTGGCCGTCTTCATCGAACCTGCATGTAAGGCTGCTGCCCCCGCCTATCCCATGGCCCCCGAACCTGTCATGGCAGTCCTTGCAGACATATTCCAGGTTCCTATGGTTCAGGGATATCTCAGGATTCGTTATGGTCTCCTGGGTGAGCGGCTCCCTGTGGTGCACGATGTAGCCGGGCCTGTCATGGCATTCCTCACACAGCCCGCCGTCTGCCAGGATCCTGTCCTTTATGTATGCGTCCCTGCACTTCAGCCACCGCTTCGACCGATAGAATGCTTTCGCCCATTCCTGTGCCATCCCGTCTCCCTCCAGCCCTACTGCCATGGAAAGCTTCCCACGTAAAAGGACACGGCTGCTGCCGTGCTCCTGCAATGTGAAAGAAGCTATGTCGTTTCCGCCTACCTCTTCAAGTATTATTATACATGTGCATCGTGTGAATTGTGTGCAACTTTTAAAAATCTCTATTTTTTTGAAAAATTTCTCAGATACCTTGACCTTTATGCGCATTATGCGTATAATCAAATCATGAGGAGGTATTTACATGAAATTCCGGGAAATAGAAAAGATAATCATAGCTGATGGATGGCAATTCAAAAAAGCAAAAGGTTCACACTATCAATACATCCATCCCACTAAACCAGGCAAAGTCACGATTCCGAATCATCCCGGAGACATTGCCCCGCAAATAGTCAAGCAGATTCTTAAGCAGGCCGGGCTATAGAGCCCGGTGACGCACACAATAAAGGAGGTTCTCTTATGAAATTGACTTATCCAGCCTGTTTCTATCCCGATGAGGAAAGGAAAGGCGCTTATGCTGTTGTAGTTCCCGATCTCCCTGGCTGCGTAAGCGGCGGCGATACTTTGGCAGAAGCAATGGTCATGGGCATGGATGCCGCCTCCGGCTGGGTCCTGGATGAACTGGAGGACGGAAAGCCTGCCCCTCCGGCCAGCCCGCTGGAAAGCATAACCCCAGAGCCCGGCGGCTTTGTCAGCATGCTCGTCCTGGACATGGATTCCTATGCGGAAAAATATGGCGAAAAGGCTGTCAGGAAAAACCTCACCATCCCTGCATGGCTCAATACTTTCGCAGAAAAGAACCACATCAATTTTTCACAGGTTCTCCAGGATTCGCTTATGGCAATCTATCAGCAAAAGCAACACGCCTGATATGCCCATCCGGCCCATTGCTATACAGAATTCAGGAATGACAGCGACAGGGCCAAAATGAAGCCCTGTCGCTATGCCAAAATAAAGGAGAATCCATCTATGGTAGAATATATGCATCAGCGAAGGCAAATCCGGTGAAAATGCCCTACATATGGCACATTCTGCCTTGATGCAATGGATTGGATACCTAATAGACAAGAAACTGGAGATTCCGCTGGCAGGCAGCCTAAACGACATTGAAGCCGCCCCCGGCGAATTCGTTCATCTGATTCGTGCCAATTTCAAGGATGAACTTTAAGACGCCTGGCCCTTTACCTGGCTGGGGCATTCAGCTTTCTGCTGACCGAGCTCCTGTCCATATGTATGAGGCCGGCAATCTCTTTCTGCGTCCTCCCCTCCAGGAAATACATCCGGAATATCCTCCTGGTAAGGCTGTCTTCTATGTCCTCTTCCACATATCTCTCTATGGCATCGCATTCTTCCTTCAGTGCACGGATCCTTTTCTCATAATGCTCCTTTTGCCACTTATACCTTTCCCAATCCACCCCTACGACAGCCTGAGGCACCGGATAGCCTTTCCGGTAGTCCTTTATGACGGAACTGCCGAGCCTGGAGTCGCCCTCCCCCAGGCTGGCCAGCTTATGCTTCAGTTCCAGTATCTCCCGCTTCATGCTCCCATATGATTCCAGCTGCACCCTTGTCACCTGCTCCATCACACTCCTTCTTTTCTACGGCTGCTGCCATGCAGCTTTCCTTAAGGTTGCACCGGTGCAACTTCACTCCCTTCTATCGTATCCAGGCAGGCGTTGAATCCAGCTGCAAGCAAATCCGTCTTCTTACCGCATTTCTTCCAGTTTCCGGAACCATCCTTTTCGTACAGGTCACATTTTTCATCTTTCCGCTCCGGAATCGGCGCCAGCGGGCACCATTCTGGTTTTTTTCTTTTATCCGCATGCCTTTTCCCGCATCCCCGGCAGATATTGCCCTGCCATTTGTTGCCTGATGCATCTTCCACATCCATCTCCATCGGGCACTCCAGGCAGCTCCCGGGCATCTCCATCACCAGTATCGCTTTCATTCGGCGCCTCCTTCCAGAAGGGCGGGATTGTCGAACACATTTCCAACGGCCTCGCACCATTCATCCGCATCCGCCAGCGATATAGGCCTATATCCATTACGCCTGATTTCGTATGCACCGCTCCGTACATTGTACCGCACTTCTGCAGGCAGGCCCTGCTTCTTCGAGTAGGGGATAGCCGAGATGTCCCCCTCAAAAATCTTCCTGCTGTTCCTGTCGGTCAGGCCTGTGTACTGGCAGACGGTCCTTGGGTCTACTACTGCATACTGATATCCGCCACCTGTCATGCTGGCTATAATGATAGACTGCATCTCTTCCACAAATCTATCGCCCTCATAATGCCCTGTCTTTTTCGGGCAATACCATCCCTCCACCCATTTTCCGTTATCAGTCCGCTTCCCGCGGAACAGAACCTCCCTGTCCATGTCATCCCTCCAATATCTCCACATTTCCGGGCTCAAGATAATGGCACCCATCAGGTTCATAATCGTTGTTGTCCCAGTCCTCATCAAACTGTTCCCGGTCATCGATATATATGCCAAACCTGCTATCCTGCTCCATCATATAATGCAGCTCCTTGTCCTTTTCCTTATCTTTCAGTGCAAGGAATAAATACTTTCCATCCCCTGCACTACTTTCGATGACAAGTGCTATCTCTCCATCCATGTATGCTGTAATCTTTTCCCAAAGACAGTAATCTGCATCATCTGGCTCGATATCCTTGAGCATATTGAGTGTTTTCAGCTTTGCTTCCCTGATAGCCAAATCATCCCTCTCTTTCCGGCTTCTCGCACCTCTCGAACTCTATCACCCACACCCAGGGGTTCGCGTCCCAGCCATACCTGTCAATTTCTTCTTTCCTGATGGAAGACTCCCACAATGATGAAAACCTCTTAAAAACGCCATTTCTGGTTATGTCCACTCCCTCTCGTTGGCACCCCAAAGCATCAATATCCTTCAGCCGCTCCGCCCTCACGTCCGTGACCTTTAGCCAGATTCGGGCGGCCTGCTTCGGCATGTGGATAGACGGACGCCATTTTTCGCTTGCGTCTTCGGAGTTCGCGATACTGGCCTTGTAACCATAAAATTCTCGCAAGCGGCAATTTTCTCCATGGCCAACCCGTTTTTTATATTTATGCCATGTCTCCCGGACATACAGGATGTCTCCTATCCCATATGGCGGCCTGACGCCAAAAGTGACAGATCCTTCGAAAAAACTGACTTCCTTAGACCATAACGTATTTGTACTCACCCTCACATCGTCTGCTATCGGAATCCTCCCAGTGAAACTGTTTACCGGAAATCTAATCACCCTCCGCGTCACAGTCTTCCTACCGTCCAGAATAGCACGTACCATGTCACCGTTAAAAAGAATCGGCAATACCCTACCCATCTACCCCACCTGCCTTTACAATGTGCATGACCCTCGCATAGGTAAATTCGTTCTCGTTCAATTCCCGAAGCTGCCCTACAACTCCGTCTACATCATAGGCGGTTTTCTGGCTATCAATAAGCCTGCAGAATTCATTCAGGAATCCACCGCTGAGCCCATCTGCTATAGCCACAGCTGTAACGAGCGTCTTAAAAGCATCTGCATCAATCAGTCTCAAACTCCCATCCACCATCCTTTCTGGTTGCACTGGTGCAACCTGCATGTATCCCATTCAGTCCACACGGTTCTTGAACTCCCGGTTCCTGAACAGGTATTTCTCTGTCGTAACCTGCTCGTTCAACAGCCGCCTCAGCTGTCCAGAAGGGTGCCCGCACATGCACTGACAGGGCAGCCCTCACATATCGCATCAAGCTCCTCCTGTTCCGCCACCTCCATCGGATGGCGGCACAGCTTGTCGCATACATGAGCCGCCACGTCCTCCAGCCTGTCCTTCCAGCCCTCCAGCTGATCCGGGCCCATGCCGCAGTCCTCATAGGCCTTCAGCTTGCAGAGGCACCCATACAGAATCTGGCCTGTCTCCTTCGTGATTGCCTGCCCCTCCTGCAGCCTTTCCCACGGCAGCCCTTTCACCTGCCACCTGCCGGATGCATCCTTTTCCGTCATCCTTCCCATTTCTCTGCTCCTTCTTCTGCTCTATCTTCCTCACGGCTCGTCTTATGCTGGCTTCGCTGTCGTCCCATGCATACGCATATCCGTCTGGCGCGAACGCGCCTTTCACCTTGCCGTTGCACCGGTCCATCACCGTCTGGTAGCTCATGTGGTTCCGCCGGGCGGCCTCTCTTGCAGAGGAATACACCTCTACTATCTCTCCGTCCGCATCCAGCTTCGCCACAGGGCGCCTCCTTGATGATGCGCCGGTCAGCAGCCCCAGCTCCCGCTTGCTTATGTAGGCGATGTTGTTCAAGTAGTTGTCCGACTGGCAGCCGTTCTTATGGTACGGTACATGCCCTTTGGGCGGAAGCCCCAGGAACGTCAGGGCCACCAGCTGCATCAATACCTCTTCCTTGGGTTTCCCATCCCTGGTCAGCTTCACCACCAGGCGCTGGCTGCCGGACATCTTCCTGTGGTATGGGCTCAATGCCCGCGTCCTGCCGGAAAGATATACGCGCCGCACGTTGCCCTCTTTGTCCACCTGGTACTTCCCTCCATATCCCGGTATGTCCGTCCATGTCCCTACCATCCAGCCCCTCCCGGTTCTGCCTGCGCATCATGCTCATAGTTCATCCATACCACCTCCTGCCGCGCCCTCCCGCCTTCTGCACAGCTGGCGAAGCACTTCTTGTGCCATCCCTGCAGATAGTCGTTGTACATGTCCGACTCATAGCCGGATATCATCATCTTCGCCTGGCTCTGTCTGGCCGTCTCCAGGAGCTCCTCGTGATCCGCGTCCTCCATCTCATGCCTGTACTGCCTCCGGTTCCGGGTGCCCAGCAGATACGGCGGGTCCAGGTACATGAACACATCCGGATTGTCGAACCGCTTTATCACCTCCAGAGCTGGCCTGCATTCAATCTGGACCTTCCGCAGACGTTCTGCTGTCTCCACTATCCATACCGGCAGCTCGTACCAGTCCCAGAGGGCATACATCCTCTCCCGCCCGATGGCGTCATACTTCCAGCCGCTCTTGTATCCGTCATTCCGGGAGCCGTAGGCCTGCCAGCACCGGGCCAGGAACCGGCATGCCTTATGGAACCTGTCATCCCCCGGAGGTATCCCCATAATCGGGACCGTCCTGAAGGAGCCTTCATATGCCTCCCTGCTGTACGGCGTCGTCATCACCAGCCTGGCCAGATAATCAGAATCCTGCTGGATGCACCTGAACAGGTTCACCACATCGCCGTCCAGGTCGTTGATTGTCTCGATGCGGGAGGCCGTTTTATTGAAGAGCACCGCCCCACTGCCGAAATAGGGCTCCACATAGCTGTGATGTGATGGTATCAGCTCCACCAGCTTTTTCGCTATGTTCCACTTGCTTCCAGAATACTTCAATACCCTTTTCATCATCCTCTTCCACTAGTTGCACCGGTGCAACTCAATTCGACACCAATTCAGCTTCCAGCGCCTTGAAGTCATATTCATGCCGGATAAACTGATTGAAGCTGTTTTTCTTGCCAGCCGATGCATTCCGCGTACCCTCCGGTTTTACATACTGCCCTGGAAGATAAGCTACAAAGAAATTTTCCGTCAGGAAGGATGCCGCGCTCCGGACATACCTCTCCTCCCGGCCCAGTTCTTTCACGGCCTCCGCATAGTTGGCGGCTGCTGCCACCAAGTCCTGCTCCGTTATGTGACAGTCCTCCAGCAGCACCTTGCAGTAGGCCCTCTCTGCCGTAGGGCGGTCGTTCCCGCGTTTCGGGTATGCCTCCCAGAACGTGTCAAAGTGCTCCACCGCAGATGCGCGCATCCTCTCCCTCTCTTTGTCTTTGTCTATGTCTTTTAATGTGCCACTGTTTCGCGCACCATCTCGATTACCATCTTGCGCACCTTTTTGCTTACCATCTTGCGCACTATCTTGCCTACTATATGCTATAGTGATTCTGTACAGGGTCGCCTTCGTCCCACGTTCCCGGAATTCCAGGAGCCCCCTTTGCTTCAATTCGTTCCGCGCTTTCAGTATTCCTGACCTTGATAGTCCGGTCAGTACGGAGAGCACCTGATTCGGCGCTTGGAACCACTCTGTCCAGTTGCTCCGGTTGCATACATGCAGCAGAGCCATGTATAGCGACACCTGCCCTGTAGACAATGGGTTCGTTGTGGCCGCATCCCAGAACGCATTGATGATTGATATGTAATTCACGTTTCCATCAATCCCTCCTTCCGCTCAGATGCCACCTTTCCCTTGTCTGTAGGTACTGGTGCAGTTTCCCCATATTTCCTTATGTACTCCAGATGGTACGGTATCCTCCGTCCAACGGCTGCTGCCATGGGGCTGGCCTCTGTTATGTACTTCTCATACAGCTTCTGCTTCTCCTGACTGTCCATAGCGCCTCCTAACGTTCCCTCGCCCCGCTCCACTCTATGGCAAGGGCTATCCTCCCGAGGTCAGCGCCGGATTTTTGAGCCGTTTCCACTGCGTCCTCCCATCGCCTATCGAAATCCTCCTGATAGCGCATAGGGAATCCCGTCATGTCCCTGATGCCCCTCTTCTGCTCCAACGTCAGCATACATCCCTCCTTTCCGGGGGCCGGAACCCCCAGAATCCTTGCCTACAGTTTCCGTGATGTATCAAATCCTTCCCAAAAGGCTAGATAAAGTTGCGCCCGAAGACCTCCATCCACTTTTCGTGGGAATACCGCCTTTCGAAAGCTATCTGTGCGTTCGCCTGCAGGAGCCGCAGGAGCCTTTTATTGTTGTGCACCGCCTCCGGCCCTACCAGGTGGTGCTCGACGCACAGGTACACCTTCAGGCCGTAGTGCTCGGAGAGCCTCCTGTTGGCGGTCCCCGGCATGGCATGGTGCTCCTGCAGGTCCACCCTGGCGCTGTAATCATCCCTCAGGAGCATGCACAGGTAGCATGTCCTGTCATCCTTGCTGTGCATGATGCTCTTGGCCATCCCTCTCCTCCTCTTTCATGTCCATCATCCTCTCTATGCCTACTTCCAGGGAGACAGCGTCCTGGTATATTTTCTCCAGGGACTCCATAGGAATCGACCTGCTGTCCCATACGGCAAAATATTTCCGCAGGCCCTCCAGATGTCCCCATGCCTCCATCCATAGTTCCTCCATGCGGAGAGCGGCATCCACAGCGGCCTCTTCCTCTTTTCCGCAGGACTGGACGTCCCTATCCACTGTAGTGCCCCCTGCGCCTGCTGCCATGCTGGCCGCCTCCGTGCCAGCCACGTCCGCAGCACGCTCCTCTGGTGCTCCCGCCTCTCCGTCCGGCCCCTTTGCAGCATCCGCGAGAGGTGCCTCTATGATTTCCTCGTAATGGGCATCCGGTATGGCCTCAGGGAAGTCCACTATCCCCATCTGTCCAGGCAGCTGCTCCTCCGGTTCCGGATGCGCCTCCTCCGCCACGGCCTTTGCAGGGCCTCCGGCCCCATCCGATGCCTGCCCCGGCTTTTTGCCAGAGGCCTTGGGCGGCGCGGCCTTCACCACCTTCGATGCTTTCCTCTTCCCTTTCTGCTGGGCGGAGGCAGCCTTCCCATCCTGGCCATCTGCAGCTGGCTCCGGGCCGGCCTCTGCCATCGGCTCAATCGGCTCCCCATACTCCTGCTGCCAGGATTCTTTCACAGGACCGGGATACATGATGCCTGCGACTGCTGCCCGGACATCCTCCGCTGAGCATCTTTCCTTCTCGCAGCTGCGGACGTTCGTCACGCTGGCCGCATCTCCGGAAAGGGAGAGCATCAGCCTCCCTGTGCCAGGCACCCTCACCATGTAGACGGCATCTCCCTGGGGGGCCAGAGTGTCCATCACCATGGCCGCAGTGCCGTCCACCGTATAGATGTCATGCAGCCTATGGTACAGCGACTGCTGCTCCCGTCCCAGCTGGCGGACGGCCCGCTCCAGGAGGCTCCCTCCCCTCTCCGGCTCCGGGGCCTCCGCCGCCTCTATGGCCACCTCTATGTCGCTTACCGCATGCTCGGCATCGACCTCCTCCTTGATTGCCTGCACCTCCTGCTTGCTGTAGCTCCCGGTTATCTCCTCCGCTATGGCGTCAGGCATGTGCAGCATCAGGGACAGCTTGGCGAAACCTATGTTCCTGTATCTCTCCTGCAGCACATGGCTGCTGCCGCCTACCGAGAACCTCTCCACGATCCGGATATAGCGGGACACCGTGCCCTTGTCCAGGCCATACCGCTTCTCCGCGAATTCCTCGTGGCCGGCATACCCTGACCCGGCCAGGATGTCCGTGTCCCGGGCGACCTTAAGTATATAGCCCATCTCCATGAAGCCCTCTTTTATCTTTGCCGCCGTGCGGTCGGCCGCCCTCTCCAGGTCCGGATACCTTGCAAAGGCAAGCACCTCCGTTCCGCTGGCATCCGCCATGGCGTGCATCTCTTCCACCGTCCCCATCAGACCACCTCCATCAAGTCTTCCATCAGGGCCTCCAGGACCCTCGTGTTGTTCTTCTGCCTCAGCTCCTCCAGGTTCTGCTCCCTCTTCACGGCGCTCAGCCTGGCATGCTCATGGTCCTCCTGCCGCATCCGCTTCCGGACCTCTTGCTGCCACTCCCGCAGGAACGGCTTCACCTCCTCTATGTCAGGCTCCTCGTCGTACATGCCGCGGTGCTGCCTTATGGTGCCGCCGGGCTCCACCTCTATGGTATAGTAGGGCCTGTCCGGCTCCTCCGCCCGGCGCAGGAAACATATGTACGTCTCATGCTGCATGATGCGGTCGAAGTACCGCTCCGTGCCCCCTACGCAGTGGTGCAGCGCCATCCCCTCCGAGACTATGTCGCAGAAGCTGCCGGGCACCGTGATGCGGAACCGCTCCCCCTCGTACTCGTACTTGGGCCTTATCTGGGCAAGGACTGCCTCGGAGCCAGGATACTTCTCCTCCATCCGTTCCGCGTCCTTCCTGGCCTGCTCTGCGTCTTTCCTGGCCCTTTCGGCCTCCATGTACCGGTTATGCTCCTCTACGGCCTCATCATGCCGCCGCTTGAGCTCCCTGGGACGGTACACCATCGCGTCCGACACGTCCTTGCCCTGCCTCTCCACCATGGAGAGGTAGTCCTCATATGCCTCGAACACGCTCCCCGCTTTCCTCTTCCCGCCATATGACTCCTTGGCCTGCCGCTCTATGTAGTGCATAAGCTGCTCCGGTGACAGGTGCCTGGACGCCCGGCTTCTGCTGTACCTGGCGTTGGAGATGCCGTTCCTGTCGTACCAGGCGAGCACGTCGCTTCCGATCCTCTTCTTCTCCGCGTCCGCCCACTGCAGCCATTCCAGCATGTTGACGCCGCCGTCCTCCTGCCGCAGCCGGACTATCTTCTGCATGTCCCAGATATGCATCACCTCGCAGATGTCCTCCCCGATGACGTTCAGGGCGTTGTAGATGCCATATCCGTGGTCGAACTGCACCTGCTCCGACGTCTCTTCCAGCAGCCTGTAGAAGCGCCCTTTCGCCAGGTACTCCACCATCCCAATAAAGCCCCTCCTGACGTCCGCCAGGAGCCTGTCATAGTTCGCACGCATCCCCATGGACGCCATGTACTGGAAGACGTCCGCCCAGGCGCTGTACGCCGTCCCCTCCAGCCCCTCCTGGATGCCGTCCTGATACAGGTATCCAGTTCTCCACCTGCAGTTGCATGGGTTCCCCTTGTTGTCCCATGCGCCGTGCTGCAGGTAATAGAAGTCGCACTGGTACCTGCTCCATGCCCCCTTGTGCAGCATGCAGCGGATGGTCTCGTGCAGCCTCACCACCCGGTGGATGTCCCACACGACCGTCACGGTGAAGTGCCTCTGGATCCCCCTCTTATCGTCCAGCCCATGGATCAGCGTCAGCCTGGACTCCTTGCGCAGGGATGCCCTCCTCTTCTCCACGGTGAGGGCCTGTCCGCACAGGGGGCAGGCAGCCTCTCCTTTGTGCTTCATCCGGATGCCTGCTGCCGCCTCGCCGAAGCTGCCCCCGCAGGCCGTGCAGTGGTAGGTGCCCGATGTGCCAGGCTCCTTGTCCCAGATGGCATAATGCTGGGAGCCGGCCACCCTCTCCCCAATCCATTCAATCACGTCCTTCCCTACGTCAGGGACGCTGGCCATCAGCTCGGCCACCCTCTGGACGCGCCGCTCCTCCTTCCGGTACCTGCGGTCCCTGGAATGCTCCAGCTCCAGGGACTCTATCCTCTCGTATACGTTGCTGCATGGCCAGCTGACCTTCAGGGCATCCAGCACCAGCCTGCGCCCCTCCGCCGATATAGGGAGCCTCTCCTCGTTAAGGATGGTCCAGAAGTCGCCGCATGCGAAAGCGTTCTGCAGGTTCTCCTCCGTCCACAGCCCCGTCATGTCGCAGGAGGCATACTCCCCTGTCTCCACGTCCATGGCATGCCTGCATATCCATGTCCCGCCGTTCCATAGGTCCAGGATCAGGTATCCGCCGGACAGCTGGGCCGCCACACGCTTGCCTGCTCTCTTCCGTCCCCTCCCCCAAGGGCTCTTCACCGGGACTTTCTCAATCTGTTTCCTCTTCATCTACACACCTCTTCCAGTCTCTCGATTGACGCCGCTGCAGGACCCTCCAGGATCACGGCCTCCTTTACGGTGCCGCCCTCCACGGTGTACCAGGTGCCCGGCCTGATGCCGTCCCTCCCCACCGTCACGAGCCTCGCGTCCACTATCTCTCCATCTGTCTCCCGGACCAGCCCCAGATGGGCCCCTGCCGCACCTCTCGCTACAGGGCGCGCCCCTCTGGCTATGGCTATCGCGTCCGGCAGCATGGCCTCGGCCCTGTCCGCTGCCGCCTCCAGATGCTCCCCTTTCGCCTCCCATCCCGCCCTCTTTGGGTGCCGCACCATATAGAGCATCGCATGGGCGGCCATCTCCCGGTTCGTCAGCTCCTGCACCAGGGTCAGCTCCGTGCAGGCTATCCTCGTGTCCTGGCCGTCCTCGGCGATGTCTCCCCGCGCCTCGGCCAGGAAGAACCGGTTCCCTCCTCCCAGGCTGTAGTAGCCGGTGCAGTCCAGGATGTACTCGCAGGCATGGAGCCCTGTGCGGCCGCATTTCGACCTGTCCGCTGCGGCGGCCACGCCCAGCCGGTACTGGAACGTCCCCTCGCCCATGGTGCATGTCATGTCGGCATTCGTCGCCTTGAATACAGTCATGTCCTTCCGCCCTCCCCTGTGTAGTACCTGTACGCGATTCTCCTGAGCTCGTCCCGGCCGGTCATCCCTATGGCTGACCCTGCCGGGATATCCGCCATCTGTATGATCCTCGCCGGAATCCACACCCGATTTTTGGATGCATGCCTGATGCCCTCCGCCAGCACATATGCCAGTTCCTTCTCCGGGCGGAACACCGCATGGCACAGTGCCTCATCATCAGAGCACATGGCCGCTATGCAGCCTTTCCAGTCCGCCAGCTGGCTTTTCAGCCCCAGTTCTGCCGCCTCCATGTCCAGCTTTCCCAGGGCCGCCATCAGCGGCGTGGCCAGCTCCTCCGCAGCGCCGTCCAGGTAGTCCTCCGCGTCCTCCCTGCAGATGCCGTTCTCCGCCGCCAGGGCGAACAGGGCCTCCTCGTCCCCCTCCGCTTTCTGGGCGGCTGCTGCCCTGTTCAGCTCCTCCACAGTGCCAAATATCCCGAATCTATGCTCCATTCCATTCCTCTCCTTTCCTTCCGGTTGCACCGGTGCAACCTCCTCAGTCCTCCCCGTGCCAGGACGCCATCGGGTGCCCTCCGCTCCTGTAGCCTACAGGATTCAGCGCCTCCCCGGCCACCTCGCCGAAGATGTCCCTGGGGGCGTACAGCCTTGGCAGGTTCGCCCGCATCCAGCCGCTGAACTCATGCCTCCCGGCCACGGCCTGGAGCGCATGGCCGGTGTCCTCCAGGTGCCAGAGTATGTCCCTCCACAGGCCCGCATCCTTCACCTTTGTCCCCCTGCCGGTCATCCAGCCCATCCCCCTCCAGCCCTCCGGCCAATGGCTGTTGATGGCCGCGGCCATGTACGTGCACTCCGTATGCACGGACACCTCGCAGGCGTACTGGAACCTCGCCAGGCTGTCCCGCAGGCAGTACAGCGCCAGGCGGCTCTCCGTGGCGCCGTCGATCTCCACCGCCGCCATCCTCTCATGCACCCTGCCGTCTGCCAGATGGGCCCGCATGATGTACATGCCCTTCCCTATGCCCCTGGCCGACCCGCGCAGGGTGGTCCCTATATAGATCTCAACCGCTTTCATCCCTGCCCTCTCCCCATCCTTGCCTGGCATGGTATGCCGGATTGGATTCCGCAGGAAGGAACCCTGTGCCCGGGCCTCTCCTGGCCCCATAGAAGCCAATCTCCCCGGGAATCCGATAGACCACGCACTCGAAGCCCAGGCGGTTCTTTATCACGCATTCCCGCATCACCTGCTCCAGCATACACTCCGGGAACATCCCATCAATGACCTCCTCGTGCTGCCTGCTGCCGAAGACCTGCTCCCGGATACGCTCCGGTGCCTCCAGGAACAGGCCGATGACGATGGCGCTGTCATATATGTACTTCGCCCGGAACCAGTCCCTCTGCAGGAATGCCTCCCGGAACAGCGCAGGCATCTGCAGGAACTTGTCTACGAAGTACGTCCGCCCGCCGGAGCGGCCCATGAAGCGCATCGCCATCTCATGCTCCACTTTCCGGATTCGGGATGGCTCCTCCTCCCGTTCCCATTCCTTGCGCAGCCCCGCGTCATCCATGGAGCGGAGCCCCTCCGCATATGCACTGTCCATCGCCTCCAAGCGGCTCCCTCCTTCCCGCCAATCTTTCTGTTTGACTTTTCCCCTGCATGCCCTTATAATAGGCATAGGGGTATTCCCCTTAGTTTTTTATGATAGGCCTCTCCTGCCGTCCAAAGCATGGGGCCTATTCATTTTTTGCCATCCTCCTTGATGGCAAAGTACGTGCATCCAGCGAAGATTGCCACCAGCACGATGGATGTCGTGTACATCCCCCCTTCGTAAGCTGCCGGTGCAGCGAGCATCGCCAGGAAAGCAGCTGTGCCAAAGACGTTGCCGGCATTGAATATCCTATGTAGCATGCTCCCTCTCCTTCTCATATACCAGCCTGAGGTCATGGTCATAGACCAGCTGCAGCTTATGTCCATTGTTGTCCGCGAGCACTGCCTCGCTCCCTTTGAACTCAATATCAAAGTACTCTGCCACAAAGCCCTGCTCGACAAGCCACCTCCTGATAGCATACTCTGCAATTGTCTTACATCCTCTGATTGCCATCGTATCCTCCTTCCTGCCCCTATAACGTCAGGAGCTTCTGTCTTTCTTCTGCCTCCGTCCCGAAAAGTTCAAAGAGCGTCAGCATCTGCCCCACGCTTAATGGATCCGGGTTTATCCTCCTGCCATCTTTCTTCCTTCCGTCCGGAATTGCCAGCATCGTCGATATCGTCCCTTGGGTAAGCCCGAGCGCATCGCCGACATCCTTCTGGGTCTTTCCCGTCACTTTCATCTGTGCCACGACCCATCCCTTGATATACTTGAGCCTGTGCGCTTTCTTCTGCTCAAAGCTCAATGCCACTTTCGCCATCCTCTTCACCTCCCCTCTATACTGGCATCCGCCCACATGTTCGTCTTGCTATTCCCTCCCTTTCCCTTATACTGGTGGTACAGGCCACTGCCATGGCCGAGTACAGAAGAAAGGAGAAACATATGCAGAAGAATGAGGTATGTGAAATGTTGGATACCTTATCTTCAGAACTGTACAATGAAATAGACACACATCTTGATGGCTTTTTGGATGAAAAAACTACTGTTCTGGCTGAAGCCATAAAGAATGCTGTAAAGTCTACCCGTGAAAAATTGTACGGTCCTGAAGAGGATACATAACATTCTCGCCCGGAGTTTTACGCTTCGGGCTTTTCCTTTTCACCATCCGTGAACTGGCTACAAGATATTTCCTCTCTCAAACGCATGGCTTCGAACCTCAAATCCTCCGCCTTCTTTTCTATGGCTGCCACTTTTCCCAGTAAGCTCTCTCTATCTACAGAGACTCTTATAAGTAATTGATTGTCTTTCACTCTTTCTCACCTCCCTCCTACCGCTTCCTTATCCGCAAAATCTCTTGGGTCAACTTCCAAAAACTTGCACACCAATATGGCTTGTGTCTGGCAGCTGCTGCCTACATATTTGTCTTGCCATTCCGTGCTCTCTCCTCATACTGGTGGTACAGGCCACTGCCATGGCCGAGTACCGAAGAAAGGGGGATTTCATTATGGAACGAAAAACTGACAAAGAATTAGCTGTCGAAGCAACTATTGAGTATATAAAATCATGGAATGCCGCTGAACGCACTTCAGCAGCAACAACCGAAGATTTTACCAATGCGCTAAAGAAAATATACTCAACCATCCACGCTCTCGATAACATGTAAATTTATGGCTTCTGAGTGCGGACATGCGCACTGGCAGTGACTAATTCTGCCAGTGCCTTTGTCATTTCCACAACTACCACATAGTCACGCCCCTCATCCAGGAGTTTTTGAATCTCGCTACAAAGAGCTTCTATTGTCTCGTCCACATTTTCCATCCGTCCTCACCTCCTCTCTATACCATTCGTTTTACATGTTGAACTTTTATTCTAAAAAAATATCTGCGACATTACATTTTAAGACTTTTGCAATTTTCAGCAAGGTTTCTGTAGTAGTAACCTTAATACTTCCACTTTCCAATCCAGAAATAGTAGTTCTGGATACTCTTGACTGTTCCGCCAGATCCGATTGAGACATTCCTAATTTATCCCTCTGCTCTTTAATTTTGTACTGCAATTTCGCTCCATCTCCTTTCGTTCATTATGTTGAACTATTTGCATAATATCACGCTTGTTTTTTCTTGTCAAGTATGCTGAACAAAAATGTTGACTTTTTTCATTTATGGCTGTACAATATACTAAACAGCATGGAGGAAAGAACATAATGACACTCGGGAATATTGTTAAGCAATATCGAGCAGATAACAATCTAAGCATGGATGAATTTGCAAAACGCTGCTCTTTGAGCAAGGGCTATATTTCCATGATTGAAAATGGGATTAATCCCAGAAATAGTAAACCGATAGCTCCTACCTTGCCATCGATTATGAAAATTGCGTCCGCAATGAATATAGAGCTTGACGAATTACTTAAGATAATGGACGGTGGGCAAAAGGTTACTCTTGTCAGCTCTAAAGAACCTGAAAGGAAAGGAGGTGTCATCATCAACGTCCTGGGCCGCGTAGCCGCCGGTGTCCCTATCGAGGCCATTGAGAACGTCATCGATACAGAGGAAATCACCGAGGAACTGGCCAGAACAGGTACATTCTTCGGGCTGCAGATTCACGGAAACAGCATGGAGCCTAAGATGTCCGAGGGAGATATCGTTATCGTGCGCCAGCAGGATGACGCAGAATCCGGAGAGATTGTCATAGTTACCGTGAACGGCACGGATGCCACCTGCAAGAGGCTGCGCAAGTATCGGGACGGCATAGAGCTCATATCGAACAATCCATCATATGAGCCTATCTTCTTCACAAATGAGGAGATAGAGACTAAGCCAGTCAAGATTATTGGCAGGGTTGTCGAGCTAAGGGCAAAGTTCTAACATCACTTAAGCATCATTAAGAACAAATGAAAAGGGGAAATCACTATGAACACTGTTTTTTTACTGTCTTTTTTGGCATGCCTAATTTGCGTCCCAATATTCATAACAATGGGATTGGTAAACATCATCCGGAGACGCCCATCCAAAAAACGTTTCAAGCTGGCTGGCGTTTCCGCCCTTGCATTAGCCATCAGCCTCATCGGCTTTGGTTTTACATTGGAAGATGATGCCTCGTCCAAAGAAAGCAGCTCCAGCAGTGCTGAAGTTCCTGCCAGCAGCTACGCACTTGCAGAAAACACACCTGCGGAGCCATCACCGACTCCGGCTGCTGACTTGGCACCATCGCCCACGCCAAGCCCTACACCAGCTCCTACCATGGTGCCTACTCCTGTCCCAACGGCAACCCCCACCCTGCAGCCCACAGAAACACCTACTCCACAATCCACGCCAGTCCCCACTCCTGTTCCTACAGAAATGCCAACGGCCCAGTCCACTATGGAATCTCAAACACAGTCTGACAGTGAAGCCATATCGCAATCTATGGGAGGAACAGATTCAGGCGGCGGGAACAGCAACTTCGATACTTATGACAATACAGAACAGCAACAGACGACTGACACTTATGTATTAAATACTAGCAGCATGAAGATTCACCACCCCAGCTGTTCCTCCGTCCCAAAGATAGCCCCTCAAAATTATGGTACTTCCAGCGAATCGATAGATGATTTACGAGCAAAAGGATATTCTACCTGCGGAATATGTTTTAAATAATATCTTGAATTCGTTGCGACGTCGCAACCCCCGTAACATAAAAACCTGATTGCCGATTAAACCGCTTCGGCGTTTTAATAAAGTCAAGGGAAAGTGAGGGATTACTATTGACAATTACCATATCTTGTGTTTCTACACTGGATATACACAAGTTATCCACTGTTTTATCCACATTTTTTCAAAAAACGGTTGACTTTTGAGAGTTTTGGGGTATACTAAAAGTAACAGAAGCTCCCACACCTCTCAACGATGTGTCCAATGGGAGCACTTTTTATTTTGCGGGAGAAAAAATGGAGTTAAAGAAACCTACAACCTTCGAGGAACAGGCCGAACTGCTAAAAAAGAAGAACATAATCATTACCGACAAGGCCTCGTGCATGGATTTTCTGTCAAAGACAAATTACTATCGTCTATCAGGTTATTATCTTCCTTTCATACGAAAAGAAGAAGAAAAGTGCTTTATTGCAATTGAATTTGAGCGCATTCAAAATATATACATGTTCGATGCCGAGTTAAGAAACCTGATTTCTTTCGCGATAGAAAAGATTGAAATACATGTCCGGACACAACTTGCTTATTTCCATGCGCACGCCTATGGCGCTGAGGGATATATGGATTCCTCCTCATTTAACAAGAAGCATAAACATTCTTCTTACATGAGTCATGTCAATATGTGCATTGCGGAAAATGCAAATACGCTTGTCATAAAGCATCATAAGGAAAAATACGATGGACATATTCCTATCTGGGCCATCATTGATTTCTTTTCCATTGGGATGCTTTCCTATTTCTATCGTGGAATGAAGAATAATGACAAAGCAAAAATAGCCGAAACCACTTATGGGGTCAATTACCAAACATTGGAAAGTTGGCTGCGTTGCCTTACGGACTTGCGCAATAGGTGTGCACACTATTCCAGACTGTATTACTGGATATTCCCCGCCACTCCTAAGATGCCTGCTAAAGAAAAGTATATTCCCACGCGTCGGATATTTGCCCAACTCTATATGCTCAAGCTTATGTATCCGGATAAAGAGAAATGGAATGACGAGTTTATAAAGCCACTAACAAAACTAATAAAGAAAAATAAGAACGATATATCTTTAAAACACCTGGACTTTCCATACCGTTGGCAATCAAT
The DNA here is from genome assembly GCF_943193215.1 of Acetatifactor aquisgranensis. Lineage (NCBI taxonomy): Bacteria > Bacillati > Bacillota > Clostridia > Lachnospirales > Lachnospiraceae > Acetatifactor > Acetatifactor aquisgranensis. The sequence continues at coordinate 272,555 of NZ_CALPDH010000001.1, read as the reverse complement.
GTTGAAACAATGAAAAACAGTTGCAAAATTTGAAAAACCGCCCGGTGTTGGCGCACCGAACGGCTTTAGATATACCCCGGAGGGATACCACATTTGCAAAAATATTGTACCATCTCCGGGAGCAGCTTGCAAGCGATTTTTCGCGGGCTGTTATTTTTATACGCTTTTTTAAGGAGGATGATACCATGAAGATCGAGAAGCTGCCGTCCGGCTCCTACCGCATCCGGAAGATGTACAAGGGCCAGACCTACACCGTCATCACCGACTACAAGCCCACCCAGAAAGAGGCCCTGAAGCTCATGGCAGATGAACTGGACAGGGTGAAGGCCGATGGCCGGAGCCAGAAGCACGTCACCTTCCAGGAGGCCGCTACGGGCTATATCGAAGTGAAGCGCAACGTCCTGTCCCCATCAACGATTGCCGGATACGAAAGGATTTCCAAGGCGCTTTCAGATTGGTTCCGAAAGCTGCTGGTCAGCGACATATCGATTCTGGACGTACAGAAGGAGGTCAACGACTATTCTGCCGGAAGGTCTCCCAAGACTGTGCGGAACGCCCATTGCTTCATATCCGCGGTTCTTTCCATGTACCGTCCGGAAATCAGCCTGCGGACATCCCTGCCGCAGAAGGTAAAGTCAGAGACCTACGTCCCGACAAATGATGAAGTGAAGAAAGTGGTGGAGCGCGCAAAAGGCACAGAATATGAGATAGCCATACTGCTGGCCGCCCTTGGGCTGAGACGGTCTGAGATATGCGCCTTGAAGGCCGATGACCTGCAGGGCAACACCCTGCGCATAAACAAGGCGCTGGTAGAAAACAGCGAGCACGGCTTCACGGAAAAAGGAACCAAGACCACGGACAGCGCACGGGAGATATACCTTCCAGACGAACTGGCCGAGCTCATCCGCGAGCGGGGCTACATATACAAAGGATACCCTGGGAACATCCTGAAGTTTCTTCACCGGGCCCAGGACGCGCTTGGGATACCAAGGTTCAAGCTCCATGCGCTCCGGCACTACTATGCCTCTACCGCCCATGCCATAGGCATCCCTGACAGCTATATCATGCAGTCTGGGGGCTGGCAGTCCGACAACGTCCTGAAGAGCGTGTACCGGCATGCGCTTGACGAGGAGAAGGAGCGGATGCAGAAGCAGGCCGCGGAATACATCGCGGGAAAGATTTTGTCATGAATTTTGTCATGGAATTATGAAAACCGCAGAAACACTTGGTTTATCGGCAGTTTTCATAGGGGTTCGAGCCCCCTTGCTTCCATTTTTTGTTGCCCGGAAAGCGTTGATTTTGTTGGCTTTGCGGGGTCTGTCCCATTTCCTTTCGCCAAAAGGTAATCAAAAAGGTGCAAAGCCTTTGATAATCCAATAAAGACTTTACACCTTGTTTGGTGGCTGCTATTCAATTGTCCAGAATGTTATTCTTTGATTTTGTCGATTTCTGAAAGATTTATGCCAAAAGAATTTAAGATGACCTTTAATTCTATATAGCGGTCTTTCATAAGCTTGTATCCGTTTGAGTCCTTTTCAGTTGCTAACATATATGTCTGCAATCTGGAAAATTCCTCAATATTCTTTTGGATAATCTCTTTTTCAGTCATATAATCACCTGCTTTCCGGAAACGTTGTTGACTTGTATCTACAACTATTATAGCAATCTATGCCCAAAGTGTAAAGCCTTTATTCAGTTATAAGGTGCCTATGACCAGATTGCTTTGATGCCACACTCTTGTTTCAAGTGGCTGGCCTATATTTTTTCGTTCAATGAACCAGAAACAGCTTCGTCCTAAACTTGCCACATATGAGAATTGTTCGCCGTCCGATTCATCTAACCAGAATGGTCTGACAGTCAATTATCTCTCCCGAATCTGTCCATGAAGCGCCTGCAGGGAATGCACCTCTCCGTTTCCTGCTTTCTGCATATAGAGGATGCCCTCCACCGTAGCCCTGGCCGCCGCAATGGTGGTCATATAGGGAATCTTTGCCTTGATGGCGGCTTTCCGCAGATAGCTGTCATCATACTCGCTCTCGTCTCCCACAGGAGAGTTCACGATCAAATCCACTTCCCCATTGGTAATCAGATCCAGCAGGTTCGGCCTGCCCTCATAGAGCTTCTTCACCAGCCTGGCCTCAATGCCCGCCTCCTGCAGGAGCGAACAGGTGCTGCCCGTGGCCAGAATCCTGAATCCTGCCTCGGCAAAAGCCCGGCCCACTTCCACTACCTCCGCCTTGTCCTGGCGGTTCACGCTGATCAGAACGTTACCGCTTAAAGGCAGCCTGGTCTGGGTGGCCTCCTGGGCTTTGAAGAAAGCCTCGCCCACAGAAACGGAAAGTCCCAGCACTTCGCCGGTGGAGCGCATCTCCGGCCCCAGGACGGGATCCACCTCCGGGAACATATTGAAAGGGAACACTGCCTCTTTCACGCCGAAATACGGGATATCCTGTTCCTTTAACTCCGGCACCGGGGAGGGGCTTCCCGTGATATCCGCCGTGATGATTTCCGTGGCCAGAGGGACCATGCGGATATTGCACACCTTGGATACCAGCGGCACTGTCCGGGAGGCTCTGGGATTGGCCTCCAGCACATAAACCTTTCCGTTCTCGATGGCGTACTGCATGTTCATCAGGCCCTGCACATGCATCTCCTCGGCAATCTTTCTGGTGTACTCCTTGATGGTGGCCACGTTCTCCGCGGAAATATGCCTGGAGGGGATGACGCAGGCAGAGTCCCCGGAATGGATTCCCGCCAGCTCGATATGTTCCATGACCGCAGGCACAAAGGCATGGTGCCCGTCGCTGATGGCATCCGCCTCGCACTCTGTGGCATGGTTCAAAAAGCGGTCTATCAGGATGGGCCTGTCAGGCGTCACCCCCACGGCAGCCCGCATATAATCTGTCAGGCTGCCGTCATGGTGCACCACCTCCATGCCTCTTCCGCCCAGCACATAGGAGGGACGCACCATCACAGGATAACCGATGCGGTGGGCAATTTCCAGCGCCTCCTCCACCGTAGTGGCCATGCCTGACTCCGGCATGGGGATTTCCAGCTTATCCATCATGGCCCGGAACAGATCCCTGTCCTCCGCCATATCGATGACAGAGGGGGCCGTGCCCAGGATGCGCACGCCGTTTTTCTCCAGATCCGCCGCCAGGTTCAGAGGGGTCTGTCCGCCGAACTGGGCGATGACGCCCACCGGCTGCTCTTTTTTGTAAATGCTCAGCACATCCTCCAGCGTCAGAGGCTCGAAATACAGCTTGTCCGAGGTATCATAATCCGTGGATACGGTCTCGGGGTTGCAGTTCACCATGATGGTCTCAAAGCCCAGCTTCTTTAAGGCCAGCGAGGCGTGGACGCAGCAATAGTCGAACTCGATGCCCTGGCCGATGCGGTTGGGGCCTCCTCCTAAGATCATGACCCTGGGCTTGTCCGTGCGGACAGGATTCTTGTCAGGGGCGTTGTAGGTGGAATAATAGTACGCGCTGTCCGGCGTGCCGCTTACATGGACACCCTCCCAGGCCTCCTCCACTCCGAGGCCGACGCGGCGCTCTCTGATATCCTGCTCCGGCACATCCAGCAGCAGGCTCAGATACTTATCTGAAAATCCGTCTTTCTTGGCCTGAATCAGTCTCTCGTCAGAGGGAATCACTCCCTTACATTCCAACAAGGCAAGCTCCTCTTCCGCCAGTTCTGCCATCTGCTCGATGAACCATTTCTTTACGTGCGTGATTTCATGCAATTCATCCACGGAGGCGCCTTTCTTCAGAGCCTCGTACATGGCAAAATGCCGCTCGCTGGACGGGGTGGCCAGCATCCGCATAAGCTGTTCCCTGGATTTCTCCTCCAGATTACGGACCTGCCCCAGGCCATACCTGCCGGTCTCCAGGGAGCGGATCGCTTTCTGGAAAGCTTCCTTATAGTTCTTTCCGATGCTCATGACCTCGCCCACGGCGCGCATCTGGGTGCCCAGCTTGTCCTCCACCCCTTTGAATTTCTCAAAGGCCCAGCGGGCGAACTTGATTACCACATAATCGCCGTCTGGTACGTATTTATCCAATGTACCGTATTTTCCGCAGGGAATGTCCTTCAGGGTCAGCCCCGCCGCCAGCATGGCGCTGACCAAAGCGATGGGGAATCCTGTGGCCTTGGAAGCCAGGGCGGAAGAACGGGAGGTCCGGGGATTGATCTCTATGACGATGATGCGGTCGCTTAAGGGATCGTGGGCGAACTGCACATTGGTGCCGCCGATGACCTGCACGGACTCTACGATGGCGTATGCCTGTCGCTGGAGGCGCTTCTGCAGTTCTTCAGAAATGGTGAGCATGGGGGCCGCGCAGAAAGAATCTCCCGTATGCACGCCCATGGGATCGATATTCTCGATGAAGCAGACCGTTATCATATTGCCCTCCGCGTCCCGGACCACTTCCAGCTCCAGTTCCTCCCAGCCCAGGATGGACTCCTCCACCAGAACCTGGCCCACCAGAGAAGCCTGCAGTCCCCTGGTGCAGACCGTGCGCAGCTCATCCTTATTATATACCAGCCCGCCGCCTGCGCCGCCCATGGTGTAGGCAGGGCGCAGGACTACCGGATAACCAAGCCTGTCCGCGATGGACAATGCCTCCTCCACCGTGTAGGCCACTTCGCTTCTGGCCATCTCTATCCCTAAAGCGTTCATGGCATTCTTGAATTCGATGCGGTCCTCGCCCCGCTCGATGGCATCCACCTGTACGCCGATGACCTTCACCTGATATTTCTCCAGGATGCCGGCATTTGCCAGCTCCGCGCAGAGGTTCAGGCCCGACTGCCCTCCCAGATTGGGCAGCAGCGCGTCCGGACGCTCCTTGGCGATAATCTGCTCCAGCCTCTCCTTGTTCAGCGGTTCGATATAGGTGACGTCCGCCATCTCCGGATCCGTCATGATGGTGGCGGGGTTGGAATTCACCAGTACGATTTCGTACCCCAGCTTCTTCAGCGCCTTGCAGGCCTGGGTGCCGGAATAGTCGAACTCACAGGCCTGGCCGATGATGATGGGGCCGGATCCTATGATAAGCACTTTTTGGATATCGGTTCTCTTTGGCATGTATTAACCTCCTGATTGGCATCGGTGTCCTACAGCAGCATCTTCCCTGCGGGCATCCGTTTTTCTTCTGCCATTATAGCATCAGGCCGGCAAGAAAGCAATTTTGCAATACAAATTTATTACAAAATCCATGCTTTTCTAATCCATTCATTGCATTTATGTCTATTGGATGCTATAGTGGGATTTAGATAATAGAATCAGGAGGGTATCATCATGATACATATCACACTTGCCGGGACTGATCTGCACTTTGATGAAGCCAGTCTGCATGTCTCCATGACCCGGAATGGAACTGCCTGGAACTGGGAGTCCGACTATATCCCTGTATTCTCTGTCATGCAGAAAGAAATCCCTTTTGCAGACGCTTCTTCCGTCTCCCATAAAGTGCGGGAAACAGGGCTGGGAAAAGGAATTCTCTCCCATTATAGCGGATTTGCTCCGGATGGAAAGGAGTCGGCCCTGGCTTTCTGTACTTATGTCTGGATCGAGGGGGCCACAGGGGATGTATTCTTTGAGTGGATTCCCCTGTGCGAAGAGGGCGTATCCATCCAGTCCGTCACATGGCCGGGGCCTATGGATTTCCGGGAAAAGAGAGACGACTGGTACACACTGCTGAATCAGCACCAGGGGCTTCTGATTCCCAACACCTGGGAGACAGAGCTGGGCAAGCTGCCCTTTGACGGCTTCCTGTGCTCCGCCGCCAGCTACATGCCCTGGTTCGGGCAGGTGAAAGCCGGGAACGGTTATATCGCCATCTGCGAGCAGCCCTGGGACAGCATGTTCTATGCAGAGCATCCTGCCGGCGGCCCTTACACAAAAGTAAACGTCCGCTGGGCGGCCAGTCTGGGGAAAATCCGCTACCGCCGGGTAATGCGCTATTGCATGCTGAGCAATTGCGATTACAACAAACTCTGCAAGGTATACCGCAGCTTTGTAAAGGAAAAGGGACTGTTCTGCAGCCTGCGGGAAAAAGCCGCAAAAGCCCCCAAAGTGAATCAGCTGATTGGAAGTCTTTTTATCCATCAGGGAATCAAGAATCATGTGTGCGAAGAATCTTCCATGTATGACCCGGAGCATCCCGACAAATACAACCGGGTAGTTCCTTTCCGGACACGGACAGAGGAAATAAAGGCCCTCCGCGAGCAGGGCTTTGAAAAGCTGTATCTCCATCTGGACGGCTGGGGAGACCCCGGATACGACAATCAGCACCCCGATTATCTGCCGCCCTGTGAGGAGGCCGGCGGCTGGGAGGGAATGAAAGAGCTGGCTGACACCATCCATTCCTGCGGGTACCTTTTCGGCATCCATGACCAGTACAGGGATTACTATTTCAACGGCGAGACTTTCGACGCCTCTTTCGGCTGTCTTCAGGCAGATGGCACCATCCCGGAGCATTCCGCATGGGCCGGCGGGCATCAGACCTACCTCTGCGCCACCCAGGCCCCTCATTATGTGAAGCGCAACTTCCGCCAGCTGGCGGAGCACGGCATCGGTCTGGACTGTGCTTACCTGGATGTCTTCACCTGCAACGAGCCCGATGAGTGCGCCAATCCCATGCACTATATGACCCGTAAGGACTGCCTGGATTTCAGAGGACAGTGCTTCGAGTACCTGCTCTCCCAGGGGATACTCCCCAGCTCCGAGGAGGTTTCCGACTGGAGCATGAAGAGCCTGGTATTCTGTCATTACGCGCCCTACCGGTTCCAGATGTATCAGCCCGGCACGCCCCAGAAAGGGATTCCCGTCCCTCTATTCAACCTGGTCTACCACGATTGCGTCATCATTCCGTGGATGATGGAAAAGATGAATGAAAAAACCGACTATATGCTCTACGCCCTGCTCAACGGCGGCGCGCCCTACCTGATCAGAGACGGCGCTTATCCCGGCATCGACGGCTCTTTTCAGCCGGAATGCACTTTCACCGCCCAGGAGAACTATGAGCGCTGCCGGGTGGTGGCCGGACTCCACGAACAGATTGCCGCCTGCGAGATGGTATCCCATCGTCTGCTCGCTCCGGACGGTTCCAGGCAGGAAACCGTGTTCAGCGACGGCACCAGGGTACGGATCGATTTGAATCTCCTGAACTATGAAATTGACAGAAGCGCCGTGGCACAGGGATAAGAGCGCGGGGACAGGAAATGAGGAAACAGGAAAGGGCTGCCGTTTTATGAACCGGCCGCCCTTTCTCAGATTTTTATTTCTTCAGCCTTACCACATTCCAGCTGTGCTTCCCAAATACCGTGGTGAACTTTCCGTCCTCCATGCGGGAGGCATTTCCCATGACAGGAGCCACGCAGTCAGGATTGCTCTCCGTATTGACGGCTTTCATGTCCTCCTTGGTCAGGATGATATGCTCCGCTATCTTGTAGTCCGCAAACTGCCTCAGGTCGCAGCTTATCTCCATGTCCTCCTCCAGATTTTTGTTCACGGCAAAGATAGTCAGCTCCTCATTCTCCTCATTCCAGACACAGACACTGTCCAGGAAAGAAACCTCCCCATAGTTTCTGCTCTCGTAGAAAGGCGCTTTCACCAGGGTATTCAGCACAGTCCCTCTGCCGTATACGCTGGCATGGAAATAAGGATAGAAAATCGTCTGTCTCCAGGCTTTCGTGTCGGAGGTCATGATGGGCGCGATTACATTCACCAGCTGGGCCAGGCAGGCCACCTTCACCCTGTCCGCGTGGCGCAGCATGGTAATCAGCATGCTCCCCACCAGCAGCGCGTCCTCGAAATTGTACACGTCCTCCAGCTGATGAGGGGCCTGCACCCACTTCTCCAGCCGGGTGTCCGCCTCGTTGCTGTGGTACCACACATTCCACTCGTCAAAGGAAAGGTTGATCTGCTTCCTGCTGCGCTTCTTTGCCTTAACGCTGTCAGCAATGGACAGGACGGAGCTGATGAACTCGTCCATGCCCTTGGAATTTGCCAGAAATTCCGGCGTATCATTGTCACGGTTCCCATAATACTGATGGAGGGACAGATAGTCCACCTGCTCATAGCATTCGCTTAAGACCTCGTCCTCCCAGTAGCCGAAAGTATCCATGGTGAGAGCGGAACTGCCGCAGGCCACCGTCTCGATTTCCGGATCCATGAATTTCATCAGCCTGCTGGTCTCCGCCGCGGCACGCCCGTACTCTTTCGCTGTCTTATGGCCCATCTGCCAGGGGCCGTCCATCTCATTTCCCATGCACCAGAGCTTGATGTCGTGGGGCTCCTCATAGCCGTGCTTTCTTCTCAGGTCGCTGTAGTAGCTGCCCTTTTTGAAATTGCAGTACTCCAGCAGGTCCTTGGCCTCCTCGGGCCCTCTGGTTCCCAGGTTCACGGCCATCATGACTTCTGTCCCGGCCTTTTTCGCCCAGTCGGCGAACTCGTTCAGGCCGAACTGGTTGGACTCGATCACATGCCAGGCCAGATCCACCTTGGCCGGGCGCTCCGCCTTGGGGCCTACGCCGTCCTCCCAGTGATAGCCGGACACAAAGTTCCCGCCGGGATAGCGCACGATGGGAACCCGGAGCTCCCGCACCAGTTCCAGCACATCTTTCCGCATTCCCTGCTCATCCGCAAAGGGGCTGTTCTCCTGGTAAATGCCCTCGTATACGGCGCGTCCCAGATGCTCGATGAAAGAGCCGAAAATCCTTTTGTCCACTGCCCCTGTGAGATAATATTTGTCTACAATAATCTCTGCCTTTTTCATTTTTGCCTCATTTCCGCACCGCTTCGCGCTGTACCCGCGGCGCTGTCCTTTTATACCCTTATCATAAACCGGTTTTCCTGCGGATGCTATCTCATTCTTTCCGTTTTATTTGACTTTTCTTCCGGTCATATGGTATGCTTACTTTCAGGAAAAAATTCAGTCCGGGCGGCATCAGGGCTTTCCCGGACGAACGAGGAGCAGCATGCCATGCATCAGTTGAATTTCTGTGAATATAACCGGTCCAATCACGACTACGACACGATTTTCCGCCCGGCGGGAAGCGGGGATTACCTCTTCCTCCAGTTCAAATCTCCCATGAAAGTCTATACAGAAGACAGAATAGTAATCACAAAGGAAAATGCCTGCATCCTTTACACCCCGGGCATGCCCCAGCACTATCAGGCCGTCCAGAAGTTCCGCAACAGCTATCTTCACTTTTCTTCCGATGAGAATCCCGCCCGCTGCTTTCCCATGCCGGAAAATACGGTGTTTTACCCGGAAAACGCCATGCAGATCGATTCCCTGATTTCCCGCCTGCAGCAGGAATATTTCTCCGGCCTCCCTCACAGAGAGGAGGCCGTCCACGCCCTGATGACACTGCTGTTCCTCTCCATCAGCCGTCGCCTGACCCAGGAGACGGCACAGAAAGAGGAGGCCGGGCTGCTCTATCCCCTGTTCCAGAGCCTGCGCCTGGAAATGCTCACGGAATGCGAAAAGGACTGGGACCTAGAGCGCCTTTGCAGACGGGTGAACCTGGAGAAAAGCCAGTTCTACATGTACTACCGCAGCTTCTTCTCCTCCACACCAAAAAATGACCTCCTCCACGCCAGGCTGGAGAAAGCCAAAAATCTGCTGAGCAACGAAGCCCTGCAGGTCAAAGAGGTGGCACAGCTGTGCGGCTTTGGCAGCCAGGCCCATTTCACCCGCTATTTCAAATCCTGCTGCGGCTGCGCCCCCGGGGCCTACGCCAGACAGCCCCGGATGTGACCCACAGTCACCCCTCTCGCAGTTTCACGCCGCTGACCTGATACATCCGCTCGTCGGAAATCACAGTGTCCACCTTGAAATACGGTGCGAACAGCTCCGCCAGCTCCCGGGCCTCCATCAATCCCTCAGAGACCCTGCGGGCCGCGCCGCCATGGCGCTCATTGATTTTGTCCCTGCTCATTCCGTGGGCAATGGAAAGCCTGCCCTCCGGCCTTAAATGCCCGGCCAGCACCTGAATCAGGCGCTCCGGGTCCGGGAAATGGGGAAAGGCATTGTACACCATGCAGCAGTCGAAGAGCCTGTGGAATGTAAGCGCTTCCACGTCCCCGCAGATGACCTGTATCTGTGTGTCCCGGCTCTTCTTTCCGGCAATCTCCGCCATCCCCGGCGAGATGTCCACAGCAGTGACGCTCCCCACTTTTCTCTTTATATAATCCGGAAAAAGGACTCCCGTGCCGCAGGCCACGTCCAGCACATGGCATCCGGGTACGATTCCGCCATTGTCCAGGATCCTCTCTATCACAGCATCGTCCCGCACCAGTTCCGCGTCCCATCCGGGCGCGTTGCGGTCAAAAAACTCTATCACATCCGCTTTCTCTATCATCCTGTATCCTCCCATTTTTCCTGAAACCGGGCATGCGGTCATCCTTTCCCTTACACATGCCATTTTATACCACTAAGCAGTATACGTCATATCCGGTTGCCCTGGCATGAATTTCAGCCGAGGACGCTCTCTGCCATATGCCTGAGCCGAATATCCGAATATTTTTCACATAAACCCCGACTTCTTACTGCCGGAACAAATTTTCACTGGAAAAAAGAAGCCGTATCTATCTTTGTATATCCCCCGAAGCTGGAGGGACAGGCGAAGATTTCCTCCGCAAGCCCACGCCCCAGGAACATCTCCGTGACCTCGTCGGTCTTCGCGGCCATATCGATATCTGCAAACGCCTCCGGATACACTGCCTTTCCAATGTACCATGCATTTATAAGCGCGGTTTCGTAATTGGTATAGTACGCATTGTAGGCCATCTGCAGATACACCTCCCCCTCCTGCCATGCCTTGCAGGCATCGAACATGGTATCATCCGCCTGAAAAAGCGGCGCGATATTCTTGACAGCCGCCGCGTCTATAATCATGATGTCCATATCCCCGCCGAGGGCCACGAACTTCTCCTCCTCAATGGGCTGGATGCCGGGAGCCTCCAGATCCGTGACCACGTTCCTCACATTTGCAATGTCAAAGGAAATGTAATCCTGCGCCGTCATCAGGTGGTTGGTGGTGCCCCAGTTGCCAAGGCCGCAGATGTACACATTGGGCCTGTCCTCCTCCCTGATGCCGGCAGTCCTTTCTGTGATGTCAGCCCGCTGCGCGTCGATGAACGCGGCCAGCTGCTCCGCCCTTTCTTCTTTCCCGAATATCTCTCCCAGCAATGCCATGGACTGTGCGAAAGCATCGTCAAAGACACCGTCAGGGCCGCTCTTAAGCGTGATGACCGGGACGCCCAGCTGCTCCTGCAGGGCATCCTCTTTCTCCACATCCTCGTACTCGGAGATAACGATGTCGGGGCTGCAGGCCAGAATCTTCTCCGCCTCCGCGGTCTGGGCATTGGGGCCGCCGACACCGCAGGAGTCAAGTTTGGAGAAGACATCACCATAAGCGATTGTGTAAGGCCTCGCCACGGAGTCGAACATCTTCGGGCGCTCCTCCAGGTTCATGTTGTCTATGTCCTCCACGCCGCTAAGCAGCCCGGTGTCGCCGATATAGCTGTACATCCTAAGGGCTCCTGCGCCGATGCAGACCACCCTTTCATAGCTTCCGGGCAGCACGGTGACTTCCCGGCCGATCATGTCGGTGATGGTCACTCCGGCAGGCTCTCCGGATTTCCCTGAACTTTCCAAACTTGATGCAGCCTGCTGATTGCCGCAGGCAACTAATGTGAAAACCATACTCATTGCAAGAACCATTGCCGCTATTGTTTTAGATTTCATATTCACTCCTTTTCTGTAAGTCAGACTAAGCTTTCTCCGCCCCTTTTATGCTCCGTTAATGGGCATTGGCCAGGCGCACGGACTTTTGTGCGCGGCGGCGCAATTACACAAGCGCTTCGTTCAGGACAATTCTCCTGCCCTCCACTGTGATAATTCTGACACATGTGTCAAAAATATCATTGATGACCTCTTCCGTCATCCCCTCTGCCGTGACAGAGTATTTGACGACTCCCTCTTTCATAAAGAAGAACCTGTCGCCGAAATCCATGGCCTGGTTCAGGTCATGAAGGGAACTCAGTATACCGATATTCTTCTCCCTGGCCAGCCGCTTCGCCTCCTTTAAAATCAAATGCTCATTGGCGATGTCCAGATTGCCCGTGGGCTCGTCGAAAATCATCAGCTCCGGCTCCTGCGCCAGCGCCCGGGCTATGGCAATCTTCTGCCGCTCTCCGCCGGAAAGCTCCTCCACGTTCCTGTGGGCAAAGTCCTCCAGCCCCATATCCCGCAGAACCCTCTCCGCCGCCGCGTAATCCTCCGGCCCTGCCCTCAGTCCGAAATAGGAAATCCGGCCCAGCAGGACGGAATTCATGACGCTCAAGGCCCCGAACCGGATATCCTGGGGCACATAGGCAATGCTGCGGGCCCGCTCTTTCGGGGACATTCCGGCCAGATCCTTCCCGTTGAATTCCAGCGTTCCACTGTCCGGAGAGACGATTCCCAGGATATTTTTAAAAAGCGTGGTCTTCCCGGAGCCGTTCTTTCCCAGGACAATTCCGATTTCTCCGGCTTTCAGCTCCAAGGATACGCCCCGGAGGACAGGCGCGGCGCGCTTTCCGTAACGGAAGCACATATTTTCTATCTTCAGCATCGTCTGTTCTCCTTTCCCGAAAAAATGATGGCTAGGAAAAAGGGCGCCCCCAGCAGCGAGGTGATGGCCCCCACCGGCAGGGCTGAGCCATTCCCCATGCTCCGGGACAGGGTATCCGCAGCCAGAAGCAGCAGGCTCCCGCCTAGCGCTGAAGCCGGAATTCCGAAGCGATGGTCCTGCCCCAGGAGTTTTTTCGTCACATGGGGGCAGATGATTCCCACGAAGCCGATGATTCCCAGGAAAGACACGCACACCGCCGTGATGACGGAGGCGAACAGCATGGAAAAGAACCGCAGAGGCCCTACGCTGACGCCCATGCTCCTGGCAGCGGCGTCCCCGCCTAAAAGGGCATTGTATTTCCAGGACATCAGCGAGAAAAAGAACAGCCCGCAGACCACCGCCGCCAGCATGATAAAGCTGGTTCTGTATGTCGCCCTGCCCAAATCCCCGAAATTCCAGATGACGGCGGCGGAAAGCCCCACATCCGTGGCGTAGAACTGCAGCACCGTAGTCGCCGCCGTCCAGACGGAGCCCACCGCGATTCCGGCCAGGACCACCACATTAGGTGAGAAGTCCCTCATCCTGCACAGCGCGAGGATAAGGAGGATGGACAGCACGGAAAAAGCGAAAGCCATCAGCGAAGCGGAGTAGGGATTCGCACCGGCTCCATAGTTCGTCAGGTTGTTCCCGGTGGACAGGAAGCCGCCGGAAAAGGCAATGATGGACAGGTTCGCTCCGAAGACCGCGGCGTTGGAGACACCCAGTGTCGAGGGAGACGCCATGGGGTTGTTCAGGTTCGTCTGCATAATCAGGCCGGATACGGACAAGCCGGCACCGGCAATCAGGGCCGCCAGCACCCGCGGGATGCGGATGTTCCAGATGATTCGGTTGTTCGCTGCTGTGCTTTTTTGGAGCAGGGCGGCCAGACACTCTCCCGGGGACATATGGGAGGAGCCCGCGAACAGACACAAGAAAGACAGCAGCGCTGCTGCTATGCCCAGGAAAGCTATTATTGATATTTTCTTTTTATAGTCCGTATGCAGACGTTTTTCCATTTCCGTCTTTCCTTTCAGCAGATTTTACCGCAAAACAAAAAAGGCATACACTTCTCCTTCTGAAGAAAGGCATACCTTCTGGTAATGCGGTCGGATAATCAAATAATTAGATAACAGTACCTGCAGACACCGGTTCGGATATTTCAGACGCTTCAGCGTCCATGCCAGCTTCCTGCCGGCGGCTTATGGTCTGAGGACTTTTCTTACTATACTATATTGTGGGGATTTATTCAAGATGTCGTTGCAATTTTTTCTCCGCCAATTCCCCTATAACTTCTTGATCTCCTCCACGGCCCCCTGGATCAGCGCCCCGGTATTAAAATTAGCCACCCCCACAATGACATTGTCACAATGATTGAACGGAATCAAAATCCGTTTGGCGCTGCTCCGCGCCACCGCCGCCGCCATTTCCGCCGTTATCTCCCCCAGCAGGGAATCCGCAATCACGATTCCCACCGGTCCCACAATCACATCCGCTTTCCGGCAGCAGACCTTGACAGAATTCTCCCCCGTTGCCGCCTCGTCGGCCCCCGCTTTCAGCATGGCCGTGGTGGCGGAACTGTTGGTGCCCACCGCAATCACACGGGCCTCCGGCATATTCTGCCTGACGGCGGCCACAAGCCTTGCGCCGATTCCGCCGCCCTGGGCATCGATTACCAATATGGTCATAAATTTTCCTCCCTTGCCGTTCCGGATTCACTTCCCTGCTTTCTCAATCACACAGGAGTGCCTGTGCATGAATAATAGAATCCAAGGCAGGATTCTATTCCTATTATTATAAGTGATTACCCGGGCTTTCGCAACAGCAAAAAGCAGACAGTCCTTAAAACACGTTCTGAAACATGCGTCCCGCCGCATAAACTGCGGAAAGAAATCTTAGGGGCTGACGAAAGGGAATGGGTATGAACCAGAAACTGGAGGATATGCTGCAGCTGGCCCTGCAGACACCGGAGGAGACCAGAGTACGGACAGAGGAGCTGAATGTGGGCTTCAATGCCGGAACCCGCACCTGGGAGCTGATTGTGAAATACCACGGCAGCCTGGACACACTGAAAGCCCTGGGCATAGAGGTGGAATATCTGATTGCGGGATATGCGATATTGACCGTGCCGGAGCAGCTGGTGGATTATATGGTGGAACTGGAAGAGATAGAATATGTGGAAAAGCCGAAGCGCTATTTCTATGAGGCAGAAATGCCTGCCGACAACTCCTGCATCCCTCAGGTGACGCTGCGGAATCCGAACCTTTCGGGGGCCGGTGTGCTGGTAGCGGTTCTGGACAGCGGAATCGATTACAAATTGCCGGAATTCCGTCACCCTGACGGCAGCACCAGAATCCGCTTCCTCTGGGATCAGACGCTGCTGCCGGATGCGCCGGCGGGAAAAGCGGCAGGGGACAACGCGGAGCGCCGGAACAGGGCAGCCAAAAACGGAATAGGGCAGCCAGACTCCGGCGGCGAAGACACTGCCGCCCCCCTGCGCCGCCCCCCTGCAGGATACCGCCTGGGCGTGGAATTCAGTTCCGAACAAATCAATCAGGCCCTGACCGCTCCCTCAATGCAGGAACAGTTCGAGCTGCTGCCCAGCACGGATACCAGCGGCCACGGAACGGCAGTGGCCGGTATCGCCGCAGGGAACAGCCCTGCATACCAGGGCGTGGCCCCGGAGGCAGAGCTTCTTGTCGTCAAGCTGGGCGTGCCGGATGTCTCCTCTTTCCCCAGGACCACGGAAATCATGCGGGCGGTGACCTATGTAATCAATAAAGCCCTCGAACTGCGGATGCCCCTGGTCATCAATTTAAGCTTCGGCAACACTTACGGCGCTCACGACGGAAGCTCCCTGATAGAACGTTTCCTGGACAATGCCGCCGAAATCGGACGTACCGTCATCTGCGTGGGCAGCGGAAACGAAGGGAACAGCGGAGGGCACCTGGCCGGAAGCCTTTTACAGCAGAATACCATGCCGGGCAGCAGGGACGGCGTTCCCAGCCGCACCGGCCTGATTGCGAGGCCCGTTTCCGTGGAGCTGGCCGTGGCGGACTATGAGCGCACCCTGAATGTCCAGCTGTGGAAAAATTATTGCGACACCTACCGCATCTTCCTGCGCTCCCCCGGCGGACAGGAGACCCAGCTGCCGGGCATGATCAGCGGCGGGAAGTACACCCTGCGCCTGGAGCAGACAGAGGTTCTGGTCTATTTCGGCGAACCCGCCCCCTATGCGGTGGCGGAGGAAATCTACTTTGAAATGCTGCCGGTAGGACGGAATTATATCAACAGCGGCATCTGGACTATCCGCCTGGAGCCTCTGCAGGTAGTGACCGGGCGTTATTATTTTTATCTGCCCTCTGCGGTGGTGCGGTCCGCCGGCACCGGCTTCTACCGCTCTACCCCGGAAGTGACCCTGACCATACCCGCCACTGCGGCAAAGGTGATTTCCATAGGGGCCTACGACAGCACCTATGAGGCTTACGCGGATTTCTCCGGGCGGGGCTACGCAGACGCGAACCGGACCATCGGAGTCGTTGCGGCGGGGCTCGCTAAGCCTGACCTGGCCGCGCCGGGGGTGGGTATCATCGCCCCGGACATCTATGGAGGATACACTCCGATGACAGGGACATCTTTCGCCACGCCCATCGTGTCCGGAAGCTGCGCTCTGCTTATGGAGTGGGGAATCGTGCGGGGAAATGATGTGTTCTTATACGGTGAGAAAGTGAAAGCGTATTTAAGGCGCGGCGCAAGGGCGCTGCGGGGAGAGACCGAATATCCCAACGGCAGGGTTGGCTGGGGCGGACTCTGTGTCAGCACCAGCCTGCCGGAGTGATAATGAGATTTATTTCATTGCGGGCTGTGACAGCCTGGAGCGGATGCAGGGAAGCTCCTCAAAATCCTCAATGCCGATGGGCAGTTTTACTATTTTGTTCTCCCGAAAAGGAAAACAGGCTATTTGGGGCGTCCACATTGACAATTCGCCCCAAATACGCTACCTTAAATAAAGAAAGATATTGGGCAGGGGGGATTTCGATGAAAAAGAGCTTCAAAAATACCGCACTGATACTGTTGTTCCTGGTATTGAGCGTTTCCGTCGCTATTTTGGTCTATCTGCACTTTTTCGCGTCAGATAATCTCACAGGGAGGTGGACGGCCAGGCTGGACATGACGGAACAGGCAGCCGCCACGGCTTTTAGCTGGCTGCAGGACATAGAGGCCGTACCCGTCTCCCTGGAGGAGACGGAGTCCTATATGCAGGATTTGACTGTTCAGGTCAGCCTGACCTTTGAGCAGACAGGCCTCCATCAGGGAACTTTCCAATGCACTGTCCTGCCGGAAAGCTATGAATCCTGCCGGCAGGCCGCCTATAAGGCCTTTGCCGCGGCGTTCCGGGAATCTGTGTCCGAAAGGCTTAGGATGGCAGGCTATACCGGCAGCACGGATGAAGATGCCGTAGAAGCGCTTGTGACAGAATCGTTCGGGATGTCCACTGTGGATTACCTGATGGCCTGCGCCCCGGCCCTGCTGCCCTCCTTGGAAGAGCTGCAGGCCAGATATGATGGCACCGGCGCCTATGAAACGGAGAAAGGCGTCCTGACCAGACGCTTTGACGCCGGAGGAACCGCCTCAAAATCGGAATGCTACATCCGAAAAGATTCCAGCCTGATACTGTCCGAAGAAGCCGAATCTGCCTCCGTCAGCCTTTCCCCGGAGCGCTACCCAATAATATACACCCTGGAGCAGGAGCAGCAATAAAATCCATGCTTCTCAGGCCCCATTATCATGAACAAAGCAAAATCCCCGTTTCTTTATAGGACACACGCGGAAAGGAGATTCCATGAAAACAATTTGCCAGAAACTATGTTCCCTGATATTGTCCGCAGCCCTGCTCTGCGCCGTCCTGCCGATCAGTGCGGATGCGGTCTCCCAGGTTCCCGGAGTCTGTCAGGTACAGACGGATACGGGAACCACATGCAGCGTGAAGACCTTGGATCAGGATTATGAGCGCAACACCTATTTCTCCCTGCGCGACATAGCCATGGCCCTGAACGGCACGGATAAATCTTTCTCTCTGGAAATCACGGCAGATGCCGTCTCCCTGAATCCCGGAAACGTCTACATACCTGTGGGAACCGAGAACATCCTCTGGGGAGAAGACGATGTCCCGGATACTTCTCTTCGGCGAAACGAATTCAAGGCGGGCGGACAGAAGGTATCCTATTACACCATGATAGCGAGGCTGTCCTCCGGCTATTATGACTGTTTCATGATGGCGGCGGACCTGGCCATGATCCTGGACGTAAATCTCACCGCTCCCGGACCGGGCTCTTTACAGATTGATACTATGGATTCTTTCCGCGTCTCTCCCGCCGCTCTGGAGCAGGAAGGATATTTTTACGGTGTCAACAGCGTGCTGGCAGGGGACGCCACCACCGGGGAAATCTATTACCAGTACCAGGCCGATATCGCTTACCCCATAGCCAGCACCTCCAAGCTCATGACCTGTCTCCTGACCATGGACGCCATCTCTTCCGGGCTGATTGCACCGGCGGACCTTGTCACCGTCTCGGATGCGGTGCAGGCGCTGGCCGATTCCGGCGATGGGGTGATTCCTCTGAAAGCCGGCGATCAGATCACCGTGCAGGATCTCCTGGCGGGCGCTCTCCTGCCCTCCAGCAATGAATGCGCGCTGTGCCTGGCGGAGACTATTGCCGGTTCTGAGGAGAACTTTGTCCGGCTGATGGATCAGAAAGCCCGGGAACTGGGACTTACCCAGGCGGTCTTTTACAACAGCAACGGCCTGCCCTCCTACACGGACGACCCTGTCCCCTCCAAGCGCCAGAACCGAATGAGCGCTCAGGACATGTTCCGGCTGGTATCCTACCTGTTAAAAGTCTATCCCCAGGTCACGGACATCACTTCCCTGGAGAAAGCCCCTCTGGAGTCCATCGGCATTGAAGTGCGCAACACCAATCCGCTTCTGCACAACCTGCCTGATATCACAGGCCTGAAGACAGGCACCACCAACAAGGCCGGGGCCTGTCTGGTCACGTCCCTGACTGCGGACGACGGGAATCTGGAGCATGATTTGGTGGTCATAGTCCTTGGCACTGAGGATTCCGTAGAGCGCGGGCGCGTGTCGGAGCTGCTGGCCAGATACGCGCTGCAGGCCTTTCAGGAGGGCGCGGAAGTATCGGAAAACGAGGCATCCCAGACCCCCGGAAACCTGCCCGTACACGCCGAGGCGGCAGTGGACCGGATTCTCAAGACTGCAGGAAAACAGTGAACTGACAAATTATCTGAAAAATCGGGGAGAAACGATTGACAAACGCCCCGTTATCCCTTATAGTTAACTCATTGCGTTTGCATCTGAAAAAAGGCCGCGCTTCCGGAGGTAAGCCGGCCATAAAAGCGGCTCGGTTTCTTTGCCACGGTCCTTTTCAAGCTGTCCGGCGCAGCGCGAAATAACATACCATCCTTTGCGGGAGGCAAACTGAAAAAACCGTGCCGGGTTATGTGTGAATAACATAGACACGCAACTTATTACGGCGCGTGAAAGCGCCACCGCAAAGGAGATGCATCAATTGAAAAACACTATTATATCTCTAAAGGACATTACCGTTTCTTATGATGGTGAGCAGGTTCTGGCTGGTTTCAATCTGGACATACACGACGGAGAGTTCGTGACGTTACTGGGACCTTCCGGATGTGGCAAGACCACAGCACTCCGCACCATCGCCGGTTTCATCAGGCCGGATAAGGGGGATGTCTTTTTTTATGAGAAAAACATCACAGATCTTCCGCCCCACAAGCGGGAAGTCAACACCATCTTCCAGAAATACGCCCTGTTCCCGCACTTGAACGTGTATGAGAACATCGCTTTCGGCATGCGCCTGAAAGGCCGCGGCGAAAAGGAAATCAAACAGACCGTGCACGAGATGCTGGCAAAGGTCAACCTCACCGGATACGCCCACAGGGGCATCAGCCAGCTTTCCGGCGGACAGCAGCAGCGGGTGGCCATCGCCCGGGCTCTGGCCAATGAGCCGAAAGTCCTGCTGCTGGACGAGCCTCTGGGGGCGCTTGATCTGAAGCTGCGCAAGGATATGCAGGTAGAGCTTAAGAAACTCCAGCAGCAGACCGGCATTACCTTCGTGTTCGTCACCCACGATCAGGAGGAGGCCCTGTCCATGTCCGATACGGTGGTGGTGATGGACGGGGGCGTGATACAGCAGATCGGTACGCCTACGGATATCTACAATGAGCCGGAAAATGCTTTTGTGGCGGATTTCATCGGAGAGTCTAATATATTAGACGGCCTCATGCTGGAGGACTATTCCGTGAAGTTCGCAGGCCATATTTTCCGCTGTCTGGACAGCGGTTTTGGCAGGAATGCCGCCGTGGACGTGGTGATACGCCCGGAGGATATCAAAGTGGTGGAGCCGGAATCCACTTTGATTACAGGGGAAGTCACAGCCGTGACTTTCAAGGGCGTGCACTATGAAATCATCGTGGATGTGGCGGGCTTCAAGTGGATGATACAGTCCACGGAATGCCGTCAGCCCGGCGACCGCATCGGCCTTTCCCTCACCCCTAATGACATCCATGTCATGCATAAGTCTGAATACTCCGGGAAGTTCGGGGACTACAGCACTTTCAGCGATGAGATGGGGGAGGACATCATGGCATCGGATGAAGCTGCCACGCAGGAGGCAGATGATTCCGATGAAGCAAATGCCCCGCGGGAAACGGAAGAGGAACGTAAAGCAGGCGCTTCAGGGAAAGCTGGCGCAGAAAGGGAGGGCCGTGCCGATGAAGTCTAACTCCAAGCTCCTCTCTGCGCCCTACACCGTCTGGATGACGATTTTTATCGTGCTGCCCATGCTGCTGGTAGGCTATTTCGCCTTTACGGATAAGTCGGGGCATTTTACCATGGAAAATATGCTGAGCGTGGGGCAATATTCCAATGTATTCCTGCGCTCCATCTGGCTGGGAGCGGTGGCCACCGCGGTTTCTCTGGCCCTGGGCTACCCCCTGGCCTATATCATCGCGAAGATGAATGTCAAGAGACAGAATGTCATGGTCATGCTGGTGATGCTGCCCATGTGGATGAATTTCCTGCTGCGCACCTACGCGTGGATGACTCTTTTGGAAGACAATGGGTTAATCAATTCGGCCCTTGCCGCCATCGGTCTGCCCCGGGTGCACATGATCAACACCGCAGGCGCGGTGGTGCTGGGCATGGTCTACAATTATATCCCCTATATGATCCTGCCTCTGTACTCGGTGCTGACCAAGATTGACACAAGCGTAATAGAGGCGGCGCAGGACTTAGGGGCCAACAGCAGGAAGGTCTTCCTGAAAGTGGTGATTCCTATGAGCATGCCCGGGGTCATCTCCGGGGTGACCATGGTCTTCGTGCCCGCTGTCAGCACTTTCATCATCTCCAAGATGCTGGGCGGCGGCGGAAATCTGCTCATCGGCGATCTGATCGACATGCAGTTTTTAGGCAGCGCATACAATCCCAATCTGGGTTCTGCGGTGTCGCTGGTGCTGATGGTGATCATCCTGATCTGCATGGGCATCATGAACCAGTTCGACGACGGCGAGGAGGCCGGGGGAGGAGGTATCCTGCTGTGAAAAAAGTAACTGCGCGTATTTATACCTTTCTCATTTTTTTGTTTTTGTATGCCCCGATTTTTGTGCTGATCGTGTTTTCCTTCAACGATTCGGAAACGGCCAGCCGCACGGTATGGGGCGGCTTTTCCCTGCGCTGGTACCAGAAGCTTTTCGAGGACAGGCTGATTCTGGAGGCCCTGCGCAATACGCTGCTCATCGCGGTGGTGTCGGCGGCTGCGTCCACGGTGCTGGGCACCATGGCGGCCATCGGCATCAATTCCATGAAACGCCTGCCCAGGCGCATCATGATGAACATCACGAATTTTCCCATGGTCAATCCTGAGATTGTCACGGGCGTGTCTCTGATGCTGCTGTTCGTGTCTGCGGTCCGGCTCTTCGGCGGGAGGAGCCTGGGGATGGGTTCGCTGTTCGCCGCCCATATCACTTTCTGCCTGCCCTATGTGATCCTGTCGGTGCTGCCCAAACTGCGCCAGATGGATTCCAATCTCTATGAGGCGGCTCAGGATCTGGGCTGTCCGCCGGTGAAAGCCTTTTTCAAGGTGGTTTTGCCGGAAATCATGCCGGGAATCGTCACCGGGATGATTATGGCGTTCACGCTGTCCATTGACGATTTTGTGATAAGTTATTTCACCAGCGGCACGACCCAGACTCTGCCCATTTACATTTATTCTATGACCAGGAAACGAATCAGCCCGGAAATCAATGCCCTGTCCACGGTACTGTTCGCGGTGGTGATGGTGTTGCTCATCATTATCAATGTCCGCAATTTCAAGGATCAGAATAAGAGCAGAAAGGGGGAGGCCGCCGTATGACAAAAAGATATTTCGGGACCTTTTGCCTGGCTCTTTCTCTGATGCTTGTTCCGGCACAGACAGTTTTTGCGCAGAATCTGGCGGAAGGGGAGGCTGCCCCTGACCGGGGCGTCACCATAAATGTCTACAACTGGGGCGAGTATATCGCCAACGGAACCGACGATTCCCTGGACATAAACGCGGAGTTCACCCGGCGCACGGGAATCCGGGTCAACTACACTACCTTTGACAGCAACGAGGCCCTGTACTCCAAGCTGGCCGGAGGAGGCGCCGATTATGATGTCATCATCCCCTCCGACTATATGGTGTCCAAATTCATCAATGAGAATATGCTGGCCGAGCTGGATTTCTCCAACATCCCCAATTTCCAGTATATCGATGAGCAGTTCCGGGATCCCGAATACGATCCGGGCAGCCGCTACTCCGTGCCTTATACCTGGGGACTGGTGGGGCTGTTCTACAATACGGACTATATTGATGAAGAGATTACCAGCTGGACTTCCCTGTGGGACGACCGCTATGCGGGGAAGATTCTGATGTTCGACAATCCCAGGGACTCTTTTGCCATCGCCCAGTTCGTGCTGGGCCAGTCGGTGAACACTACCGACGAGAACGACTGGGCGGAGGCGGCGGCTCTTCTGAAACAGCAAAAGCCCCTGGTGCAAGCCTACGTGATGGACCGGATCTTCGACAAAATGGAGAGCAGCGAGGCCTGGATTGCTCCTTACTATGCCGGAGACGCAGCGATTCTGGTGGAGAACAGCGACAATATCCGGTTCGTGGTGCCCGAGGAGGGGACGAATTTCTTCGTGGATGCCATGTGCATTCCAATCACCTCCAGCCACAAGGCGGAGGCCGAGGAATATATCAATTTCCTATGCGACCCGGAAATCGCCGGCGCCAACATGAACTATGTGGGATATTCCACCCCGGAGAGCGCCGCGAAAGCCTACATGGACGAAGAGATGGTGGCCAGTCCCATCTATTACCCGGATGAGGAAATCCTGGCCCGCACCCAGGTATTCGTCAATCTGCCGGAGAGCACCAGCAAGCTGGTGGACCGGTTATGGGCGGAGGTGAAGATGGGCGGCCCCGGGGAGTCCGCGGTATTGGTGGCTATCATCCTGGGATTTCTGGGGGTGTATATCGCGATCATCATTTCCAAGAGGCGGAAACGTCAAAGAGAATTAGCTTAAAGACAGGCTGCCGGGACAGGGGACTGACTAAACGTCCTTTCGTCCCGGCAGCCATGGTTTTATCTTGATTTCGTCTGAATTTCATCCGGTTTCCGGTTTCTATCTTGACCTGCCTCCTGATGTCACCAGCCGCTCCACCATATTTCCGTTGGCCCTCAGCTCCGGCTCATCGGAAAGCTCCGTCAGGTTCACATCCTCCCCGTATCTGCGCTTCAGGGCCCTCTCCAGGAACCAGTCGCAGACTTCCGGGTTCTTCGGCAGCAGCGGTCCGTGGAGATAGGTGCCGACGGTATTCTTGTAGACCACGCCCTCATAGCCGCCGTCCCCGGTATTTCCCCGGCCGTACAGCACTCTTCCCAGAGGCGCGCAGTCCCCGATGATGGTCCGTCCGGCATGGTTTTCAAAGCCCACCACAGGAGACGCGGAAAGCGGGCTCTCCAGAATCAGGTTCCCCACCAGGCGCTCGTCGCTGCGCTCCGTGTATATATCAAGGATGCCCAAGCCTTCTATCACTTCCTCACCGGCCTTATAATATTTTCCCAGAAGCTGGTAAGCGCCGCAGACCGCAAGCACTACGCCGCCGTCTTCCACATAGTTTTTGAAATCAGGCCGAATCCGCTTCAGATAATCCACAGCCAGGGCCTGTCCCTTGTCCGAACCGCCTCCCCAGACCAGGATGTCAAGCTTTCCGAAGTCTATTTCGTCCCCGGCACATAAGGCCAGCACTTCCGCCTCCATGCCCCGCCATTCCAGCCGCTTCTTCATGCACTGGACGTTCCCGCTGTCGCCGTATAGATTGAACAGATCCGGGTACAGATGTCCTATGGTCACTTTCATTCGCTGACACGCTCCTTTCCCGCAGCCTGCATTTCGTCCAGCATCCCGATAGTACGGTACAGGCCGGAATAATTGGTGATGATATACAGATTCCGGCTCCCCCGCCTGGTAAGCTCTTCCACCGTCTCTCGGATATCTTTGCCGCAGCGGCTTGCAATGTCCTCGTACTTCAGGCGCACTTCCATGTCCGCGCCTCTGGTGCCCACTGTGACAATAGAGGCGACGCCCGCCTCATGGAGGTAGCCAAAATCCACGTCCCACAGCCAGGACACATCCTCTCCGTCCAGAACAGTGTCATTAATCTGGATGACGATATCCTTAGGTTTCGGGTCTCTGCGGATGAGGAAAATCTTCTGCTGAAAGCCCACAGGGTTTTTGGCCAGATAGAGCTGCACATGCGCTCCGTTAACCTGGTAGGCGCATTCCCTGTTATTCCCATAGTCAAAATTGCTGATGGCCTGCTCGAATCCGTCCCTGGGAGCATCCACCGCGCAGAGGGCCGCGTAGACGCTGAGCGTATTGTATACATTGTAGGGCGCCTGGGCGCCGGATTCTATCCTCCTGCCGTCTATGGTAAAAGAGTAGGCCCCATCCTTAAACTCCACATCCGTCACGGTCATGTCCGGCTCCGGGCGCTTCAGGCCGCAGTCCGGGCAGTGATAGACACCGAGCTGTCCGTAGTGGACGAAATCATATTCCAGCCTGCAGCCGCAGTCCGGACAGAAGACGCTCTCTCCCATTCCCGCCGGCATATCGTCGGCAATCCGCTCGCCGATGCCATAGGTCAGCTTCGGATTCCCGCAGCCTGCCGCCAGCGTATAGGAGCAGATATCATCGCAGTTGGTAATCAGTTTCGCCTCCGGCACGGTCCCCATGGCTTTCTGAATCTGATTGCAGGTGATGTCCACCTCGCAGGTTCTGTCCAGCTGATCTCTGAAAATATTGGTCACCAGCACGCAGTCCGGCTTTATCTCGGGAAAGACCTTCACGGAAGCCATCTCGTCCACCTCGACGCAGGCATAGTCCGCGTCCAGCCGCCCGCTCTTTTTCGCCGCCAGGACGAACGAGGTGGTGGCGCCGTCCATCAGATTGGCCCCCATCCTGTTCCAGACCACCCGTTTCCCGGACTCGCTCAGCACATGGGCCAAAAGGCTGGTGGTAGTGGTCTTGCCGTTGGTTCCTGTGACGGCTATGGTCTTCTCCTTTACCATGCTGCTCAGCACGGACAGAATCTCCGGGTCTATCTTCCTGGCCACCCGCCCGGGAAAGGAGGAACCGTTCCCCTTGCCCAGCTTGCGGCTCACTGCGCAGGCAAGCTTCCCGCACCACACCGCAATTCTGCTCCGCAATCTCATCTTCTGCACCCCGCTTCCCTGTCCGCGGATTTTTCCGCCCCGCAAAGCAACCCCGTCAATTTATTCATAAGTCTCTCCTTTCGGATATGCGCTTTTATCCGTTAATTTTTGTTTTCAATACCGCACTCCCATAAAACTTGCACGACTCCCGGCGGCCTGCGGTATATTTCGATTTCCTCTCGCTCACCGTCCCGTGCCCTCCGCCAGCATCCTGTCATATTCCTCCCAGGAAATATATCTGCCGCCCATGCTCTCCAGATGCTCCGTATGGAACTGGCAGTCCATGAACAGGAAGCGGCTGCGCTCCAGCAGCCTGGCAAAGGCAATCAGAGCCGCCTTGGAGCCGTTCTCCTTTTCCGAGAACATGCTCTCCCCGAAAAAGCACCTGCCGATGGACACCCCGTACAGGCCTCCCGCCAGCTGGCCGTCCTCCGACACCTCCGCGCTGACGGCATATCCCGATTCATGGAGCCGCAGATAAGCCTCCTCCATCTCATCAGAAATCCATGTGCCCTCCTTAAATTCCCTCATGGTACGGCACCGGTGCATGGTGTCCGCGAAATCCCGGTTCAGTTCCAGCCTGAGTTTATGCTTCTTCCAATATTTCCGCATGGAATGGGAAATATGTATCTCCTCCGGGAAAATCACGAATCTCTCTCTGGGACACCACCACAATATCTCCTCCCCCGGGTCATACCAGGGAAAAATCCCATGGGTGTAGGCCAGCAGAAGCCGCTCCACAGTCAGATCCCCGCCCACCGCCAGCAGGCCGTCCCGGCGGGCATACATGGGACTGGGAAAAGAAATCTCCCCCTCATTCAGCCGATAGACAGGCATATGTCATCTCTCCCTCCCTGAAATGCCGCTTTCTTTTCCAGGGGAAAGCATAAGCCCGAACTTCCCGTCCGCCTCCGTCAGGGTACAGGTCCCCCCGTCTTTCAGCGCTCCGAACAAAATCTCGTCCACCAGCAGCGGCTTGACTTCTCCCTGAATCACCCGCTCTATCTCACGGGCGCCGAATTCCGCGCTGATGCCTTTCTTTTCCGTCAGTTTCTTTGCTCGTTCATCCGCGCAGAAATGTACGTTTTTGCGAAGAAGCATTTTCGCCAGCTCTCCCAGCTTCCTCTCCACAATCTGCTCCGCCATCTTCCCGTCCATACCCCGGAAAACCACAATCCGGTTCAGACGGTTGCGGAACTCCGGCTGGAAGATTCGCTTCACTTCCTCTAAAATGACATCGCTGCCAACATCCTGGCCCTGGAAGCCGATTCCGTGCTTTCCGATCCGGCTGGCTCCCGCATTGGAGGTCATGATGATGATGACATTGCGGAAGTCCGCTTTCCTGCCCTGATTGTCCGTCAACGTGGCATAATCCATGGCCTGTAGCAGGATATTGTAGATATCCGGGTGGGCCTTTTCAATCTCGTCCAGCAGGAGCACCGCGTGGGGATTCTTCCGAATCTCCTCCGTGAGGAGACCTCCCTCCTCGTAGCCCACATATCCTGCCGGCGCGCCTATCAGCTTGGCCACGGCATGCTTCTCCCCGTATTCGCTCATGTCAAATCGAATCAGCCGGATGCCCAGCTCCGCCGCAAGGCTCTTCGCAATCTCCGTCTTGCCCACGCCCGTGGGGCCCACGAACAGGAGGCTCGCCAGGGGCTTGCCCTCCTCCAAAAGGCCTGCCCTGGAGAACTTCACGGCATTGACCACCTGGGAGATGGCCTCCTCCTGGCCGAAGACCTTTGCTTTCAGGCGTCCTTCCAACGTGGCAAGGGCGGCGGTCTCATCGCTCTCCACTACCTGTTTGGGAATCTGGCATGTTCTGGATAATATTTCGTCAATCAGCTTACGGTTCACTGTCTGTATGGTTCCCGCTCTGCCTGATGCCCCATCATCCGGCAGGCAGCCGTCCTCCTGCGGCGGCGCGGCCCCCGAATCGACTTTTTGGACATTCCCCTCCGCTGCCCGGGAATCCACCGGGATATCCCCCTCTCTGGAAACGCCCTCTCCCCTCTGTCCTACAGGCTGCATTTCCCACGGTGTTTTGTCCGGCAGTCCCGCAGACTCCTCTCCCATGGGGTGAATCCTGCGATAAGCGCCGGCCTCATCAATCAAATCAATCGCCTTATCCGGCAGATAGCGCTCATTGATATATTTCGCGCTCATCTCCACCGCGTATTCCAGCACGCCCACCTCATAGCGGACACCGTGGAACGATTCATAATTCTCCCGCAGCCCCTCCAGAATCCGGACGGCGTCCGCGGTTTCCGGCTCTTTGATATCGATGTTCCGGAAACGCCTGACCAGACTTTTGTTTTTCTCGAAATGCTTCTTGTACTCCTCATAGGTGGTGGCTCCGATGAAGCGGATATGCCCCCGGGCCAGATAGGGCTTGAGCATGTTAGAGATATCGAAGCTCCCTCCGTTCACCGCGCCTGCCCCTACGATGTTATGAATCTCATCGATGTAGACGATGGGCTTCTCCTGTCGGGCGATGCTGTCCATGACCCGCTTGAAGCGCTTCTCGAAATCTCCCCGGTACTGGGTGCCGGCCAGCAGGCTGCCCAGATCCAGGGCAAAAATCCTTGCTCCCGCCAGGGGCGCGGGAACCTTTCCCTCGTTCAAAAGCCTGGCCAGACCGTACGTGATGGCGGTCTTGCCCACGCCGGGCTCTCCGATGTGCAGGGGGTTGTTCTTCTCTTTCCGGCAGAGAATCTGCATGGTCCGCTCCAGCTCCTCCGCCCGGCCGATCAGAGGATTCGTCCCCTCCAGCCCGTCGTTCAGGCAGGTGGCGTACTGCTGCCAGAAGTTGTCCTGAGCCGACGCTTCGCCGTCTTCCTCATCGCCCCAGTCTTCCTCGCCATCTGTCCCGACCTCATCCTCCATGCCTGATTCCTTGCCAAAGCCCGTTTCCTCATCCTCCGGACCGACAGATTGCCGTCCTTTGCCGCCCGGTGCGGCCGGAGCTGTCTGATACGCCTTTCTCCCGGCGGCATTTTTGCCACGCTTTTTTTCCAGGGAAATCTCCTCGTAAGCCACAGTCATCTCCTGCAGCAAATCCACCCGCTCCACTCCCTGTTTCCGCAGGAAATAGACCGCGTAACTCTCTGTGAGCCCATACATGGCCGAGATGAGATGGGGCAGCTCCATCATCGGCTTGTCGCTGTTCCGGGAAGTCTCCCACCCATGGGCCATCACATCCCCCATGCCCTGGGAAAGCTGGGGCTCCTGCCCGGAATCCGCCCCCTGTTCCATATATTCCTCCAGATAATTCCGCAGATCCATATCCAGCTCTCTCAGGTTCCCGCCGCAGTTTTCAAAGGCCCTGGCGAACACCGGGTTCTGGCAGGCCGCGTACAGCGCCACTTCCGGCGTCACATATTCAAAGCGGGCAGCCTTTGCCGTGGAAAAGGCCTTTTCAATGAGTTCCGCCACTTCGCTTGATACGTACATATTCACGCCTCCTCCACTGTCATCCGGAAAGGGTAGCCCTGCTCCTTTGCCAACCCTAAGGCTGTCTGCACCTTTGTCACTGCGATGTCATAAGGATAGGCTCCTATCACCGCCCGGCCGCTTTCATGCACCATCAGCATCAGCCGCTCCGCCTCCGGAACGCTTTTGTGGAAGATGTCAATCAGCACCTCCACCACGAACTCCATGGTGGTGAAGTCGTCATTGTGCATGACCACCCGGTAATGCTTCGGCTCCCGTATATTGATTCTTGTCTTTTCTCTTGTCTGTCCCTGTACTGACATAATGTTTTCCTGATTCCTTTTCTGTCATCCATTTCTTTACTTCTTCCTAGTATAAATCCTTGCGGGGAAAATAGCAATTCTTTCTTTTCCCTTTCCCATTGCCCCATCCCCTCATTTGATGTATATTTGAATCAGAAACCCCAAAAAACATTACAGCGGAACAAAAAGAGGTGTCTGTCCATGAAAAAACACAGATTGCGGAAAATATGCATCATACTTCTCCTGCTTCTGGCCTATGCCTGCGCCATAGTGCTCCCCTACTCCAGACAGCCTGCCGTCACGGCGGATACCATGGAGCAATTCTCCGCCTCCGGCTTTTACGGAAATACGGACACTTGCGAACGAGCTATGGTTATTTCTGACAACGGCGAAGCCCTGGCCGAGCGTATCCGCCTGATCTCCCAGGCAGAAGATGAAATCATCCTGAGCACTTTCGACTTCAACGCGGATGTCAGCGGCAGAATGCTGCTGGCC
Source organism: Acetatifactor aquisgranensis (assembly GCF_943193215.1). NCBI lineage: Bacteria > Bacillati > Bacillota > Clostridia > Lachnospirales > Lachnospiraceae > Acetatifactor > Acetatifactor aquisgranensis. The sequence continues at coordinate 242,820 of NZ_CALPDH010000001.1, read as the reverse complement.
GCACTGTATCAGGCGGCCGGGCGCGGGGTACATGTGAGCATCCTGGTGGACGGCATTTCCTATGCCACGGGAATCCTTGGAAATTCCTGGTTTTATGCGCTGACTGAGAACGAAAACGTGGAATTCAAAATCTATAACCCCTTAAATCCCCTCAAGCCCTGGGAATTCATGGGACGGCTCCACGATAAATATCTGATGGCAGACCGAACAGCCTACATCCTGGGCGGCAGGAACTGCTATGACTTTTTTCTGGGGGACCATGACGGCTACAAGAACTACGACTGGGATGTGCTGGTCTGCTGCGAGGAGGGGGAGGATTTCTCTTCCATGGAGCAGCTGCGGGAATATTTTGAATCCGTCTGGGAGCTGGATGCCTGCCATGCCGTCAGCGGAGGAAGCACCAAAAAACAGGGCGACCTCCAGGCCCTTTACAGCCAGATGCAGGAGGAACATGCCGACTGGTTCCAGCCTGTGGACTACAGGGAACTGACCGTCCCGGCCCGCCGGATCCGGCTGGTGTCCAACCCGGTCCACACCCGCGCCAAGGAGCCCGTGGTCTTCTATTCCATCACGGAACTGATGGAACAGGCACAGGAATCCGTCTTCATCCATACTCCCTATATCCTGTGCGACGACTGGATGCTGGGACAGCTCTCGGACATCTGCGCCCAGGTGCCGGAGGTACATATGATGACCAATTCCGTGGCCAACAACGGAAATCCCTTCGGGGCCATGGACTACTATATCAATAAAGAAAAACTGCTGGACAGCGGCGTCAATATGTCGGAGTACGACAGCGGTGTCTCCTATCACGGGAAATGCTTTACCGTGGACGACCGCCTTTCTGCCATCGGCTCTTTCAACTGGGATATGCGCAGCGCCTATCTGGACACGGAGCTGATGCTGGTCATAGACAGCCCGGAACTGAATGCCATTCTCCGGGAAGAAATGGGGGCTTATGAGCGGGAGGCCCTGAAAGTCATCGATGCGGACTCCTACGATCTGGCGGAGGGCCAGATTCCCCAGCCTCTTTCCTCCGGGAAAGAATTCCGGCTTAAACTTCTTTACCGTCTGGCGTACTGGGCCAGATTTCTGATGTAATTTTCGGCCTCAAAATTATTGACAAACGATAATTTCTGTGATACTCTGTTTTCAGAATTATCGCAAAACAATAATTTCAGACTTTGAAAACTATGAGGTACGGACATGGACTATATCACTTTTCCCTGGGAACAGCTGGGCCTGGCCCTGCGCCGCCTTTCCCTGTCCGGCGGCATGGGCAATGCGGCCGCTTGGATTCTGTTCATCGCTCTCGGCGCTCTCCCTCTGATTGCCGCTGCCTTTCTCCTGTACAGGCGCATGGGCCACAGGACAGATTTCCTGCTGGCCGTCCTGTCGGCGGCGCTCTTCGTCGGGCTGTGGTTTTTCATAAACCCCTCTTATATGGACCGCTATCTGTCCCCGATCCCCACAGGCGGGAATGCCAAATATGCCCTGGCCGCCGTCATCGACAGTCTGCTGCTGACCTGGCTGCTGCTGCGCTTCCTGCTTCGCATGGAAACGGAGTCTTCCATGGCGGGCAGGCTTCCGGAGCTTCCTATAGGAGAGAATCTTCCCGGGGGAGAAAGGCATTTCCAGAGGAAGCTGCTGCTCCTGCTGCGCATGCTGCTGAATCTATACGCGCTGGCTCTGGCCGTGAGCCTTGTGGCAGAGGGCGTCACAGAATTCAGAGAGTCCCTGGCCGCTTTGCAGGAAAACAACACCGGTTCCGGCGATTTCCTGCTCACAGTCAGCGCCCTGTTCCTGGCCCTTCAGTCCGGCATAGGCCTGCTGCCCGCCGTGGCCCAGATTGCCCTGCTTCTCATGACGGGCCTCTTCCTGCGCTGCTATGAAAAAGAGCCTTTCGGCCCAAAATCCTGTCTCCGGATGGAACAGCTGAAAAAGAACAGCGGACGGCTGCTGCTGTTGCTCCTGCTGGCCAATGTAAGCTTTAACGTGCTGCAGCTGCTCCTCTCCCGGTTCCTCCTGACCAGCTGCCACAGAATCCTGTTCCCGCTGCGGGAAATCATCGTCATGCTGGGCATCCGGACGCTGAGTTTCCTGTATCTGGAAAGCAAGCGCCTGAAGGAAGATAACGACATGTTCATCTAGGGGAGACGGAAGCATGGCAATACGTATATATCTTGACGAAATTTTAAAAGAACGCCATATGACCTCCAAGGAACTGTGCCGGCTGGTGGGCATCACGGAGGCGAACCTGTCCATCCTGCGCAGCGGCAGGGCAAAGGGCGTCCGCTTCGGCACGGTGAATAAGATATGCTATTATCTGGAATGCGATGTGGGCGATATCTTGAAATTTGACGGAAAACCGGATGAGGAGGAACCGGAATATGAAGCTTAAACTTATGCGGGAAACAGGCAAAATACGGCTGGCCCTTTTCAGAGCCCCCGCCCGGATAGCTGCCCTGGTGATCTGCCTTGCGGCAGTCCCTGTCTTAAGCGGCTGCAGCCTGGCCCTGGAGGATGTATCCACAGGAAAAGACCGGCTGGCCGGTGTCTTTGTGACCAGAAATTATATCGAACCGGGCCTCCCCTCCCTGGAAGTGAATTCCCGCGGGGAAATCGTTGCAAAGGATACCGGGCCCGAGAAAATATATGGCTGCTGCAGCAGCTCTGCAGAGAGCCCTTCCGTGGTCATTTTCCCCGGTCTGGAGGGATACGGCATCTACAATCTGCAGATTTCGGAGGAAGAGACGCAGGAGCCCGCAAGATACGGCACATGCGATTTTCCGTTCTCAAATCTCCATTTTAACGTATCCGATGAGGAGGAGAGCATGGAGGCTGACCTCTGCGTCCCCACGGCCGTTTCTGCCCGATACTATTTCAATCCTGTCTACCAGCAGGAGGACGGGCAGATTTATCTGCTGGCCGGTTCCGGGGTATCCACGGACTCCTTTGTGGACGGGCAGAAATTGGGCCACAGCATTTCCGAGTCTGTCAGCCGGACCGAAAACGGAGAACAGTCCTCTCAGACCATGCGCTTCACAATAAATATCGTTGCCGCCGTGCCTCCCCGGGAGACGGAACTGTTCCTTATGAATCAGGAGAACAGGCCGCTTGCATGCCTGTCGGACGAACAGCTGGAGACTCTGTCCGAGACAGGCGAGCCCCTGGTTCTTCCCGCCGATGTGTCCTATCTGGTTCTGCGGCAGTCCATGCCCGGAGACCAGCCGGACATCCACAGCCTCTTTGACCGCAGCCACTCCAGCCTGGAGTATCTGACACCGGCAGAGGACGGGTATCTGGGCTACTGTTCCGTGGCTCTGGAGTGGCCTTAACGCCACTCCAGAGCCACGGCTATTCAATACCCCACCCTTTCCGCAGAATCCCGTCATGGACCGCATCCCCTCTGCAGATGCCATGTTCCAGCGCATCGTGCCACAGAGCTTCTCAGCCACAGCCATCCACTCCACAGGCAAATCCGCCTCCCGCGGATGCCTGGCCTTGCCGGAGTATCTGAATCATCTCTTCTTTAGTATACTTCTCCACGCAGACGCTTTCGCCATTGATATAGATGGCAGGGACACCTCCTACTTTCAGCACATCCCTGGAGCGGGCCGTCTCCTCTTTCACCTGTCCCGTATAAATCCCTTTCATCAGCGCCTGCCTGAAATCATCGCGGGCAAGCCCCGCCATTCCCGCGATTTCACACAGGGTATCCAATTCCCCGATATCCTGCTCCTGTTCAAAATAAGCTCGGTATACCAAGTCGGAATAAACCTCTTCCAGCCCTTTCTCCCGGGCAAAATAGAAGCCCTCGAAAGCAAGCCGCGTGTAAGGCCTGGGGCAGACCGCGGGAGGCAGCTTCATGTCAAGCCCCAGCGCCCCGGCCGGCTCCGCCAGAATCTGGTAATGCTTCTTGCGAACCTCGTCATGGCAGGTATCCACCCGCTCAACGGGCTCCGGCGTCAGTTCCAGGGGCTGTACCTGAATACAAGCCTCGATGCCTGTCTCTTTCAGGGCCTCCTCCAGCGCCACCTTTGCCACCAGACAGTAGGGGCACACAAAATCTGTTACGAATAAAATGTCCAGCATGGCTTTCTCTCCTTCCTGTGCACCTCTCGGCTCAAGATACTTTATGACATATAAGTCCTACGTCTACAGCATCAACCGCCCCTCCATACCGTCAAAGTCAACAACCTTTTCACTGCCATCTTTCATCCGGATCACCACCGGCCCAAAGCTGCCGCAGCCCTCCGGATCCGCGCAGATTACCTCTGCCACAGGAAACAGCTCCTCCCCGCCAAAGTCCTCATGGCTCTCTTTCGTAATCACCTGGGAAATCAGCACATAAGGCTCAAAGCCGCCGTAATGTTTCTTCCTCTCCATGGAAGCGTACAGGATAACGGACTTCTCCGAATCCGGGTTCGTCCCTCTGCTGCGCACCAAACCCAGCCCCTGCCATCCGTCATAAACAGTCATGGCCATCTGTTTTTCACAGCCTGTAGCGTCTGTGCCCTTTAAGATAATGGCTTTTGCGTTTCCGCAGGTTTTTTTGATAACTTCAGTCCCATTGTCCGGGAATCCGTAGGAGCCCAGGGTCACAGTCACGGGCGCCTTGTACAGCCGCAGCCTGTCCGCCCGCAGAATACCGTATGGCACCGCAAAATCCGCCAGGTTCATGGCCTGTATCCAATGGCATTCCGTCTCCAGATTGTAGCCGAAAAATTGTCTTCGGTACAGCACGCCATCCCTTTGCCCATACCAGAAAGTCACGTTCGCTTTCTCCGGCGCCCGCAATCCGGATCCTGCCTTTCCCGATTTACCGTTTCCCGCGTCATGGTATCCTTCCGGCAGCGGGCCGTCTCTCAGGACATACTGCTGAGCCTCCACACAAAACCCGCCTCCCTTGTCCGCAGATTCGCTCCGGGCTGCATTTTCCCCTAACCCCTCATCCGAACAGGCACAAACGCTCTCCTCCGGACTCCGCACTAACTCCGGAGCATACGCCCGCGGCGCCGCCTCCCAGGGATACTTGGTATTGTAGCAGAGCTTGGAATAATTCCACATCCCATGCTCGTCCCCCGGCTGCTTCACCACCTTGCCCGTGCGCAGGATGGTCTCCCCGTTGGCCTGATGATTAGAGAAACACAAGGCCGGCCCATCCAGGCAGGTCACCTTGACTTCCCCCTCTCCCAGCTCCTCCCAGGTACCGTTGTTCTCCTTCGCCGTCCAGAAAGGATGGTCCGCGGGCAGATGCAGGCACAGGAAAGCCTTGCCCAGCCAAAAAGGCGACTCCGCGCAGGAATACCCCTGCACCAGAGGCGAGAACTGCCCGTAGAAACCAAGGGCAGGCACTCCCTGATACAGGAAATCCTCCCTGCTTAGGAACTGCATCAGGGAACCGGAGGAAATCCGCCTGGCCCGTCCAGGATCTGCCCTGCCCTCAGGCATGCCGCCCGGCATCATCAGATTGCCGTCAAAGGCGCTGGTAGCCGCATTGCGGTAGATGTTGCTGCGCCCCCACATATTCGTCCAGCCGTCCCTGTCGAAGAAGTCCCCATAGGTCTCCATGAGCCTGTTGGAATTCTCTTCAAACCGTTTGGCAATATACGGTTCATTCTCATATCCGTACCAGAGATTCCAGATAGGACCGTACACATTAAAGGCCCAGCAGGAATAATAATCGAAAGAATGTCCGTCCCGGTACCAGCCGTCCCCGGCATAATAAGCCAGGATGGCCTGGGCATGATCGCGCATCACATCCTTTTCGACGGGATACCCCTCCATGTGCAGGAACGCCATGTCCAGCATATTGAACAGCCGCCAATTCTGGGGCACCGTGCTGGCATGGGCATAGCTGTCCAGGAATCCGGCAATCACGTCTTTCTCCGCTTTCGTGTAGGTATCCCAGATCTGCTTTTTGCTCACCCACAGGCAGATGACCAGCGCGCAGGTCTCCACGGTCTGCTGGAAAGTCCTGTACGGATCCGTATGCCCTGTAATCTCCTGCTGGTCCTCATAAGTGCCCACGTAGAGGGCGTCCCCTCTGGTGCACACCCGCAGCACCTGGTTCTTATAATATTCCGCTATCGGATACCCGCACACTGTCAGGTCAGGCACATTGCCGATCATCGGCGCGGCGATGAAAAAGGAGCGGGTCAGCCCCTCGAACACCTCAGCCGTGCGCTGGACGGTCTGGGCTTCCTCCGAATCTTTCAGATGGGGATATGTGATCTCTGTCTCTTTTCTCGGCATGACCACAGGCTTCTGGAAATCATCGATATTCCGGAAAATTCCCTCCAGCATGTATCTGCCAGCCTCCAGCCAGCTCTCCCTGGTAAGCCCCGTGTAAGGGCTCAATTCAAAATCCAATGTCTTCGGCTCAAATTTCATCCCTGTCTTTCCCCCTGTTCCACTCCCCGGCCAGTCCGGCCGCCTCGTCCAGCACCCGCCTGGCCTCCTGTATCTTCTCCCGGGCCGTGCGGAATATCTCATATTCTCCCAGCCCCGGCACGCCCATGGACACCTCCTGCCTCCTGCAGGCCATGCCGCTGTCCAGTACGGTCTTGCCGGACATATGGTAGCTGGAGGCTCTTGTGGCCGGAATCATCTGACGGATGACCGAAGCGTCCACACCGCCTCCTGCCATGATGTCCACCTGGCCGCCGCTTTCCCGCACCAACCCGGCAATCAGCTCCCTGCCCTCCATGCAGCCGTTCTTCTGGCCGGAGGTGAGGATGGTCCCGATTCCCAGGTCCTTTGCCTGTTCCAGCGCCTCATAGGGGTCTCTGCACATGTCAAAAGCCCGGTGGAGCGTCATGCTCATAGGGCCGGCGGCCTCTCTGAGCGCTTTCATCCGCTCTGTATCCAGGGAGCCGTCCGGCAATAGACAGCCCACCACCACGCCGTCCGCCCCCAGCTCCCGGTAGAGCGCCACACTGCGGGCGACGATGGCGAACTCGTGCTCCGTATACAGGAAATCCCCATACCTGGGCCGGATGAGCACATGAATCCTGGTATCCGCAAGCTCCCTTACTTTTTCATACAATGCCTGTTCCGGCGTGGTGCCTCCTATAATCAGATTTGCGCACAGTTCCAAACGGTCCGCCCCTCCTTTTACAGCCTCCACCGCCGATTCCGCGGAGTCGATACATGCCTCCAGAATATATTGTTTCAACTGCAGCCTCCTTTCCGCATCTTTTGCCCGTCTGCCTACCCCTCTATGCCGTAGATGCCGGCAAGCCAGTAGATGACATGGGAGGCAAACCCGTGATTGCAGCTGGCATAGGGCGTATCGTTCTCCCACAGAGTGCCTGTGAGCCTGGCCATCTTGGCGAAATATCCGCGGATGTTCCCGACCACGTCCTCGTGCAGCCCCTCTCTGTACAGCAGCTCGATGCGCAGGTAATTGCCGATGAACGCATTGGCGAAAGCCACCTCCGGATGCAGTCCCAGTTCCCTGCGCCCGGGACCGAAATCCCGAATCAGCATCTCCCACAGCGCGGCGTCCTCCTCTTTCGTGGCCGTGCCGGTAAAGAATGCGTAATACTGACAGACCTCCGTGCAATTGCCCGGATTCACCAGCCCGCTTTCCGTCCTGCGCTCATTGTCCGTGTAGAATGTTCCGTTGAAAGAACGCTCCCTAATCACCTGTCTCAGGCGGGACGCTTTCTCCTCCAGAGACTTCTCCCCATAGAGAGACGCCACTGCTTTCAGCATCCTCATATACAGCATGTTCGACGGGAAGTTGATTTCCTGGACCACATCCGGGTCATTTGCCCTGGACCACTCCAGGAATACCCAGCCGTCCAGCTTCTCCAGCAGGCCGGATTCATTCTCAAAGGGGCGGAAATAATCCACCAGCGCCATGACTCTTTTCTTCGCACGGTCCACCAGCTCCCTGTCGCCGCTGCGCTCCAGATACTCCTCCAGCTCCAGCACGAACCACATGGCCCAGTTTGGAATAAAGAGGCCGTCATTGTGGTCAGAGGGGTAGCACATGGGCAGCATCCCCTCCGGCAGGAATTCAAATTTTTCCGCCAGGATAAAGTTCTCCAGGAAAGTCCGCTCCACCAGGCATTCCCCGGTCAGCACATGCTCCACCCTGGAGGTGAAGAAGCTGTCGCAGAGCCATCCTGCCCGCTCTCTGGAGGGGCAGTCCATGAAGACATCCACCGCGTTGGACAGATAGGATTCCTTTGCCGCCTGATAAATCGCCTCCAGCTGCCCATCCTCCGGCAGCTTCACTCTGCGCTGCACAGGCGGATGCTTGTACTCCACCAGCTCCAGTCCCCGGACTGTGGCTTTTCCCTTTACGATTACCTGGACATACTTCATCGTATAGGGCGCAAAGGTCATGATATGGTGGCGGCCGGCATCCAGCGCGTATTTGAAGATATTGTAGGTGCCCATGCGCAGGAAATCCAGCTTGCCGTCCACCAGCGTCTCATCGAACATCAGATAGACCGAGCAAGGTTCCCCGCACTGTACCTCCAGGCAGATGAAGCCCGTGGCATTAAAGGGAAGTTCATACAAGCCATAGCCATTCTCCAGCGCCAGCGGGAACGCATCCCCCGTGGCAGCCCCGGATGACACAAATGTCATATTCTGTCCCTCGTCCGACAGATGCTCTTCCAGCTCCTCGGGCAAATAGCCTTTCAAGGTCTTGCCCAGGCGGTCCCTCTCCCAGCCAAGCACTGGTTTGGAAGCGACTGGCGAAAATTCCGCCCGGCCGGTCTCCACCAGTGCCCGGACAGGGAGCTTCTCATATTCCGGCATCCTGACACTGCGCTTCAGGCAGCGTTTCTCAGGCTGCAGGCTCCAGGTTATCTGTGTGGATGCCTGCAGCTCTCCCCATGCCGCCTGTGTATAAAAGTCCTGCTTATCCGCCTGGAGGCGATAGCATTCCACAAAAGCTCTCTGCAGGCTGTAGCGCTGCACTTTCTGAACCCGCTGCTTCAGTTCGTGCACTGTCACGCTGTTTTCCCCGGTGGCAGCCACTGCCTGGTCTTTCAGGACAAATTCCGCTGTCAGGAAAGCGGGCTGGTCCAGGGTATCAAAAGCGTTGACATTATAGCCTGTCACCTCGATCACCGCCACATTCTCCTGTTCCGTCAGATATCCGGACAGAGGAATCTCGTCCACAGCGTAGAACCCGTGCGCCACTCTGGCAGGGCCAGCGCATACGAATGTTCCGTTTATCCGGAGCCGGTATATCGTCGATGCCGCCAGGCACAGTTTTATGTCTCCCGCCGGAATCACCGCCCGGAACGCCAGCTCGCAGTTCTTCTCCTCCTCCCGGCCCGAAGCCCAGATTGCCTGCGCTTTCCTAAATCCATATAAGTCCATGTTTTCTCCTGTTCCATTCCCCAGCGGGGAATCCGTTTTATACAGTTCGGGGCTGCCGCAGCACGACAGCCCCTTTTTTCGGCCTCTTCCCTTTTGTCCCTCCGGCCCTTAAGCCGGATATCCCGCCGGACACAGCCGTCCGGCATGCCGCGGGGAATCAGCCTCCGTATACTTCCGCCACATATTTCTTCAGATTCTCAAGGCCGATGGCGACTCCCTTTACGCAGTCCTCCATGCCCTCGAATTCAATGGCCACATATCCATCGTAGTTCTCTCTCTTCAAAGCCCGCAGGCACTGTACTACAGGAACGTCTCCATGCCCTACAATCGTCCCCCGCAGGAAATTGCCGCTTCTGGACTGGAAGAACCCCTGGCCGGGATCCGGCTCCTGGCCGCTCTTTACGATGAAGTCCTTGGCGTGGACATAGAACGCATAAGGCGCGCATCTTCCCACAGCCACCGCCGGATTGTCATCCGCGCAGAGGAAATTGCCCATGTCCACCAGCTGTCCGAAGTTCTCGTTGGCCACGGTGTTGATCAGCTTCTCCACCCGCAGGCTGTCCTGCGAGAAGAATCCATGGTTCTCGGTCATGGTTTTGACGCCTTTCCCGGCGGCGTACTCAGTCACCGCGCGGCATCCTTTGGCCAGGCGCTCTATCACGGTATCGTATCCCTGATAGGTTCGGTCCTGAATCCCGCCTGTCACGTCATGGCGCATGGTAGGACATCCCAGGATAGCGGCGATGTCCACCTGTCCCTTAAGGCGCTCCACCTCTGCTTCCAGGTTTCCGTCGCTGCCGCTTAAGAAGTCCGCGCCCACGGCATAGTTCGATATCGCCAGGCCCACTCTGTCCGCTTCCGCCCGGAGCTTCTTCGCGTACTCTGCGGAATCCTCATCCTTCGGGAAGACAAAGTCCACAAATTCAATGGCGTCAAAGCCCATCTCCTTCACCTTTGCGATACCGGTAAAGGGCGTCAGCCTGCCATCCTGAAAACACTGCATGAAACTATATGCACTGACAGAAAACTTCATATCAAGCCCTCCTAATATATATGGTGATTAAATATTGCCCAAAAACCGGATAAACGGCATGACTGGCTGCGCTATGCGACTGGCAAGGATTAAATGCCGTTTGTATATACGTTTTTCCGATTATCTGATCATGTCATTCAGGAAATCAACGGCCAGGCGGATATCTCCCTCCGGATTGTCGCCCACCTCGCGCTCAATGGTCAGGAATCCGTGATATCCTATCTCATCCAGCGCTTTCAGGTAGTTCTTGAAATCCACGCCGCCCTTGCCCAGGGGAACCTCCGTAAAGGAGGGGCTTGCCAGCATCTCCGCCTCCACCAGGCCGTAGACCTCCTCGGGATTGCGGTAATAGTTGCGCACGCCGTCCTTGGCGTGGGTGTGCACGATATAGTCTTTCAGATTATGTACCGCCTGTACGGGATCGTCGCCGGTCACCATGACCAGGTTTGCAGGATCCAAGTTCACCGCCACGCCGGTGGAGTGCAGGCCGTCCAGGAATCTCTTCAGCACTGCGGACTCTTCAGGTCCTGTCTCGATGGCGAAATGCGCGTCCACAGAGTCTGCATACTCAGCCAGCTTGAAGCACGCCTCCTGCATGACTTTATAGCGGTCGTGGTTCGAATCCGCGGGAACCACGCCGATATGGGTGGTCACGATATTCGTCTCCAGATCCTTTGCCAGATCCAGAATACGCATGGACTTTTCAATCAGCTCAGGGTTCAGCTCGGGATTGTGAAAGCCTTTCCCCAGGTCCCCGCAGAGGGCGGAGATTACCAGCCCCTCGGATTTCACCATGTCCAGAAGCTCTCTCCTCTTCTCCCCGGTCAGTTTCTCCGGCGTCAGATCACCGTTCACCGCGTACATCTGGATGCCCGCAGCCCCTATCTCCCGGGCCTTTTTCAGCGCCACTTCCGTGGGCTGTCTGAAAGACTCCAGCATCACACCGATAGAAAAATTGTACATAACACATTTCCTCTCTTTCCTTAAATTTGTCGGATTGACGTATTTCTTTCCTGTGTGTTATCAGTATATACTATTTTTGCCGGAAGATAAAGAGTTGATTTACTTTTTTTACTAATCTGTCCGGAGGACTGTTTTATTCCGCCAGATACATTTTCAGGCTGTCTTCTATTTTCTGGATAGTATCTTCTTTGGATCTGGATCCGTCCAGGTACCCGCCCAGATTCTCGGTCAGCACCTCGCAGATCTTCGCGTCCTCCCCCACAGACTTATCCAGCGCCTGGCACATGGCCACCAGCCTGTCTGCCGTCTCTTTTGGATAAGCCTTGCTCTCGAACTGGATATAGTCCCCATCGCCCGCCTCCAGTGACGTAACCATGGTGAATTCGGACCGGTCTTTCGCCGCCTGGGTTTCCATGGAGTTGCGATTCACCGGGAAGCCGTTGTACTCCGAATCCTGAATCTCCTCCGACAGCGCGAACCGCAGGAAGTCCTTTGCCGTATCTATATGCTGGCTCTTGGCGCAGATGCCGGCCTGCACCAGGGGCTCAAAGCTGTTCTCAAAGGCCGCGAAATCCCCCTTGATATAGTCCGCCATGGACATGGGGAGCATGCAGTCCGTAAAGCCTGCCGTGCCGTTAAAGGCAAGCTTCGCTTTCTTTGTCAGGTCAAAGATACCGTAATCCACCTCTCCTTCAGGCCGGGCGGCAATGACGCCGCAGTTGTCCCCGATTGCTTTCAGATATTCCAGATACTTCCCCAGCGCCTCTCTGTCCAGCTGTTTTCCGTCCACGATTTCATCACAGAAATAGGGGTAGAACTTGTTCACCAGATCGGCGGCTGTCTGGGGACTCATATAAGGCTCATCTGTTCCGGCCAAAAAGCCGGCCAGCGCCTCCATGGTACTCATATCCCGGACTCCGATATCCCTGCCCAGGACCAGATTCACTCCAAACTGCAGGGGCACCGCGTACCTCTTGCCGTCTTCCCGCGCATAAACGCCCGTAATATTAGACAGCAGTTCGCCGCTCTCCTCCATGGGCCTCACCACATCATCCAAATCCGCCAGCAGCCCTTTCTCCGCATAGGAATCCATGTTCAGATGGTCCATCACCACCATGTCCGGCGCGTCGTCTCCCATGAGCATCGTATTCAGCTCCTGATAGACGGCATTATAGTCCGTCTCGCCGTTATTGTACATGGGATACACGCTCTCTATCTCAACCAAGACCTCGGGGTGGGCCTTATGATATTTGGCGGCCGCCTGCTTCAGCAGGGAATTCTCGAAGACAGTGTACAGCTTCAGCACCTCTGTCACCTGGGACACCGCCTCCGGATCGTACTCATACCGGTATAAAGCCTGGCCGTCCTCTTCCTGGAAAAGCGCGTAGACACTTCCGTCCTGGAATGCCGCGAAGTCCTTGCACCAGCAATCCGATATGGAAAAACTCGTCTCCGTGCCGGACATCAGCATCTCCCACTGCTCCTCCCCGGCTTTCATTCGGAAAAGCCCATCCTCTCCGCCGGCAATCAATGTCCCGTCCGGCAAGGCAGCAAGGGCCCGGCCGGACGCTCCGCCAAAGCTGAAGACCGTATCGTCCCCGGACTGTGAGGAATCGGCGGAAGGGCAGGGAATCATCGCCGCGCCATCGCTTTTGCCCTCCGGGCGTTTTTCAATCCGGCCGCCGCTTTCGTCCGAGGAGCACAGGTAGACATTTTCTCCGTCCGATATCACGCCGCCCTCATAATAGCTGTCCAGCCGTTCACTTTCTATCACTCTGCCGTCTTCCCCGGAGAGGATATCCAGCGAAGAATAGGAGAGCACGGTCAATGTGCCGTTGTCCAGCGCCGCCAGCCCCTGTATCATCTCATAGCTGCCGTATTCTTCATTGGGGATTGCCCACTTCTCCGGCGTGATTTCCACTGCGGTCTCTCCGTCCGACTTCCACAGATGCCCCATGTAGTTTTCCTCATCCTCTGCCACATAACCGGCATACAGGTACTGTCCGCCGTCCTTTCCCTGTATCAGCCGCGCCTCCAGCCAGTCCCCGAGAGCGGTCAGTTCCATGGAGGCCAGCCAGCTCTGGGTCACATCCGTCAGGTTCTCCCCCTGCTTTTCCCACTCCCGCAGAGCAGTCTTCCCATCCTCTGTTCTGGATGTGAGGAAACGCAGTTTTTCATTTACCGAATACATCTGCATGATTTCCCATCCGCCCAGTTCCTCCGGCAGCTTCTCCTGTATCTCCACATATCTGCCTTTGTTCTCCGCGCCTGATGCGGCGGCATTTTCGCTGCCTCCGGCCCCTTCGTCTCCTCCCGCCGCCTGTCTGCCGCAGCCGCCAAGCGCCCCGGCAAGAAACGCTGCCGCCAGCAGGACCGCGGTCCGCTTTATGCTCTTTTTTCTCTTCCTCATTTTCTGTTGCCTCCTGATTCTACAATTTACTTTTTCTGGCCAAAAACCCGGAAGAACGCTGCCTTTGCGTTCTTTCCCGGCCATCATATCAGCCGGATGTCACACGCCTGCGACTTACTTGTGCCTAAGTTGTAAAATCCGGAGGGTTCACAGTTTTTTCACACAGCCTTTGTCTCCCAGTAAAGATGGAAATAGATTGTCCTCCCGCCGCCCCCGGCATGGGCCGGGCCGCTCACCAAGCTGTCCACATCCAGCACGGCCGCCATCTCCTCACTTTCCAGTCTCTGACAGAAATTCCGGCTCCCATCGCTTTCTCTCTCATATATAGTTTCATCCCCATTTCCCTCCTGCGCCGCGGAGACCACATAGCTGGTCTCTATCCCAAAGGAATCCGCATAGTCCTCCAAAAGCCCGGACAGGACGCCCTCCTCGGGATATCCCTCCTGATCGGACAGCGTCACCCGCGCGTCCAGCACCTTCCCTGTCACCGCATCCAGCGTCAGCTCAGCCTCCAGCCCCTGCCCCGCAAAGGACACGGACCAATAACCCGGCAGCGAACCCTCCTCCGCGCTCCCGGGCTCCTCCTGCCCGGCCCAGAGATAACAGTTCATCCGATACTCCCGGGGGACAGCCGACATTCCGTCCAGATGGGGCAGGAAAAAATCCCCTATCCATGCCATGCCGCACTCGACGGCTCCCGACATGGACAGCTGCCCCTGCAAAGGCTCGTGAGGATAGATTTCCGATGCGCTCTCCAGTCCCAGCACCGCCTGGCACAGCTCCTCTTCCGTCAGATCCGCCACCGTCACCTCCACGTCCACCATTGTGGCGCTCCGGGAATCCCCCGCCTGGGCCTGCATGGAGACCTGCGCTTCTCCGCCTCCCGACAGCAGCATGGCTTTCTCTTCCGCAAGGCGGCTTTGCACCGCGAACAGGCCTCCGAAAGCGATGGCAAATGCCAGCAATATCCCTGACAGATTCACAAAAAAGCTTCTATTCTTCATCCTCCGCCCTTTCTCCGCATACTACTTCAAGGCTCACCTCTGTCCCCATTCCTTTCCTGCTCCGGAAAGTCAACCGGCTTTTATGTATCCCGGCGATTCTCTCGGCCAGGGCGAGCCCCAGACCTGCCCCGTGCTGCTTTCTGGACCTGGCCTTGTCCACCATATAAAAAGCCTCCGTAATCCGGGAAAGCTCCTCCTCTTCCATGCCGCAGCCATCGTCCCTGACGCCGATCCGATATATTCCCTCCCCCAGACGTCTGCCTGACAGCTCTATCCGGCTGCAGCCTGCTTTCATGGAATTGTCCATCAGATTGATCAGCAGCGTCTTCAACAGATCATACTCCACTTTGATATAGGCCGGATCCGCCGATAGCGAAAAGGAGATTCCTTTCTCCGCAAAAAGCGGCCTAAGCCCCTCCGATACGTCCCGGAACAGATCCTCCGCGTCCATCTCCTGCAGCGTGAAATCCTGCCGCCCCAGCACCGTCAGGTCCATCAGCTTCAGGGACAGGGTCTCCAGGCGCATCCCTTCATTCCAGATATACCAGGAGGCATCCCGCACCTGCTGCCTGGTCAGCTCTTTCTGGTAGAGCATATCCGCGTAGCCGATAATGGAAGTCATCGGCGTCTTCATCTCATGGGCAAAATTCGCCACGAAGTCCTCTTTCTGCCTGGCCGCGCGGGACAGCTCCGCCACTTTTTCCTCTACCGCCCCGGCCATCTGGTTGAAGCTTTCCGCCAGTTCACCGATTTCATCCCGCCCGGATATGGCAAGCCGCTCCTGATAATCCCCCTGGGCCATGCGCCTGGCCGCCCGCGACATGCGTTTCAGGGACCCTGTCAGAAAAGCCGACAAAAAGCCCAGCAGCAGCATGCCCGCCAGGATGGCGATCAGGTAGCAGCGCAGGAAATACCGCTCCAGGGTCTCCTGCTGCACAAGCGTCTTTCCAATGTCCCACTGGGTGAGAAAATATAGCTTTCCGCCGGCCTCCAGCACGCTTCCCACCAGAACGGAACCGCCCTCCGGCGTATCCTGAAACCGGTATGCATGGGCTCCCTCCGACAGATTCTCCAGAAAGGAAACATCCAGCCCCTCTATTCCCTCATAGAGAGGCGTTTTGTCCTCCCTGTAGAAAGCCACCGGGAGGCTGATCTCCTCCGCCAGGATTTCAAAGAGCTCCTCGGGCAGTTCCTTCTGTTTCTGCGCTTCCGGCAGAACCTCCCAGAATGTGAAGCACTCATTCTGATCCATAATGGGCTTTTCGGCAACCACCACGGTCATCGAAAAATCCGCGTATGTCAGCAGCGCCGACTGGACCGTGAATTTATCATATTGATATTGTTTCAAAGCGAAATCCGTTTCCCTCGCCATGCTGCTTTCCATGGAAAAATGGAGTAGAAGATACCCCGAGACAGAAAATGACAGACTTAAAGTCAAAGTCCCGCATATAAAGATTTTCGCAAAGAGGCGCATGTCATCCCTCCAGCCTGTAGCCTATGCGGAACACCGTCCGGATCCGCTCTTCCCAGCCCAGCTTCCTGCGAAGCCTCTGGATATGGCTGTCCAGCGTCCGGGTCTCTCCGCTAAAAGGCTCTTTCCAGACTTTTTCATATAATTGGTCCCTGTACAGGGCGATATTCCTGTTCTGCATCAGTTCTACCAGCAGATCGAACTCCTTCACCGTCAGCGTCACCGGCTGGCCGCCTTTAAGCGCCTGTCTGGAATCCAGCCGGACGGACACATCCCCCACTGCCAGCTGCCGTTCGCCTTTTCCCAGCCTGCGCAGCACTGCCTCCACCCTGGCCAGGAGCTCCCCTATCTGAAAGGGCTTCACCAGATAATCGTCCGCCCCGGCCTTCAGCCCGCGCACCCTGTCGTCAACGCTCCCTTTGGCTGTGAGGAATATCACGGGAGTGCCGGTGGGCTTGATGTATTCCAGGAGTTCATAACCGTCCACCTCCGGCAGCATGATGTCCAGCAGCACCAGGTCGAAGCTTCTCCCCTCGACGTAATCGGCTCCCTCCATGCCGTCCCGGGCACAGGTGCAGCGGTAGCCCTCCGCGCTTAAGTTCATGCAGATCAGATTGGCAATCGCCTCATCGTCCTCCACCACCAGAATCTCTGTCATGATATCACCTCCCACTTTCAAGTATATCCTGAAATTGTATCCTATTTGCGAAAAACGGGAAAAAAGATTTCTCTTTTCCCCCGCATATTCTGTCTGCTGAAATATCCTGAATCCTCCTAAACCCGGCTCATGTCAATCATGCCCTCCACAGCGTCCCACTGGATATCAGGCAGGTTCTTCTGGGTCACGTCGGCCGTCTTCTTTTGCTTGGAGCTCATCTTGACCATATTGATGACAAAGAATATGACCGCGATGGCCACGGCAACGCCCATGATGCCGATGGGCACTCCCAGCTGCCAGGACTCCTCGAACCGGCCGGGCTCGCTCTTTATGTAAAAATAGCTGCCTACGCTGAAAATCAGTCCCACCAGGATGCTGACAATGGAATTCTCGAAGAGTTTGTTCTTCAGATTGGACACCGCCCAGGACTGAGGCTTGCCGCAATGAGGGCAGGTATCGTTGAACGCAGCATGATAGATATGCTTCTTCTCCGCGTTCTCGTAAGCTTCCTGGAGGCTGTTCTTCAGTTTCTGGAAAGCCTCTTCCTGCAATTTCGTCTCCTCTTTCTGGGACAGGGATCTGGAAATGGAATTATGTACGGCTTCGTTGCCGGTTATAGTGGCCTGCCGTACCCCGCTGTCCTTTGTGCACTGCTCACACCGGAAAGAATAGGGCACTTTCGCGCTTTCTGTTCTGGTATGCTTGTAATACGAGCTCATCTTCCTTTATCCTCCTTATTATAATTTCCTCATCTGTCCCGGGGCACCGCGCCAGACAGACGCTGTATCAATCCACGCCACACAAGGCCGCCGGAATCCTATCTTCCAACAGCCCTGTATAAACGTTTCTAATTATTTATCGTCATGCCGACACAGCTGATACACCCCTGCAGATATCTTTTTACCCAATTTTTGTACTTATCGCTGTACACGCCCGGATGCATCGCCGCCGGCCAGAGTCTCCACCTCTTTCCGGCTCACCAGGTTGAAATCTCCGGGGATAGTATGCTTCAGCGCGGAAGCCGCCACGCCGTACTCTAAAGCAGCCTTGAAATCTTTGCCGTCCAGCAATCCGCAGATCACGCCGCCAGCAAAGGAATCACCGCCGCCCACACGGTCAACGATAGGATGGATGCTGTACTCCTTGGAGTGATAGAATTCCTTGGTGTCCCTGGAATAGATACATGCGGACCATCCATTGTCGGAGGCGGAATGGCTCACCCGCAGGGAGGACACACAGTATTCAAAGTCATAGTCGGCCACCATCTGCTCAAAGATGGATTTATAGCCTGCCAGCTCCAGATCCCCGCTGGTGACGTCCGTCTTGCCGGGCTTGTAGCCCAGCACCAGTTCCGCGTCCTCTTCGTTTCCGATGCATACGTCCACATACTGCATCAGATTCTTCATGACTTTCTGGGCTTTCTCGGAGGACCAGAGTTTCTTGCGGAAGTTCAGGTCCACGGACACTTTCACGCCATGCTTCTTCGCGGCTCTCAGGGCCTCCTCGGTCAGAGCCGCCGCCGCGTCGGATACGGCGGGGGTGATACCCGTGAAATGGAACCAGTCAGCGCCCTGGAAAATCGCGTCGAAATCAAAGTCCGCCGCCGTAGCGGTAGAAATGGAGGAATGGGCCCTGTCGTAGACCACCTTGGAGGGCCTCATGGAAGAGCCGCTCTCCAGATAGTAGATGCCCAGCCTCTCGCCGCATCTGGCGATATGTTTCGTGCCCACATTGTATTTCCGGAGGGATGCCACCGCGCACTCGCCGATTTCATTGTCCGGCACCGCCGTCACGAACTCCGCGTCATGTCCGTAATTGGCCAGGGACACTGCCACATTGGCCTCCCCGCCGCCGTAATTGATGTCGAACTCGTCTGCCTGGATGAATTTCTCGAAGTTGGGGGTGGACAGCCTCAGCATAATCTCACCCATGGTTATCACTTTTGCCATTGTTGTCTGCTCCTTTTTCGTATATTCTCACACTTGCGATCCGTGAAAAGAATCTCTTTCTTTACACACTTATTTCTGAAGAAGATGCACCGCGAATCCGCCGATTTCCTCTTTCAGGTAGATGGCGTTTATCTTGCCGTCAGCCCGCAGGACAGGCTCCTCGAACTCCACGCCCAGCACCGTGCTCATATAATTGACAGCCCGTTCAATATAGTTCGTCCTGATGGCAATATGCCCGTGTGTGCCTCTGCCATGGGTATTGAGCACCTCCGCGATCGTGCCCGCAAAGCTGCCGCCGCTGCCTGCTTTCACGGGCAGGCCGAACAGGAACGCAAGGCGGTTGACAGTCTTGTCAGCCTCCTCCCTGCTCTCTGAATTGATGCCGATGTGCACCAGTTCGAAGCCCAGCATGGTCTGTACCGCCTCCCTGGTGAGCTGCTCAATCTTGTCCCAGGCGCCCTCATTGATCAGATTCCCGGGAACCATCCAGGAGCCGCCGCAGGCGATGATTTTGTCGAAATCAAGGTAGGAGGTCAGGTTCTTAGCATTGATGCCGCCTGTGGGCATGAACTTCATGTTCACATAGGGCGCCGCCATGGCCTTGATCTTGGCCAGGCCGCCGGACTGCTCCGCCGGGAAGAACTTCACCACATCCAGTCCCAGCTCGATGGCCTGCTCGATGTCGGAGGGGCTGGAGGTGCCGGGGGTGACTGGCACATTTTTCTCGATACAGTACTTCACTGTCCGGGGATTCAATCCGGGGCTGACGATGAATTTCGCACCGGCCTCCACCGCCGCGTCCACCTGCTCCGCATTCAGCACCGTGCCCGCGCCCACGCACATGTCCGGGAAATTAGTGGTCATAGTCTTGATGGCCTCCGCAGCCGCGCTGGTGCGGAAAGTGACCTCCGCACAGGGAAGGCCTCCCGCGCACAGAGCTTTTGCAAGAGGAAGCGCGTCCTCCGCCCTGTCGATCTTCACCACGGGAACAATACCGATTTTACTGATCTGCTCTAATACTGCGTTCATTTTCCCTCTTTTCCGCATGTCCTTACATGCTGTTTTTATTTTACACGCACAGTGAGCCAAAGCCCCGGAAACTTCCGTTCCCTGTGGCTTTGGCGTGTGCGTCACAAAAAATCTTAAGCCAGGACTTCCTTCACCGCTTCCGCGATCTTGTCGCATTTACAGTTTTCAAAGAAATACTCTTTGAATTTCGCCCCCGAGAACGCTCCTTTTACCAGTTCTCTGTCCAGATTCTTCAAGATGGTCACCATGTCCGTATGGGTCACTTCCTTGACCTTGTCCAGAATCTTCTTATTGCGCTGCTCAGGCTCCACTCTCTCAGGCGGATACCCACCGCCGCCGGGAGCGCAGAAGAGCTTTTCAAAGATATACTGCAGATTCAGTTCGCCGCCCCAGCCGAAATTCTCGGCGAAAGGCAGCGCCACGCAGTTGCCGTCGTTGACCTGCGCGAACAGGTATGCGTCCAGCGGGGACTCGATGTGGCCGCACAGCACTTTCGGGAAAGAGTTGCATGCCAGCATGGCGCCCTCCCCGGTGCCGCAGCCGGTAATCACATAGTCAGCCGCCCCGGAATTCAGCAGTACCGCCGCAAGGATACCATTCTGCACATAGGTCAGGGGATTTGGGTCCTCCGCGCCGCACATACCATAATTATATACTTCATGGCCCATGGGTTCAACCACATCTTTCAAGGTCGTGTAAATAAGTTCATTCTTGGCCGCCTGGCTGTTTTCATTGATCAATGCTATCTTCATGGTCTCATTGCCTCCAATCACGCTTTATTTTCCGATTATTCCGGCTGCTTGCCGATGTAGGCCAGGATCCCGCCGTCCACATACAGGATATGGCCGTTCACGGCATTGGACGCCTCGGAGGCCAGGAACACCGCGGGGCCCGTGAGCTCCTCCGGCTTCAGCCATCTGTTGGCAGGGGTCTTGGCACAGATGAACTGGTCGAAAGGATGCCTGCTGCCGTCCGGCTGAATCTCCCGCAGAGGCGCTGTCTGGGGGGTCTCGATATAGCCGGGCCCAAGACCGTTGCACTGAATGTTGTACTGGCCATACTCAGAACATATGTTCCTGGTCAGCATCTTCAGCCCGCCCTTTGCGGAAGCGTATGCGGATACCGTCTCACGGCCGAGTTCCGACATCATGGAGCAGATGTTGATGATTTTGCCGTGGCCTTTTTTGATCATGGACGGGATGACCGCCTTGGAAACAATGAACGGACCGTTCAGATCGATGTCGATGACCTGCCTGAACTGGGCTGCCGTCATCTCGGTCATGGGAATCCTCTTGATGATTCCGGCGTTATTCACCAGGATATCGATGACGCCCACTTCTTTCTCAATCTGCGCTACCAGCGCGTTCACGGCCGTCTCATCGGTCACGTCGCAGACATAGCCATGGGCCTTGATGCCTTTCTCTTCATAAGCTGCCAGGCCCTTGTCCACCAGTTCCTGGTTGATATCGTTAAAGCAGATGGTGGCGCCGCACTCCGCATAGGCGGAAGCAATCGCAAAACCGATGCCGTAGGAAGCTCCTGTTACCAGCGCCACTTTCCCTTCCAGTGAAAAGTTCGTAAATTCTGACATGTTCTCTTCTCCTTTTCCTTATATATAATCTGTCAATTACTTACCATTCATTCCTTACATCAAATCCTTCATGGCGATGCCGTCCATATCGTCGAAATCCTGGTTCTCGCCCACCATGCCCCAGATAAAGGTGTAGGCTCTGGAACCGCATCCTGAATGGATGGACCAGCTGGGCGAAATCACAGCCTCCTCGTTCCGCATGACGATGTGGCGGGTCTCCCGGGGCTCGCCCATGTAATGCATCACAAAGGCGTCCTCCGGCATCTCAAAATACAGATACACTTCCATCCGTCTGTCGTGGGTATGGCAGGGCATGGTGTTCCACACGCTGCCGGGCTCCAGCTTGGTCATGCCCATCTCCAGCTGGCAGCTCTCCACCTGGCCGGGGAGAATGTATTTGCAGATGACCCGGTGGTTGGCGTCCTCCAGGCATCCAAGCTCCACCTTGTTCTCATCTTTCACGATGACCACGCCCTCCTCCGGCTCTCCCTCCGGCTTAATCAGCACGGTAGGGCATGTCCTGTGGGCGGGTGCGGAATTCAGATAAAATTTGGCCGGTTTTCCGGCATCCTCGCTGGCGAATACGATTTCTCTGGAGCCCATGCCGATATACATTGCCTCCTTGAAACCTACCTTGCGCGCTTGTCCGTCCACGGTAATCGTCCCGGCGCCGCCGATATTGATGACGCCCAGCTCCCTTCTCTGGCAGAAATACTCTGCCCGGAGCTCCTCTCCCGCGGTCAGGGCAATGGGCTGTACCGGCACTGCCGCGCCCGTGATGATTCTGTCGATGTGGCTGTACACCAGCTTAATCTCGCCGTGCACGAAGAGATCCTGAATCAGGAACTCCTCTCTCAGGCGCTCTGTGGTATAGTGCTTCACATCCCTTGGTGATACTGCTGTTCTAAGTTCCACCTTTACACCTCTCTTTCTGGTCTTATGCCAATGTGCGGCTGGTACACCGATTAGAGTTCTTTCAGAAAATTCCGGTCATGTAAGCCCTTACATTTTTTCAATTATACCATGCCGCGGTAAATTTTTCCATAAATTTTCTCTAAAATCTCCTGTCCCCATCGGATATGATGATGTCCGCCCGGGTTCGGTTCAGCCAGCCCCTGTTTCCAATTCCAGTATAAACGAAAAGATTCTCCATTTCTATTCAAATATTTCTCAAAACCTTGCAAATCTTGAACTTTTCCGGTAGAATATAAAAATAAGAAGAGCAACAGAGCTCCGGGAATCTCAGGTGCGGAATCAGGCATCAAGACTGAAAAGCAACCGGAAAGCGGGGGAATCACCCAAAACGATTTCCGAAAAGCTTCGTGATATGCGGTCCGAGATTCCGGGAGGATATTGCGGACAAAAGAGAGGGAAACAATAATGATGCCCACAAGAGAAATAGCAGAAGAGCTTCTGGCAGAAGCGGAGAAATGCAACCCGGGGCCATGGGGAGACCACAGCCGTGTCGCCGCCCACTGTGCCGAGACAATCGCAAGGGAGTGCGGTAATCTGGATCCGGACAAGGCGTATATTCTGGGCTTGCTCCATGATATCGGGCGGAAGTTCGGCGTAAGGCATCTGGGACATGTATCGGACGGCTATTCCTATATGATGTCCCTGGGCTATGAGGAGGCCGCCAGGATATGCCTGACCCATTCTTTCAACAGCCAGACCCTGGACGACTATATCGGAAAATTCGATACTACCCCGGAGGAGCTGAAGCTCATTCAGGATACCCTGAAAGCCGCCGTCATGGATGAGTACGACATGCTGATCCAGCTGTGCGACTCCATTGCCGGCGCCGAGGGCGTGCTGGATATCGAGGAGCGGATGAGCGATGTGAAACGGCGCTATGGTTCCTACCCGCAGCAGAAATGGGACAATAACATAAAGCTGAAAGAGCATTTCGAGGAAAAGATGGGGAGAGATATCTATACAGTCGTGGAGAAAGATACTTTCCGGCCATGAGAGATGAGCTGAGCTTTTCTGTCAATAAACCGTATTTTTCATCACGAAATAAAGACCGTCCGAAAGGAGCCGCTATGGAAGAACTCAATTCCTGCAAAACTGCCATAAATCAATGCGCCCAGACGAAAACATTCGCCATCGCCCATCTCTACAAAGAAGAAAAAGCCATGGACATGCATATCCATGACTGCTATGAGCTGTACTATTCCATCTCCGGCGGCAGGCAGTTCCTGATCGACAACCGCTTCTATTCCATCGCCCCGGGGGATCTCTTTATCATCAACCAGTACGAGAGCCACAAGCTCACCCAAATCGACAATCATATCCACGAGCGTATCGTCCTTTCCATTTACCCGGACTATGTAAAGCGGATTTCCACCGCGGATACGAATCTGGACTACTGCTTCTCCAACCGGGATACCGGTTTCCAGCACAAGGTTTCGCTGGACAAGGCGGGACAGAACCGCTTTCTGTATTACATCAACAAGATGATCTCCGCCACAGGCTTCGCCCACGACATCCTGGAGCAGACGGCTTTCATGGAGCTGCTGGTGCTGATTAATGTCCTGTCCAACGCCAATGCCGCGCAGGCTGCTCCGGCGGAATATAAATACAGTCATCAGGTGGAGGACATCCTGGCCTATATCAACCAGAACATCGCCCTGGGCATCACCGTGGAACAGCTGGCGGCGAATTTCTTCCTAAGCGAATCCTATATCTGCCGTATCTTCAAGCAGGCCACCGGCACCACCATCAACAAGTACATCACCGCCCGCCGCATCAGCATCGCCAAGGCCCATCTGAACGAAGGGGACAGCGTGGGCGAGGCCTTTGAGAAGAGCGGGTTTGGAGACTACAGCAGCTTCTTCAAGGCTTTCACTAAGGCAGTGGGGGTTTCTCCGAAGAAGTATGCGAGTTTGAGCGTCAGCTGAGGAGGTTTTCTGCTCTCCTATTTTTTTGCCAAGCGGCAGCTCGATGACATTCTTTTTTACATAAAACCTGCCGGATTAGTCGCCATACAGATGAATTTCTACAGCCCCGTCTCCTCGTTCACCCCGGCCTCGCAGGAGCGCATGGCCAGAATGGTCTTCTCCAGAAGCTCGTCCAGCGTCCAGCCAAGCCGCTCCGCCCCCTGGCTTATGACCTCCCTGGAACAGCCCGCCGCAAACCTCTTATCCTTATATTTTTTCTTAAGGCTCCCCAGTTCCATATCCATGACGCTCTTAGAGGGCCGCATCCTGGCGGCGGCTCCGATCAGGCCTGTCAGCTCGTCGCAGGCGAACAGTATCTTTTCCATGAAATGCTTCGGTTCCAGATCGGAGCACAGCCCATAGCCATGGCTGCAGACAGAGTATATCATCTCTTCTGAAACCCCGGCCTCCCGCAGGAGTTCCGGCGCTTTCTTACAATGCTGCTCCGGATAAAGCTCAAAATCAATGTCGTGGAGCAGACCTGCGATGCCCCAGTATTCCTCATCCGCCTCATTTCCGCTCTCCCTGGCAAAATAGCGCATCACGCCTTCCACGGTCAGTCCGTGCCGGATGTGGAAAGGCTCCTTATTATACTTTTTCAGAAGCTCCAGCGCTTCTGCTCTCGATAGATTACTGGTCATATTCTTCTCCTGATTTTATTCCCGCGTCCTCCGCGCATTGTACCATGCCCGCGCAGGACGCTTTACCGTATGTTTTCCTGCGGATTTTCATCATCCAGGTCGATGACGCACCGCTCATAGGCATTGACGATATGGGTATCCATATATTTGTCGTACCGCTTATGCTGCCTTCCATAGGACATGTGCACATGGCCGTGCAGGAAATATTTTGGATGGTATTTTTCCATCAAAGTCCTGAAGATCTGGAAGCCCTGATGGGGAAGATCTCGCCCGTCATTCAGCTGATAGGCCGGGGCATGAGTCACCAGAATGTCGAATCCCCGCTTTTTGAACAGCTGGAAGGACAGCTTCCTGACCCGACGCCTCATCTCGTTTTCCGTATACTGGTGCGGACCCGGCTTGTAGCGCATGGAGCCCCCAAGCCCCAGGATGCGCACTCCCTGATAGACAAAAATCTGATCCTCGATACAGGTGCAGCCCTCCGGCGGCACCTGCGCATACTTCTTGTCATGATTGCCGTGCACATACAGCACCGGCACATTGGAAAGGGTCACCAGAAAAGAAAGGTACCGCGGATCCAAATCACCACAGGAAATAATCAGATCGATTCCTTCCACCTTGCTTTTCTCAAAATAGTCCCACAGATATTTGGACTCCTCGTCCGCGATTACCAAAATCTTCATGTTCCAGTTCCCCTCAGTTCCCTCAGCTTCCGCTCTTTATGCCCTGCTGCTTGATGACCGGCTCCGCCTGCTCTTTCAACTCTTCTTTCTTCGGGATGGAGCCGATGACATTCTCCGCCAGCCAGTCCATGGTCATGATTTCCTCCGGCAGCATGATGCGGCTCGGATCATCCTGTACCACGCCGTCCTGGGAATACAGGATGCCGGAGAACGGATTGAACGCCTCTGCGCTGATGGTGCTCTTCAGCAGTTCCACCAGACGCCTGGTACCGAGAGGCAGATGTCTGGAGCAGACCACATCGATGACCCCCGCGGACATGCCCCACCAATAGTTGATAGCTTTCGTGGTGGACGAGTTGTCATCATATTTCCACGTGCCGTCCATGATCGTACGAATCAGCTGCTCATAGAACTTCCCCCAGTGGTACAGCGGCATGGCAAGGTTCCTGGGATGCTCCCCCTCCACATGGTAGATGCCAAAGAAACGGGAAGCCTCCTCCGGAATCACCATGTCCCGGCCAGAGATGCAGGCAGATGCCGTCTCCCGCATCTCCTTCTCCATGTCCGTCTCTTTCATGGAAGACCACACCAGATAGACCTTCGCACGGGGATTGATCATCTTCGCTCCCAGCGCAAAGGCATTGATATTGGCAATGGACCCAAAAATAGGATAATCCGCAATATAAGTCAGCCGGTTGTTCTCCGCCATGGCCCCGGCAATGGCGCCCATCAGGAACTTCGCCTCATGCATCCGTGAATAGTATGTACGGATGTAGCGATGCGATGTATTCAGGGAGCAGTTCAGTATCCTGACCTCCGGGTTGGCGATGGCAGCTTTCACGCTGGCCTGCACGAAAGGCGGCGTGGTGGTGAAAATCAGGTTGCAGCCCGATTGGATGGCTTCCGCTATCAGCTCCTCCGCGTTCTCCTCCGTCCCGTTCTCATAGGCCACAGTGCTCACCTCATCGGGGAAAGTCTGCTCCAGATAGAGTCTGCCCAGCTCATGGGCATAGGTCCAGGCGGAAGTCCCCGGTGTCTTCTCATAGATGAATGCCGCCTTTACTTTCGGCGCGCTCACCGGAAGCAGCATGGAAAGCAGCGGCTTCTTCTCATGGCTGGGCTCCATCTTCAGGTCAATGTCCCCTCTTTCCTGAAGAAGCTCGAACTCCTCCCAGCTCTTCGTAATCAGCTCGTTCAGCTCATTGGTGGTCTTCTCATCCACCTCTTCATATCCATACAGTGTGATGAACGCCAGGAACGCATCTCCCTGGGTGATGGTCAGCTTGCTGCCGCCCTCCGCATTGTATTCTGCCCCGAACCGGGTATAAAGGGCGCTGAATTTCAGCATCTCATCATTTGTCCATACCTCCCCCGGTTCCTTTCCGACGATTTTCTGCAGCTTCGCAAAGCTCCCCTCTCTGGAAAACCAGATATAGTTTATGGGAGCCGCCTTATAGAAGTCCAGAAATTCAAAATAAATCCTGTTCTCCCTTTCATCCGTGCGCTGGGGCACGATGCGGATTACATTGCCCGGAATCGACACCGCGCCGAAATATTTCATGACGCTGACCCGCTTGTTGCCTTCCTCCACATAAAATCTGTTCATGTACTCATAGGCCTTGATGGGATCGCGGATGCCTTCGTTCTTCTGGTAGTCGCTGAGGCTGGACCATTTGGCGGCAAATTCGGAGCTGTCCCGCAGGATTGGCATGAAATTGCCCGCAAAGGAACTGCTCCGCCCCACTGTCTTCGTCCCCACGATACGTTCGATAGGAATCTGCACCGTGCCTAACGGCACCTCATGATAATGGCCCTTTTCCGGCATGATGTCATCCAGCACTGCCAGAGTCGGCTTCTCACCCCGGAGCATCCTCGCCTGATAATCCTTCTTTCCTGCCTTATATGCTCTTGCATAATCATCTCTTCCCATAATTATCCTCCATTTCAGTTACACATCTTTCTTTTCAGTACCGAACTGTTCTTATCCTCCCCGGGAATTCGTCCTGTCCCGATTCCCAGTACCATTATATGTAAAGATGGCCGGAAATGCAAGAAAAAAAGAGAATCCAGCCAAGCAGACCGAATTCCCTTTTGGTTTTATGCGATAAAGACCGGAATCCCCTCCTGTGAAGTCATTTCCCTGCTGTCATGGGAATCCCCGTCCTACGCGCTTAAACTACCTGGAATTTACCGATATACACCGGATAAGTCGAAGTCCCTTTCATATCCTTTCCGGCTGTAATGGTGACATTCTTGTCCATGACAAGATACTCCACATTCGCTCCGGCTTCCACCACGGTATCCTGCATCAGGATGCAGTTCCTGACCTTCGCGCCCTTCGCCACCCTGACACCGCGGAAGAGGATGCTGTTCTCCACTTCGCCCTCGATGACGCAGCCGTCAGCCACCATGACGTTCTGGACTTTCGCGCCCTCGATATACCTGGTAGGGTTGTCGTCACGGATCTTCGTGTAGATCGGCCCGCCGGAGAACAGCGCGTCCAGATTATAGTCGTCCAGAAGCTTCATGTTCTCGTCGAAATAGCTCTTCATATCGCAGATGCGCGCGATATATCCCTCATATTTGTACGCCTGTACGTTCAGCTTATCCAGCTGAGGCAGCAGCACGTCCCGCTCGAAATACTCCTGGCCCCGGACGAAAGCCGTGTTGATCATGTCGATCAGAAGCTCCCGCTCCACCACGAACATGTTCATGGAGACGTTCTGGACGCCCGCATCCTTGGCGTTCACATATATCTTCCGGATTCTGCCCTTCTCCAGGCCGAAAGTGTAATAATAGCCCAGATCGTTGGCCTGGCTCTTCAGGAAGCTCTCAGGCAGCTCCTGCTCATTGTATGCGATAGTCACGTCCGCGCCGCTCTCGATATGGGCCCGGATCATGTCATCGAAGTCGAAATTGACTACGATATTGGTGTCCGTGATCACCACGTACTTTTCCTTCTCGTCCCGCAAAAAGTCCAGGATGTTGGACAATGCGCCCACCCGGCCCACATACGGCTTCGCGCTCTTCTCCATAAAGGGCGGGAAGATATGTAACCCGCCGTTCTTGCGGACCAGGTCCCACTCGCGGCCGGAATCCAGATGGTCCATCAGGGAGTGGTAATTGTTGTTCACCATCACGGAGATATTGTTGATATCACAGTGGGTCATGCTGGACAGAATGAAATCAATCAGACGATAACGGCTGGCAAAAGGAATGGAAGCCATCAGGCGCACATTCACCAGATCCGGAACCAGTGCATCGTAACTGTTGGGGAAAATAATGCCCAGGGCACTTGTATTTGATCTTACCATTCTTCTTCACCGCCTCCTACGTTTTTATTCACCATGGCTTTGGGGCCTACCTTGGCATTGTCGCCGATGGTCACCCCTGCGCCCACAGTGGCCACGCCGTTCTCCTCTTCCGTAGGCATGGCGCCCACCACCGCGTTCTCGCCGATGGTCACGTTCTCCGCCACGATACAGTGCTTCACCGTCGCGCCTGCCTTGATCACCGTGCCGCCCATCACTACCGCGTCCTCGATCACCGCGCCCTCTTCCACCCTGACGCCGGCAAAAAGGATGGAGTGCTTCACTTCGCCCTTAATCCTGCAGCCGTCTGTGATCATGGAATTCTCCACCACGCCGCCTGCGCTGACCTTATGGCCCGTCATGCCGCTGTTGCGGCTGTAAATCTTCCAGTCCTCGTCGAACAGGTTGATGCCGCTGTGCTCGGGATCCAGAATCTCCATATTGGCCTCCCAGAGCGAGGAGATGGTCCCTACATCCTTCCAATAGCCGTTGAAGTGGTAAGCGTACATCCTGCGGTTGTCCTTCAAGAGGTTGGGGATGATGTTGTTGCCGAAATCATTCTCGGAATTGGTGTCTGCCTCGTCCTCCTCCAGGTATTTCCTGAGGATGTCCCAGTTGAAGATGTAGATGCCCATGGACGCCAGGTTGGACTTGGGATTCTTGGGCTTCTCCTGGAATTCCGTGATTCTGTCGTCCTTGTCCGCCACCATCAGGCCGAAGCGTGACGCCTCCTCCCAGGGCACTTCCATGACGGCCACGCTGAACTCCGCGTTCTTCTCCTTGTGGAACTTCAGGAAATCGCTGTAGTCCTGCTTGCAGATCTGATCTCCGGAAAGGATGATGACATACTGGGGATCGTATCTCTCGATAAAGGAAATGTTCTGATAGATTGCGTTGGCCGTGCCCTTGTACCAGTCGGAGCCGCTGGCTTTCTGGTAAGGAGGCAGCACATGTACGCCGCCGTAGAGACGGTCAAGGTCCCAGGGCTGGCCGTTTCCGATGTACTCATTCAGCACAAGGGGCTGATACTGGGTCAGGATGCCGACTGTATCGATTCCGGAGTTGACACAGTTGGAAAGGGGGAAATCGATGATGCGGTATTTCCCGCCAAAAGGAACTGCCGGTTTTGCAAGCTTCTCTGTCAGAGCATACAGACGGGAGCCTTGTCCGCCGGCAAGAAGCATTGCAATCATTTCTTTTGCCATATTATACCCTCCTGATTTTAGTTCTTCCTATGCATTGTACCACAAAATCAGAAGAAATAATAGGCTTTTTTGGCAATTTTTTCAGAATATCTTGTCAGAATTTCTCATTTTCGATGGATCATTTGCATGATTCGCTTCAATCGGCGGTTGATTCCCTGTAAATCAGGCTTGTCTGCACATGCATGGCGCGGCAGTCCAGAGACGGTTCTTTTATTCTGGAGGCCAGCAGATAGACTGCGGAATCTCCCATGGCATGGCCGTGGATACAGGCCGTGGTAAGGGAGGGCGTGCTGACTTTGGCC
This sequence comes from Acetatifactor aquisgranensis, assembly GCF_943193215.1. NCBI lineage: Bacteria > Bacillati > Bacillota > Clostridia > Lachnospirales > Lachnospiraceae > Acetatifactor > Acetatifactor aquisgranensis. The sequence continues at coordinate 212,280 of NZ_CALPDH010000001.1, read as the reverse complement.
CCCACGGTATCGTCAAAGCCGATAAGCCACACATCCTGCGGCACCGCCACGCCCAGGCCCTTGAGCACCCGCATGGCGTCAAAGGCCACATAGTCATTGGCACAGACAAATACCTCCGGCAGCTCCGCCATCTTCCGGAAACTCGCTTTCAGATACGCCCGGTACTCCTCCGCCGCGGGCCTCTGGACGCCCTCCTGATTGCCGGTGACGCACATCTCCTCCGGGCAGGGCAGCCCGCACAGGTACATGGCATTGCGGTACCCCATATAACGCTCAAAGAAAGACCGGCAATGCATATATTCCCCGATGAACCCGATCCGCTTTCTGCCGCGCTGCACCATCTCCCTCACAAGACAGCATACGGCGGACCGGTTGTCCGGATAGATGAAATCCGCTTTCAGCGGGCTGCCCAGTTCCGTCACCGGCGAATCCACGAAAAGGACAGGGATATCCAGGCCGCAGAGCATGGAACAGTACCGATGGTCCAGCGTTTCGATGCAGATGACGCCGGAGGTCTTGCCCCTGTCAAAAGAAAGCGGCAGGCGCAGGCCCTCTTCGCCCTCCTCCCGGATCCAGTGCATGGTAAAGGCATAGCCCTTTCGGGAAAACGCCTCCTGGAACCGGTTCAGCATTGCCGATATATATCCGGAGTTTCCGGGGAATCCACTGGTCAGCAGGGCTATCTCCCCTGTTCCGCCCCCAGGCGGCAGGCTTTCCCTCGCCTGCCCCACAGCGTCATTCATATAGGAAAACTGCTTGTAGCCCATCCCTATGGCTTTCTTCAGCACTTTCTCCCTGGTGCTCTCGGCCAGGATCCCCGTATTGTTGATGGCTTTTGAAACTGTATTCCGGGAAACTCTGGACGACGGCGAGCCTTATGAAAAATTTGACACCTTTCTGGCCGGGCATATGACCCATGGCAGATTGTCCATCGACGGCATCTTCTGCGTGACGGACAAGGTGGCTTATTACGTGATGAAAGCCTTGCGGCGCATGAACCTGAGGATTCCGGAAGACGTGCAGGTAATCGGTTTCGACGGCATCCGCCAGCTGGGGGATTTCGATTATATCTGCTCCACCATCGTCCAACCGGTGGAGGAAATGGCCCGGATAAGCGTCGGCCTTTTGTTCCGGGAGCCCTCCTCCGCCAGGCTCCACACTTATTGTCTTCCTGTCACTTATGTCTGCGGAGGGAGCACCCGGGAGCCGGCACCGTGAACAGGCGCTTCCGGATGCCAAAAAACCAGACTGCCGTCATCAGCAGCCTGGCTTTCCCATGCGCATAGCGCGTCTGTTTTTTCTTACATAAGATCGTACTTCACCACATCTATGCTCACGGTCCCGTCCGCGGAGAAGTAGATGCCGTCCGCCTCCTGGTCTGTATACAGGACGGCGGTCATGACCTGTTCTCCGTCGTTGATAAAGGCCTCCACGCTGAAGCGGTCCAGGATGATCCGCAGCTTCAGCACGCCGTCCTTACATAGTACCTTGCTGCGCCGCTGGTGGATGATGGCCCTGCGGGAACCGGAGAATTTCCTGTCCACCTTGAGCACGGATTCGCCGGGCCTGTAGCTGAAGGAGGTCTGGTACTGGTCGTTCTGGGCGAAGCGCACCGCGAATTTCCGGTACATGTCGCAGCCCTCCACCGGGCGTACCACGATTTCCATGTCCACCCTGCGCCCCTTAAGGCCTTCCGGATAGACATTTCCCGAGAAGGTAAGCCCCTCTATGGCGACCTTATTGCTCCTCATGTCCTCCAGCTCCCGGACGGGCTTCTGGTAGAGCCTGCCGTTTTGGATGGAAAGCTCCCGGGGCAGGCTCATCTGCCCGAACCAGGCTTCTTCATTCTTTCTCCTGTGGCCGCAGGTATCCCAGTTCTGCATCCACCCGATCATCACCCGCCGCCCGTCCGGCGTCAGCACGGTCTGGGGAGCATAGAAGTCGATGCCGTAGTCAACAGACTGGTCGCTCTCCTCAAGGAACCTCCCGGCCTCCTTATCGTAATCGCCGATCAGGCACAGCGTACCGTTGCCGTTGTGGTACTCGAAGCCCTTGGACAGCATATCCTGAGGGCTGGTGAGAATCACCCACTTCCCGTCCAGCCGGAAGAAATCGGGGCACTCCCACATCTTGCCGATCCGGTTATTGTTGGATGCCAGTATGCTTTTGAACGCCCAGTGGAATCCGTCCCCGCTGGTATAGAGCAGAAGCTGGCCGCTTCCGTCCGCCGGCCGATTGCCTATCACGCAGCAATAGGTCCCGTCCTCTTCCTGCCACATCTTGGGATCCCGGAAATCGTTCCGGCTGGAGCCCTCCGGCAGATCCCTCTCGTCCAGGACCGGATTGTTCTCATATTTCTCATAGTCCATCCCGTCCCCCACGGCCAGGCACTGGGTCTGAATCTCCGTATGCCCCCCATTGGGATGGCGCTCTCTGACCACACCGGTGTACATCAAAAGCTGCCTGCCGTCAGGAAGCTCCACCGCGCTGCCGGAAAAGCAGCCGTCCCGGTCATAGACCTCATCCGGGGCCAGGGCGGCAGGGAGGTATTCCCAGTGCAGGAGGTCTGTGCTCACCGCATGCCCCCAGTGCATGGGGCCCCAGTAGGAATTATAGGGGTTGTACTGGTAGAACAGATGGTATTTTCCCTGATACCAGGAGAAGCCGTTGGGATCGTTCATCCATCCGGTGCGCGTGGACAGGTGGAATGCGGGCCTTTCCTCATCGGTTATCATCTTCTCGAAGGTCTCTTCATATTTGCGCGCTTCTCTCAATGTCTGACTTGTCATAATACTTTCCATGCTCCTGATTCATTATTTTGTCAAAAACGGCCATCCAGCCACTCTCGCAGAGGACTGGACGGCCGCCTCGCCTTACTTGAACTTATACTGCTTAACGATTTCACTTGCCGTGAAGCCAGACTGCATAACGCTGACTGGTTCAATCGCATGATTACATTAGGCAGTATTCAGCGTTATGCAGTATAATTCCTGCTATCCTTCTCAAAATCCGCTCTGCTTCTACAGCATACCCTATTTATAGTACTCATCGAGATACTGCTGGAAGATTTCCAGATACCTGTCAAGCTTGTAGCTCTGAAGCATTTCTTTATAAGCATCCCAGTCCGCATCGGTGAAGCCGTCGCGGATCCACTCGGCCTTCTTGGCATTTACGTTCTTACCGATATCAGCCATGATATTGGACAGCTCCTCGATATCTTCCTTATTCATGAAGATGGGAGGATATACATATTCCGCCTCGATGTAAGGAGTATAGTATTCCTTGATCCAGTCCAGACGGTACTGGGCATCGTCCGGGCAGGTCACATATTCGCCGTAGTACTCGTCCAGAATCGCAAGAGGTCCGCCTACAGCCTCTGCTTCTCTTACTTCTACAGGGGAGGCGTCTCCCAGAGGGGCATGCTGCAGCATTTCTCCGCCGTTGGCATTGGTGCCCATCACGAAAATATCGAAATCATCCTCCTCGCCGTAGGTGCCCCAGTTGTTCTGCGGGGACTGGATGGGAGCGTACATCTGGTCGAGCCATGCGCATACCAGCGCGGGCTTCTGTGCGGTGGCCGTCACCACTGCACGTCCGCGGTCATAGCCGCTGGTGTAGGAACCGTTGCAGGGAGTGAGCACCCTCTTGCCGTCCTTCTCCAGAGGAGGCAGGGGGACATAGTCTTCCAGATTGTCAATGTTCGCCGGATCCCAGCTGAAGAACACGCCGTAGCGATGGGATTTGCCCTTTGCCACATAGGTAGACCAGTCATGGGTGAAGGATTCGGGATCGATCAGTTCCTGCTCATACAGGGAATGCAGCCATGCGATACCTTCCTTCCAGCCTTCTGAGGTGGCGCTGCAGACGACCTTCTTATCATCGGTAACAGCGATATGTCTCCACTTGTCAGCATCGCCATAGCCCTCGCCGAAGGAGTTGAACAGGACACCGGGATCCTGTCCGCCGTCATTTACGATACAGGACATGGGGATGATGCTTCCTTCAATCCCGAACTCCGCCTGCAGCTCGGACGCGTGGTCACGGAATGCGATCAACACCGCCTCGAACTCCTCAACGGTCTGAGGAACCTCCAGTTTCAGAAAATCAAGCCACTTCTTGTTGATGAAGGGCATATTGTCGATGACCTGGATGGCAGTCTTGTCAGCGCCCAGCTGCTCGATCCAGGGAAGGGAATAGATATGGCCATCGGAAGCAGTGGTCATCTTCCTGTACTCAGGATATTTGTCGAACACGCTCTTCAGGTTCGGCATATAGTTGTCAATGTACTCCTCCAGGGCGATGATGGTGCCGCCCTGGCCGAACCGGAGCAGGTCAGCCTCGCCGAATCCCGCTGTGAAGATAAAGTCAGGCAGGGAGTTCACGTCCGTCATAAGGGTCTGGATCTTATCCCCCCACTCACTGTTGGTGATGGCATTCCATTCGATATGTACGTTGGTCTGCTCTTCCAGGCGCTTGAAGATGGTACGGTCCTTGGGCTCCGTGGTGTTGGCCGGATAGTTGATCAGACCGGTCAGGGTCACCTTCTCTGCCTGAGGGAAAGCAAGCTCGCCTGCGTCCATGGGCTTAAAGGTACCGTCGTTCAGCTCTGCTTCATCCCCCCCACATGCCGTCAGGGAAAATACCATGGTCGCCGCAAGCCCTGCGGTGACGATTCGTTTCCATACTTTGTTCTTCATACTTTCCTCCTATTTTTATGTATACTTTCCTGTATACTTATTCACTTTGCAGCTTGCTGCATTGCTTTATTGTTTTCACGGCAGAATCCCGCAGGGCATCCTGCCGCAGCAACCTCTCTTAACCCTTTACGGATCCTACCATGATCCCGGCATCGAAATACTTCTGGAAGAAAGGGTACATCACCAGAAGGGGCAGGCTGGAGACGATGATCGTGGCATATTTCAGCAGCTCTGCCAGCTGGGCTCTGGCGGCAGTGCTCTGCATATCCGATATCATGCCGGATTCCGGCTTATTCTGAATCAGGATGGAGCGCAGCACCACCTGCAGGGGCTTCTTTGACGCGCTGTCCAGGTAGATCAAGGCATCGAAGTAGCTGTTCCACATGCCCACGAAGGACCACAGGCACAGCACGGCGATGATGGGCATACATACCGGGAGCAGGATCGTGAAGAAGAATGTCATCTCATTGGCTCCGTCCACGTCCGCCGCCTCCCGCAGCTCCGTGGGGATGCCCTGGTAGTAAGTCCTGGCGATGATCATGTTCCACACGCTGAAGGCGCCGGGGATGATGATGGCCCAGATGGTGTCTATCATGCCCAGGCTCTTGATCAGCAGGTAGGTGGGAATCAGGCCGCCGCCGAAGAACATGGTGATGACGAAGATTACATTAAAGAATCCTTTGCCCTTGAAATCCGGCCTGGACATGGGATACGCTGCCAGCAGGGTGATGAACACCGACACCGCCGTGAATGTCACGGAATAAATCACTGCATTCCGGAAGCCAATCCAGATCTGCGCGTTGCTGAACACACGTTCATAAGCCGTCAGAGTCCACTTGCTGAAATCAAAGGTGATGCCCTTGTTCTGCAGAGTGATGGGATCCATGAAGGATGCCACCACGATGTAAATCATAGGAATGATGATTGCTACCACGAACAGCCCCAGCAGGATGTAGCCTGTCATCAGCAATGTCTTATCCTGTAAGGAATATCTGCTAAATTTTTTCTTCATAAAATGTTTCGCACCTCCTCTACAGTCCTTTGCCTTCGTTCATCCTTGCCACGACCTTGTTCACTGTGACCAGCAAGATGAGATTGATGACCGTATTGAACAGCCCCACCGCCGTCGAAAAGCCATAGTCGCCGTCCAGAAGACCTTTTTTGTACACATATGTGGAAATGATTTCCGATGTCTTCATGTTCAGGTCCGTCTGCAGCGCGTAGGCCTTCTCAAAGCCGATGCTCATGATATTGCCTGCCGACATGATGAACTGGATGATGACCACGTCCTTGATGGCAGGCCACTCTACCGCTTTGATCTGCTGGAAGATGTTGGCTCCGTCAATGACGGCCGCCTCCTTCAGTTCCTGGCTGGCGTTGGAAAGAGCTGCCGTGTACATGATGGAGCCCCAGCCCGCGCCCTGCCAGATGCCGCTGGCGATGTAGATGGTGCGGAACGCCTCGGGCATGGTCATGAAGTCCGTGGAGGTGCCCAGCAGCAGGTTCACAGGGCCGGTAACCGATAACAGAATCCTCACGATACCGCAGAGCACGATGACAGAGATGAAGTTGGGCATGTAGAGCACCAGCTGAATCTTCTGCTTGATTTTGGAGCTTTCCACCCGGTTCAGCAGGAAGGCCAGCAGGATGGGAATGGGGAAGCCCCACAGCAGGCCGTAGATGCTCAGCTTCAGGGTGTTCACCAGATAGGCCAGGAAGTCCGGCGAGGACAGGAACCTCTGGAAGTGCTTGAAGCCTACGAACGGGCTGCCAAGGAATCCTTTGATTGCGTTGTAGTCCTCAAAGGCAATCAGGATGCCGCCCATGGGTATGTAACGGAAGATGATCGTCAGGGCGAATGCCGGAAGCAGGAAAATCACATACAGCTGCCAGTGCTGGCGCAGGTAGACAAGCGTGCCGTGCAGCCCCTTTCCTTCTTTTTCCTTCCCCAGGGGAGCGACGCCCTTGGAAGAAGCCGTTTTTGTACTTGTTTTCATGAAAGATTTCTCCTTTCCGTTTTCTCTATAAAATCACTCATAAAAAATTACAATCTGCACCGCACATCCTCTTCCTCCCCTCCTCGCTGCGCTGTTATTGTGCATTTGTAAAATCATATTTACGTTTTCATAGCAATAATGTATCACATATTTTACGATTGGTCAATACCTTTTTTACATTTTATCTAATATTTTTTATTTAATTTTTACATTTGACTATTTTATTTTTATAATTATGCCCATATCGCCGATTTTTGTTTTTTATTCCGGGAATTCCTCGTAGGAATCGGCAAATGCTTCATGAAGAATATTATTCATTTTGCACTTTTACATTTGACACTTTTTGATTTGTACACTATAATAGAAGTAATGAGACGCTGCAGCAAACTGTAACAACAAAGACGGAGAAATACGTATGGCAGAAAGAGTTACGATTCAAGACATCGCAGACGCCCTTGGGCTGTCCCGGAACACAGTCTCCAAGGCCATCAACAACACAGGGCTCCTGGCCGAGTCCACCAGGGAGAAAGTCCTGCAGAAAGCCATGGACATGGGATACAAGCAGTTTTCCTATGTGACCATCGCTGGATTGAACGAAAGGAAGACAGAAGTCCCATCGCCGGCAAAGGAAATCGCCATGTTTTCCACCAGCCCCATCGGCAATTCCCACTTCGCGTCCACTATGCTGGACAAACTGCAGCGGGAGCTTTCCCAGCTGGGCTACAGCTTTACCATGCACAGGATTCATGACGAGGAGCTGGAAGCCATGCAGCTGCCCTCCTCTTATAATAAGGAAAGAACAGCTGGCATCATCTGCGTGGAGACTTTCGACAGGGCATACAGCGCCATGCTCTGCGGCATGGAAAAGCCCATCCTGTTCGTGGACTCTCCGGTGGCAGGCCTGGGCGAGCCTCTGCGGGCGGACTGTCTCTACATGGAGAACGAGTCCAATATCTACAACATCGTCAAGGAAATGCACAGACGGGGCAAGGACCGGATCGGCTTCATCGGCGAGTATCTGCACTGCCAGTCTTTCTTCGAGCGCTATATGGGCTACCGCAACGCCATGCACCTGCTGAAGCTGCCCTGCCCGGAGGAATACTGCATCATCGGCTGCAAAGAGGGGACTAAGATATCCAGCACGGACGACTACAGAGAGTATCTGGAGGAAGCTTTCCGGGGCCTGCGCTCCATGCCTGACGTGTTCCTCTGCGCCAATGACTTCGTGGCCCTGGACGCCCTGGCGGTGCTGAAGAAGCTGGGGTTGTCCGTGCCGGAGGACATCTGGCTGTGCGGCTTCGACGATTCGCCGGAGTCGAAAGTGGTGACGCCCTCCCTCACCACGATCCATATCCACAGCCAGATCATGGGATTCTCGGCGGCGCACCTGCTGCTGTCCCGCATCAAGGAGCCGTCCCTGAACTTCCGCACCATGCACACGGAGACCAGCCTGATCTACAGGGAGTCTACAGGGGACTAAAACCGAATATCAAAAGCGAGGAGAATGCGTATGAACAGTTTATTGAATCCGGAAGGGAAAGTGATGCTCTTTTTTACCAAAATCGCTTACAGCGCGTACCTGAACATTCTGTGGTTCTTCTGCTGCCTGCCCGTTGTGACGGCAGGGGCGTCCACTACCGCGCTGTTTTATGTGACCCTGAAGATGGCTAAGGATGAGGAGGGGAATGTCACAAAATCTTTTTTCCAGGCTTTCCGGCAGAATTTCAAAAAAGCCACTGTAATCTGGCTGATTCTTCTGGGGCTGGGCGTGGTGCTGGCGCTGGACGGATATGTGTTCTACCATATGCGGTATGAGAACGCGTTCTGGACCGTGGGCACCGCTGTCTTTCTGGTGGCGCTGGCGGCCTACGCCGTCGTGCTGATGTATATCTTCCCGCTGCTTGCCCGGTTCGAGAACACGGTCCGGGCCATGCTCTTCAATTCCCTTATGCTGGGGATGCGGTTTCTGCTGTGCACTGCCGCGATGGCTGTCATCTATTTTGTCATGGTCTTCGTAGTCATCAATGTGTTCACGCCGGCTGTCGTATTCGGGGAGGGGCTCTGCGCCCTGCTGTGCTCCTATTTGCTGTCCAATATCCTGCTGATGTGCGAGGAGAAAGCGGAGAGGCCGGAAAGCGAAACTATGGCGGACACAGCGGATATGACCGATATGGCGGAGGGCGAAGGGAAAAACGGAAACGAAAGCGTGCCTGAAGGCCAGGACTATACAACATGACGCTACGCGGATAATAGTAGTGCGGAATCCCACTAATATGTCCTGCATCCCAGAACGCAGACACCCTATGGCCAAATTCTGCAAAATATACTTGGCTCTGGCAGATGACAGACCCTCAAAACCGTAAAGAAAGCGGCTTCGGCAGACGGCAGTCTCTCAAAACCGCAGAGAAACCCGTCTCCGCATCCCGGCGTCTGGCAGGTAAGAAAACTTTCAGCGACACCGGGATGCCGCGAAGCCAGCATGACAGGAGGATAAACGCAATGAAATCCGCAGGAAATGATTCCACAGATACCGCCCCTAAGTCCATCCAGGAGCGCCTGGCCCTGTTGCTGAAGGACGATAATCTGAACACCCTTCATGGCCGGAAGAAAATCGGGCATATCCTGGCTTACTATAAATTTCCCCTGGTCATCCTGTGCATTTTCCTGTATATCATCGGCTACAATGTCCACAGGCATTTTACCCACAAGGACATAGTCCTCTATGCCGCTTTGGTGAACGTGGTGGCCGGGGAGGATCTGACCAGGCAGCTTGGGGAGGATTTCCTGGCGCGCTCAGGAGCAGACCTGTCCAAATATGAGCTGAAGCTCTACACTGAGCTGTACCTGACAGACGATGAGCTGAACGCCTATCATGAATATACCTATGCCTCCCGCATGAAGATCCTGGCCTGCATCGAAGGGAAACAGATGGATGTGGTTCTCATGAACCAGGAGGCCTTCGACGCTTTTTCCCAGAACGGGTATCTGCATGACCTGGACAGCATCCTTTCCGAGCACGCCCCGGACCTGTATGAATATCTGAGGCCGGACCTGGTCAGCAACATGGTCATCCTGGAGGATAATGCCGATGATTTGGCCCTGGACGATTCTGTGGAATACACCGCAGTGACCCGGGAGGCTCTTTATGGGCTGGATCTGTCGGACACACCTCTCATCCGTCAGGCCGGGTTCGAAGATCCGGTCTATCTGGGCATCATCGCCAATTCCCCCCGGCTGGATGCCGTCATGGAGTACCTGCGGTATCTGACCGCGGGTGAAGAATCCTGAAAAAATTCCACCTGTGCGGTTGCTAATCCAATGGCCCGTCTGCATTGCAATAGCTTGCATGCAGACAAGCCATTGGATTGCAACCGCACAGGTGGAAAAAATTTATTTGACAACCCTGTCTTTCTGTATTATGATAATCTTATCAATATTTTATCTGTGAAGGGTGCACATCGCACGTTCAGGCAGTTTCTGCCGGATATTTTTCACACATTGGCAGGGGCGGCCCTCTGGTCATGTATGTCCTCTGCCCACCATTTCAAAAAGAGAGGATATCACATGAATCCCAGGATGGAATTCGTTCCGCGAAAGAACCGGCGTTTCCGGCTGCCTCTGCGGCGCTTCACCGGCAACCGCAATGTAAAGGACAGGCTTTTCTGCTATATATTCGAGCACGACCGAGAAGCTCTGCTGCAACTCTACAATGCGCTGAACCATACGGACTACCAGGATTCCCAGGCGCTGCAGATTGTCACCCTGGACAATGTAGTCTATATGTCCATGAAGAACGATGTGGCTTTCCTCCTGGCCGGGGCTTTGAACCTGTATGAGCATCAGAGCACATTCTGCCCCAATCTTCCCTTGCGGTTCCTGCTCTATATCGCCGCGGAGTATGAAGGATTGGTGGCAAGAATGAAAGCGAACATTTACGGGCAGACGCTCATCCCCCTTCCCGCGCCCCAGTGTGTGGTATTCTACAATGGGGATGACGAAATGCCGGATGAACAGTACCTGCACCTGGCAGATGCCTTTCCGAACGCAAAGGGCGCACCCTGCCTGGAGCTGACAGTCCGGATGCTGAACATCAATTATGGCCATAACAGTCAGCTGACTGCAGGCTGCAGGCGCCTGGAGGAATATTCCCTCTTTGTCGACTGCATCAAGGCATACCGCAAGAACGGCAGCTCTGCCGTTCAGGCCATCGAAAATGCGGTAGTATATTGTATTGACCACGGTATCATGGAAGATATTTTATTGCCCTTTTGGGCGGAGGTGACGAAAATGCTGTTGACCGAATACAACGAAAAGAAGTACATGCGGATGTTCCGCAAAGAAGCCCGGGAAGAAGGACTGAAAGAAGGACGGACATTAGGATTGCAGGAAGGATTGCAGCAGGGATTGCAACAAGGACAAAACCGTCTGCTAAGCACCATGCTCCAAAACGGAGCCTCCCCTGAGTATCTCTCAAAAATGACAGGACTGTCGCTTTCAGAAATCGAAACTTTGCCACAGACAAAAAATAAGAAGCATGTTTCCAGTCAAAAGCCAAGCCGCAAAAGGAAAAAGCGCCCTGCCCGGCGCTGAATCGCATCTCTTGCCTGATGCACGGGAAGCCCTTATGGCGGCTCCCGTGTCTTCAGATAGTGTCGCAAAACGGGGGCTTCATCCATCTTGGCCCCCTTAAAGATGGCGTACCACTCCGTTACACCAGGTCATACTTGACTACATCTATGTTCACAGTCCCGTCCGCAAGGAACGAAATCCCGTCTGCCTCCTGATCCGTGTACAGCACAGCCGACAGGACCTGCTCCCCATCGTTCACAAAAGCTTCCACGCTGAACCGGTCCAGGATAATCCGCAGCTTCAGCTCCCCGCCCCGATGGTTCACCTTGCTGCGCCTCTGATGGATAATCGCCCTCCTGGAGCCGGAGAACTTCCGGTCCACCTTCAGCACGGACTCGCCGGGCCGGAAACTGAGGGAAGTATGATACAGGTCATTCTGGGCAAGGCGAATCGCGAACTTCCGATAAAGGTCACAGCCCTCCTCCGGACGGACCGTCACTTCCATATCCACTCTCCGCCCCCTGACGCCTTCCAGCCTGACCGTACCCGAGACAGTGACTCCCTGGTAAGAGACCCTGTCGCGCCGCATCTCCTCCAGCTCTCTGACAGGCGTCTGATAAAGCCGTCCGTTCTTTATGGACAGCTCCCTGGGCAGACTCATCTGGCCGAACCAGGCCTCGTCATGAATCCTCCTGTGGTTGCAGGTATCCCAGTTCTGCATCCATCCAATCATCACCCGCCGTCCGTCCGGCGTCAGGACAGTCTGGGGCGCATAGAAATCGATTCCATAGTCAATCGACTGATCTGTCTCTTCCGTGAATTCCTCCGCTTCCCTGTCATACGCCCCGATCAGGCACAACGTCCCGTTCCCGTTATGGTACTCGAAGCCGGAGGGAAGCATGTCCTGGGGGCTGGTGAGCAGCACCCACTTCCCGTCCAGCGGGAAAAAGTCAGGGCATTCCCACATCTTCCCGAAACGGTTGTGATTCGCCGCCAGCACCTTTTTATAATGCCACGCATAACCGTCCGGACTTTCAAAAAGCAGGATCTGTCCGCTGCCGTCCGCAGGCCTGTTGCCGATGATGCAGCGGTAGGTCCCGTCCTCTTCCCTCCACATCTTGGGATCGCGGAAATCGAATCGGCTGCCGCCTTCCGGGATATCTTTCTCGTCCAGAACCGGATTCTTATCATACTTTACATAGTCCACTCCGTCCCCCACGGCAAGGCACTGTGCCTGGACTTCATTATAACCGCCGTTTGCCTGGCGCTCCTTGACCACGCCTGTGTACATCAGAAGCTGCCTGCCGTCCGGAAGCGTAATCGCGCTGCCGGAAAAGCATCCGTCCCTGTCATAGATTTCATCCGGAGCCAGCGCCGCCGGAAGATATTCCCAATGCAGGAGATCCGTGCTCACCGCATGCCCCCAGTGCATGGGGCCCCAGTGGGAATCATAGGGATGGTACTGGTAGAACATGTGGTACTTCCCGTCATGCCAGGAGAATCCGTTGGGATCGTTCATCCACCCGGTCCGGGGGGACAGATGGAAGCCCGGCCGCTCCTGGAGCGAAATCGCTTTCCCGAAAGCTTCCTCGTATTTACGCGCTTCCCATAATGTCTGACTTCTCATACAATAACCTGCTCCTTTTCCAAAACTTTATTCCCAGTCTATCATTTTCGTTTTGTTTTCACAATACATTTTCCGAAATTTTCATTTTTACGGCATACATCGGATTCCGTTCCCGCATATCGCCGCAAGACGCCCTTTTGTATGTTATTCCGATTATTTCTGTCTGCTGAAGCAAAACATCGGAGCGGAAGCCTCTCTGCTCTCTGTTCTCCGCTCCGATGTTAAGCCTTTTGCCCCTCGTCATGATGGCTGCGCTGATTATTTTCCCACAGGCCAAAATTCCCTCACGCTATTCGCCGTCAGCCGCCTTGCCCGAATAGCAGGACTCTGTCAGGAAATCGATGGACGTTCCCGCAATCAGGTTCAGCAGGCCGCCGGAGGGGCTTAAGAATATCTTGATCATGCCGCAGACCACCATGACGGAGATGAAGTGGGGCGCATACAGCACGGTCTGAGTGATTCTCTTAAAGCGCTGGAACCTTACCTGATTCAGCATCAGCGCCAGAATGATGGGAATCGGGAAGCTCCACAGCAGGCTGAAGAGGCTCAGCAGTATGGTGTTCTTCATCATACGGCCAAAGGTAGGAGCGCTGAAGAATCGCTGAAACCACTCAAGACCCACCCATTCGCTCCCCATGAAGCCACGGCTGGCTTTGTAATCCCGGAACGCGATCTGTATGCCGTACATGGGTATGTACTTATAGATGACTGTCAGTATCACGGGAACCGCCAGCATCGCATATAGCTGCCAATTGTCCGCTATACGTTTTTTCAGCGGCCTTTTCACTCTCACTGCCGGACGGATGGCAGCCGACTTGTTCTTGCTCATATTTCTCTCCTTTCCTGTCAGGCGGATGATTTTATCGAAACGCATTCCGGCTGACTTTCGCTTCACGCTGCGCGCCTTTCGTGAAACCTTTTTCGCAAAACGATTCATCGGAGGTTTTTATGAGCAAGGCAAATCCTACTATGAAAGATGTGGCCGCTGAAGCCGGCGTGGCTCTCGGCACGGTATCCAAGGTGGTGAACGGCCTGCCCGTAGGCGAATCCTACAGGGTACGCGTGGAAGAGGCCATCCGAAAGCTGAACTATCAGGTCAACAGCTACGCCCAGGGCCTCAAGCTGAACAAGACCCGCACCGTGGCCCTCCTGATTCCCAACACCCAGGAGCCCTATTACGGTTCCCTGGCCTACCATATCAACAGCGCCCTGCTTAGGCGCAGCTACCGGATGCTGCTCTGCTCCACCGATTCCGACATGGGTCAGGAGCAGGAGTACATCAAAATGGCCCGGCAGAATAAGGTGGACGGCATCATAGGCCTGACCTACAATCCCAACCTGGTCATCGAGGAGGGCACGCCTTTCATCGCCATCGACCGCTCCATGGGACAGAAGATTCCCTGTGTGGCCAGCGACAATTTCGCAGGCGGGCAGCTGGCCGCAGAAAAGCTGGCAGATTTAGGGTGCAGAAATGTGGCTTTCCTGCGGACAGGCGCATCCCTGACCAACGAGCCCAACAAACGGAAAGCCGGTTTTGAAAATGGCTGCCTGTCCCGGAGTCTTCCTTATGAGATGAAAATATTGAATGACGGAGATTCCCTGGAAGAATTTGATGCATTCCTGACAAAGCATATACAGAATGGCAGACTGACCTTTGACGGGATTTTCTGTGTGACGGATTCTCTGGCCTATTATATCCTGAAAGTGCTGAAGCGGCTGAACCAGCGGGTGCCGGAAGATGTGCAGTTGATTGGATTTGACGGTACGAGGCACTTTGGTGTACAGGATTACGTGTGTTCCACCATCGTGCAGCCTGTGGCGGAAATCGCCGAAATGTGCGTGGCGCTTCTGCTGCAGGAGAATATGTCCGTGAAGCCGCCGCTGGTCTGTTTGCCGGTCAGTTATGCGTATGGGGGGACTACGGCGGAAACTCCGGGTGCGGCAAACCATAGTGAACAACCCTAGATAACGCGGCAACATATCGCATAAGCCATGGCGTCACAGAAAGTATTTTAGGGCCTTTTCAGGGCTTCAATCCCTCGAAAGGCCGGTTCCTGACGATTTCCACCTGCCGCTCATACTGCTCTCTGGCCCGCGCCGAGGTCTCCTCTATGACCTCCCGGAACCCTGCCGCGGACAGCCTCACCGCGCCCTCCCCCCAGATAATCATCTGCTCCAGCCTGTCGGATGTGGCTACGCTCACTGCATGTTTCCTGCCGATTTCATGCACGGTCTTCTCGATATACTGATCTGCAGTCTCCGCCTCTTTGGTATACACCACATAGATATTGTGATACTTCTGCACAGAGCCCGTATTCCCCTTTACCTTGTAGGCATCAAAGACCAGAATCAAAGTACAGCCCGCAAATCCCTGATAGTTGCTGCAGATATCCATCAGACGGTCTCTGGCGCTGTCGATATTCACCTCCGCGAGGCCGCGCAGATCCTCCCAGGCGAAGATGATGTTATAGCCGTCCACGAGAAGATATTCCTCCCGCTTCCCCTGACTGCCTTTGGAAAGAGAGCCTCTCTCTGCCGCCTCTTTCTCCGGCCCTGACCCGGCAGCCTGCCCGGAAAGAGATGCCTCTTCCGCCGCTGTCCCTCTGCCGGCATTTTGCCCGCCAGACCGCCCTTGCATCCCGTTATATCGGTAGGGCGTATAATCGCTGCTGCTTTTTCCGTAAGTGCGGCTGAAGATTTCCTCGATTTCTTCCT
Source organism: Acetatifactor aquisgranensis (assembly GCF_943193215.1). Classification (NCBI taxonomy): domain Bacteria; kingdom Bacillati; phylum Bacillota; class Clostridia; order Lachnospirales; family Lachnospiraceae; genus Acetatifactor; species Acetatifactor aquisgranensis. Next base: position 196,675 of record NZ_CALPDH010000001.1, on the reverse strand, counting down.
GCGTGATGTAATCAGAAACGGATTGCTTTCTGTCGGCAGCCCGCTTTCGGCCGGATGCCGCAATCCCATCGCTGCCAGACATCCCCTCACCGGCCCCCTCGGCTTCAACTCCTCCGGACCCGCTACCGCCGCGGAGCGCAGCCTCCCCATGCCAGCCGCTCTCCAAATGGGCATATTCCGCCACCTGGTCCCAGGGCACGATAAAACCCGCCCCATGGGCGCAAAAGACCGAAGAAGCCGGATTCTCCACATCCGCCTCCGGGTCGTACCCAAACGCCTCTGCCACCCGCTCCATGTCATGGCAGGGCTCATATCCTTTCAAAATACAGCTCAGCCTGCCCAATCCCCGGGTATAGGCGTTCACCTCGCTCTGGTATCCCCGCATGGTCTCCGCCGGAGCACTGCCGGTGATGACAGCATATTCCCCAAAAGTCTGCGGCACGTCGAACCGTCCATGCATCCTCTGTATATCGGACATGGCTCTGCCCACCTGTCCCCCGGGCACTTCCAGGGTAAACGAGAACACCGGCTCCAGAAGCACGCTTCTGCTCTGCATCAGCCCCTGTCTCAGCGCCCGGTAGGTGGCCTGCCTGAAATCGCCGCCCTCCGTGTGCTTGATATGGGCGCGGCCCGTCAGCAGCGTAATCTTCATGTCCGTAATAGGCGAGCCTGTCAGCACCCCCGGATGGGAACGCTCTTCCAGGTGGGTCAGAACCAGCCTCTGCCAGTTCCTGTCCAGCACGTCCTCGCTGCAGACGTTTCCAAACTGCAGGCCGCTGCCGGGCTCTCCCGGCTCCAGCAGCAGATGCACCTCCGCGTAATGGCGCAGAGGCTCGAAATGCCCGATGCCCTCCACCGTGCCCGCAATGGTCTCCTTGTACAGAATCTGCCCATCCGTGAATTCCACATCCAGGCCGAACCTCTCAGAAACCAGCCTTTTCAAAACCTCTATCTGCACCTCGCCCATAACCTGCACATGAATCTGTGGACCGGTGCCCGTGCCTCCGGCCTGTCCGCTCCCTGCCGCCCCCTGCCAGACCACATGGAGCTGGGGCTCTTCCTCCTCCAGCTTCCGCAGCTGTCCCAGCACTTTCACCCCGTCGCTGCCCTCCGGCAACAGCAGCCCATAGGTCAGCACAGGCGCCAGAATCGGGAGTTCATTCCTGCTCTCCTTTCCCAGCCCCTGCCCCGCAAAAGTCTTGTCCAGCCCCGTCACGGCACAGATACCGCCCGCCGCCACTTCCTCCACTGCCTCATACTGCGCGCCGCCGTACACCCGCAGCTGATTCACTTTCTCCTCCCAGATATCCGCATCCGACTCCGCACTCTCCGCATTGCTCACAGGCATCTTCACCCGCAGAACGCCCCCTGTGACTTTCAGATGGGTCAGGCGGTTGCCGGCGGAATCCCTGGAGATTTTGTACACTCTTGCGCTGAATTCTGTTCGATATTCCGGTTTCTCTGTGAACCTGCGGACACCCCTCAGCAGTTCCTCCACGCCCTCCAGACGCAATGCGGAACCAAAATAGCAGGGGAAAATCCGTCTCTTTGCTATGGCTCCCGCCAGAGAGGCATCTGCCAGGCTGCCCGTCTCCAGATATTCCTCCAGCAGATCCTCGCCGCACATGGAAAGCTCCTCCAGCCAGTCCTCTCCTTTTTTCTCCGCCTCCGGGCCGAATTCCAGACAGCTGCCGTCCAGCTTCGCCTGCAGCTCCCGGAGCAGTTTTTCCCTGTCCGTATCCGGCTGGTCCATTTTATTGATGAAAAGGAATATGGGAATCCCATACTCCCCCAGCAGCCTCCAGAGCGTCTGCACATGCCCCTGTACGCCGTCCGAGCCGCTGATGACCAGCATGGCGTAGTCAAGCACCTGCAGGGTGCGCTCCATCTCCGCGCTGAAGTCCACATGTCCCGGGGTGTCCAGCAGTGTGATGTCAAGCCCCTCCCAGGTAAGCTGCGCCTGCTTGGAGAAAATCGTGATGCCCCGCTCCCGCTCCATGGAATCATTATCCAGAAACGCGTCCTGATGATCCACCCGGCCCAGTCTGCGGATTCTGCCTCCGGTATACAAAAGCGCCTCCGCCAGCGTGGTCTTCCCCGCGTCCACATGGGCCAGCAGGCCGATACATATCTGTTTTTTCGCTCTTTTGGATTCCCCTCCGCTCATGAAAGCGCCTCCTAGTCTTGATTACATGCTTTTCAGTATATCACAAGAAAAAGCGTTAGTCGAGACGCTTTGAAAATTCCCCTTGACACACCCGCCGGAATCCCGTATAGTGGGATGTGTAAACAAAATAACCGCTAGGGGAGCACATCGCTGAGACTGAAACCAGTGCCGACGCACGGTTTCTAACCCTCACTACTTGAACCGGATAATACCGGCGTAAGGAAGCACAGCAACGAAAGGACAGCCGCGAGACAGCCATAATCCTGCGGCGGCTAACGGATTGCCTGCACAGGACAGACCCTGTCAGCCGGTCCATTTCCGTCCCGGGTTGCCGATGTCGTTCCTCCTTAGCCAAAAGTAAGGAGGATTTTTTATGTTGTACAATGTAATCGCAGACGGGGACAGCGTCAGCTATATCCCCACCACACTCGGCAAGGTGGCTCTGGCCGCCGTCTTTTTCGCCCTGCTGGCCGCTGCCGTCTTCTTTGCGGGAAAGAAATCGGCGAGCTCAAAATCCCTTTCCGATGCCGCGGAAAGCAAAACAGCCTCCGGCCGGAAAGGCGCGTCGGCCAGGCTCAGCGCAAAGCAGCTGGCATTCTGCGCCATGGCCATCGCCCTGGGCACGGTGCTCTCCAACCTGAAAATCTATGAATTTCCCTTCGGCGGATCCATCACCCTGTTCTCCATGCTGATTATCTGCCTCCCCGGCTATTGGTTCGGACCGGAAGCCGGCCTGATCACCGGCGTGGCCTACGGCGTGCTGCAGCTGATCATCGACCCCTATGTCATCCATCCCGTACAGCTGCTGGTGGATTACCCGCTGGCTTTCGGTGCTTTAGGGCTTTCGGGCCTGTTCACCGACAGGAAGAACGGCCTGTTGAAAGGCTACGCCACAGGCATAGTCGGCCGGTGGATCTTCGTCACCATCTCCGGCTGGATTTTCTTCGCGGAATACGCCTGGGACGGATGGGCCCCTCTGCCCTACTCCCTGGTCTACAATGGCATCTACATCTTCGCCGAAGCCGCCGTCACCTGCATCCTCCTGGCCATCCCCGCCGTGCGGAGGACCTTCGCGAAAGTGAAGCAGATGGCCGTTGCGTCCTGATGCCCGGCATATCGGTGCAGGTCTGAGAGCCGCCCGACAATCCCGGCCCACCAGTTTGACTGCTCCAGTCAAAATCAGGCGGGACTTCAGGAAACCGGGACACGTCTGCCGCAGACGCACTTGAGCATGACGTTCTTCCCGAAACAGGAGCTAAAAATGTCCGCAAAGCAATCCGTTTGCTCTGCGGACATTTCGTCCCCTGGCCTGTGTCCCCTATCGACAGCAGTTCCAGGCATAATCCGGGCCGCCCGCGGCGCTCAGCAGCGCATAGTGCACCGCCTTTCGGAATTCATTGGAATTCCCAATGGCTTTTTCCTCCCCGCAGAAATATTTATTGGTAAGTATCACTGCGCCGATATTGTATTTGCGGCTGAACCATATACTGGTACCGGTAAAGCCGCTGTGGCCGCAGCCCTCGGGATAGACGTCGCTCTTGTCGAATCCCAGCCCTCTCCCGCATATCTCTGCTTCCATGGCATGGCAAAAAGCGGGCTTATCCGTATTCATATAAAACCGGCACAGCTCAGCCAGCGCCCGGGAGTTTCCGAAAGTTCCCGCATGCCCGCTGGCCCCTTTCCAGTAATAATAAGCGTTGCCGTCATTACAGCTGCCCCGCACCTCCACCCCGTCAGGGCGCCAGCCCTCAAAGACAATCCCTCTCTCGGCGCACATCCGCTTTTCAATCTGATTTCCATAGCAGCCGGGCGCGCAGAGGGATGGCTCCACAGGACCATAGGCGATTTCGGAGATGCCGATTCCTTTCTTTATATACCGTTCCAGTCCCTCCCGCAGCGTCAGCCCCGTGATATGGGAAAAAATCTCCCCCAGCAGCATGAAATTCAAATCGCTGTATGCCATCCCCTCCTCCACGGAAGATGCGGCGAGCACATGTTCCAGAACCGAATAGAACTCCCTGCCGTCCGCATAGAACGGATACCAGGGAACGATGCCCGAGGTATGGGTCATCAGCCTGGCAATGGTCACATCCCGCAGACGCTCCCCTGTCACAGGCCCAAGCTTATCCGCAGGCAGATGATCCAGCGCCAGATTCTCCGGCGACAGCCTCCCTTCTTCCATGACGGACAAGAGCATGGTAGTACAGATAATCTTGCTCACAGAAGCCAAATCGAACCATGTATCTGGCGCCGCATCACCGAACGCTTTATGATAAAGCGTCTTTTCCTTATCGAAAATCTCACATACAGCAGACGGATAGTACCCTTTCTCCCGATAGTCCTCCAGAATGCTGTCAATCCGATTAAAATCCATAAATCCACTCTCCTCTCGCGGAAACTCTGACTGCCGGATTCCCCTGTATCCCCAGTATAGCAAAACCATGGGAGGAAGTCCATAAGTCTGCGGGAATTCCCTGTCCGTCTGCATCGGGCAACCGGCATTTTACCTGAAATGCCGGTCTGTCACATCTAAAAGCAACGCGCACAGGCAGCGAACCGACAGCTGCGGATTTATCGCTTCCGGGGTATGTTTTTTACAGAATATCTGCTATAATAATGGCACAATCATGCGCAACAGAGAGGAGGCTTAAAATGATATTCCAAAGTATGCATGAAAATAAGGTCCGCCGCGTAGTGGGCATGATGTCGGGCACCTCCGTGGACGGCGTGGACGCCGCTCTGGTGGAAATCCGTCAAAATGACGGTTCGCTGCAGATAAAGCTCCTGGCCTTTGAGAATAACCCCTACCCGGAGGCGGTGCGGGAGCAGATTTTTGCGCTTTTCCGCCCCGAGACCGCCACGGTGGACAAAATCGGCTACATGAACTTCCTTCTGGGCGAAATCTATGCCCAGTCGGCTCTGTCTGTCATCGAAAAGGCCGGACTCACCCCCGCCGACGTGGACTTCGTCGGTTCCCATGGGCAGACCATCTGGCATGAGCCTGTGCCCTGCGGGAGGGACGGCTGGCCTGTGCGCTACACGGTTCAGATTGGAGAGGGCAGCGTCATCGCAAACCGCACCGGCCTGGTCACGGTATCTGATTTCCGGGTAGCCGACATGGCCGCCGGAGGGCAGGGCGCTCCTCTCGTGCCTTTCTCGGAATATCTCCTCTACCGCAGGGAGGATGAGACGCTGCTGCTCCAGAACATCGGCGGCATCGGCAACATGACTGTCATGCCAGCTTCCGCAAAGCCGGAGGAAGTCTGCGCTTTCGACACAGGCCCCGGCAACATGATCATCGACGCGGTCATCTCAGCCCTCACTAAAGGTGCGAAAGCTTTCGATGACGGCGGTGTTTTTGGCGCGAAAGGCACTGTAAACGAGGAACTTCTGGCCCTGCTGCGGCAGGAGCCCTATTATACCAGGCCCCTGCCGAAGACCACCGGACGGGAACTGTTCGGCACCCAGTATACGGCAAAAATCCTAAGCTGGCAGGGAGCCCACCGGATTCCTGAGGCAGACCTGGTGGCCACTGTCACGGATCTCACCGCCTGGTCCATCGAAAACGCCTATGAGCAGTATGTGCTGCCAAAATATCGGGCCTCAAAGCTGGTGGTAGGCGGAGGCGGTAGCTACAATAAGACCTTGCTCGGTTTCCTGCAGAAGCGATTCGCCCCTTACGGCGTGGAAGTCCAGACCCAGGAGGATTTAGGCTTCAGCAGCGACGCCAAGGAGGCAGTGGCTTTCGCCCTTTTGGCAGATCGCTGCGTCCGGGGCCTGCCCAACACCCTCCCCAGCGTCACAGGAGCGGAGAAACCCGTGGTCATGGGCAAGATTTCCCTGCCTTAGACATTCCGCTTCTCTTGCCGTTTCCCTGAATGGGATTACTTCCCGGACAGCCCGCCGTCAGGACAGAAGAAAAGCAGCTACCTCTTTCGTAGCTGCTTTTCCCTTTGCGGACACTGCCCCTATTCCGCAGATGCTAATGCAGTCCGCGCCTTATCTCCCGAAAAGCCTGATGCTGCCGCTTCCTGTGCTGGCCTTCACCTTGCAGGCGCTGTTCCCATAGGCATAGGTGCCGTTCTTCATCTTCTGCGGCTCTTCATCGCCCCAGCCGATGTGGATGCTTCCGGAGCCGCTCCTGACCGTTGCCTCCATGCCCTCTGTGCCCTCCATCTCCAGCCTGATGCTGCCGCTTCCGGTGCCCATGTCAATCCTCTCACAGGCTCCCACGGATTTGAGCCTGATACTGCCGCTTCCGGTGCCCAGATGATACTCCGCCACGGCGGCGTCCACCTTGACATTCCCGCTTCCGGTGCCGCAGTGCAGATCCCTGCCTTTTATCATCTCTGCTTTCACGTTCCCGCTGGCCGTATCCAGGTTCGCCGAAATGAACTCCGCGTGATTCACTGCCACATTGCCGCTGGCTGCGCGGGCTTTCAGCCTGTCTGCCACGACTTCCCCTACGCCCACGTTCCCGCTGGCGCTGGCAATCTCCAGCGACTCCATCTCGATGCCGGACACATTCACGTTCCCGCTGGCCGCCTTGGCGGTCAGCTTGGGCACGCTCTTTGGCACTCTCACTGTCAGAGTGATGCTCTGCCCGCCTATATTGAAGCCTCCCACGTTCCCATAGGATATGATGGTATGCCCGAACAGAGTCACCTTCACCATCTTCTCCCCATTGTCATCCTCGTCCCTGGCTCCTTTCCTGCGCTTCACTCCCGCGTAGAAGACTCCGTCCTCCTCGTACTGATAATACTCATAATTTATCTGGCTGCTGACGCCCTTTGCCTCATACTCCACATGAATCTGGTCATCCTCGGAGCGCTCCACATGCACGTTCGCCACCTTCCCCTCCAGGACCATCGCTTTATAGAAACCTGAGTAGGAAAAGCTCCTCTTCAAATCCGTATCCCCAGGCTCCCGGCCTGCCTCTTCCCCGGCCTTGGAAATCTCTTCTCCTGCCCTCTCGGATATAGCCCTCTGGGTGAACTCTTCAGTCAGATCCTCCTCCGACAGCTCCCTGATCATCTCCTCGATATTGCCCAGCTCTTCGATAATCTCCCCATCCGTCTTTCCCTCATTTTCCCCTTCGGCAAAGTGCTGCCTGTAATCCTCCAGAATCTCCTCCTGCAGCTCCCGGCCGAAACGCTCCAGCTTTTCCTGCAATTTGGCCATATATTCCTGCTTTGTCATCGCGCATCCCTCCTATTCCATAATCAACTGATTCACTGCATTGGCAAATGCTTTCCATTCCTGCTTCACATCCGACTGGTACCGCTTCCCTTTTTCGGTGAGCTTATAATACTTCCTCGCCGGGCCGGATTCTGATTCCACCAGATATGTCGTCACATAGTCATCCGCCTTCAGCTTCCTTAAAATGGGATACAATGTGCCGCTTGCGATGGACATCTCACCGGATATTTTTTCCGTCAGCTCATATCCGTACTTGTCCCCTCCCACGAGCTGGGACAGGACGCAGAGCTCCAGAGCGCCTTTTTTAAATTGTGTATTCATGTGCAACCTCCTTTCCGAGTTCCACTACTTATCTTTGACAGGTTCAGTTTATCATATACTATTATATATTGCAATATACTATTTTAAAATAAATATTAACAAATTATAAACTTTTATCTTTCCGCATAGCTTGAGGCCGGAAATTGAAAGCTTCCCGGCCCCGCTATGTATCAAGTCAGATTATTCATGGCCCTCCCGTAAGGAACCACAGATTCCGCAAAGCGTCCGCAGATGTATCTTCGGTAATAGGTATCCGGCTGGCGGCTTTCCCTGAGATGGTACCAGATTTCTTCCGGTACATCACAGTACTGCCGCGTCTCTCCCCTGTCTTTCAGCCTGATTTCCAGGACAGCGCATTGTGGGTCATACCCCATTGTCTGAATCAATCCAGTGTAAAAACTTATATGCTTAATCGTCTATTCCTCCATTTCTCATTAGTATTGTTTTGAAGGATGTTTCTCCTCCTTTCCCTGAAGCCTGATTAAATTATCCTTCTACTATATATATGACTTCAAATCGACAGTTTATTACAAAATAATCTTACTTTTGTCAAAAAATCAGCGTTCAATCCCGTCTTTCAGCTTTTTCCTGACGCGGAACAGGCGCACCCGCATATTATTTTCCGTCACTGCCTCCGATTCCGCCATCTCCGCAATGGTGGTCCCGAACACATGATGCGCCATGACTGTCCGCCACTCCTTCTCAGTGACAGTGGCCAGCGCCGAGAGGTTCAGCTCTACCTCCCCGTAATGGCAGTCCTGCTCCGCAAGCTCTTTGCAGTTCTCCAGAGGCTCTGTGGCCCGGCGCTTTCTCCTCCTGTACAGCTCATGTACCTTATTGTACGCTGTGCGCAGCAGCCACAGCTTTGGTTCCGGATGTTCCAGGAAATGCTCTCCGATCTTGAACGCCGCAAAAAAAGTATCCTGCGCAATATCCTCCGCTGTCTGCCTTTCCAAAACCTTACGGTACACCGCTCTGAAAACATCGTCAAAATATGCCTCGTAAACTTCCGCAAATGCATCAATCCACTTATCCATCGACAATCCTCCTCGTTAGTTAGATATACTTTCGATGAATAATTTATCATTTATTTCTATACATTTATTCGATTTTCACAATATGTAGAATTATTCCCGCATTTTTCATATTTCCTAAACTCCCATGCAGCCGGCCGCAACCCCATACATAAAAGCCTTGCAGGATACAAATTCATATATTATAATAGTGGATTGAATGAAATACTATACAGAAAGGATTGCTACGGCAAAGAAAATACCATGAGTTTTGAATTCATAACGCATCTGCCCACTCCGGAACAGATCAGGCTGGAACATCCCCTCCCCGCAAGGTTCGCGGAAATCAAGAAGGAGAGGGATGCTGAAATCAGAGATGTCATCATCGGAAAAAGCAGCAAATTTCTCGTCATCATCGGTCCCTGCTCCGCGGACAACGAGGACTCTGTCTGCGACTACATCAGCCGGCTGGCAAAAATAAACGAAAGCGTAAAGGACAAGCTGATACTGATACCCAGAATCTACACCAACAAGCCCCGGACCACCGGCGAGGGCTATAAGGGCATCGTCCATCAGCCGGATCCGGAGAAAAAGCCGGACTTCCTGGCCGGATTGATTGCCATGCGGAAAATGCACATCCGCGCCATTGAGGAATCAGGCCTCACCGCCGCGGACGAGATGTTATATCCCGAGAACTGGGGATACATCTCCGACATCCTCTCCTACGTGGCCATCGGCGCCCGTTCCGTGGAGGACCAGCAGCACCGCCTCACCGCCAGCGGCTTCGATGTGGCTGCCGGCATGAAGAACCCTACCAGCGGAGACATGTCCGTCATGCTGAATTCCGTCTATGCGGCCCAGCATCCCCATTCCTTCATCTACAGAGGCTGGGAAGTATCCACCACCGGCAACGAGCTGACCCACACTGTCCTAAGGGGCGCCGTGAACAAACATGGCAACAACGTGCCCAACTATCATTACGAAGATCTGAATCTCCTTTTTGAGCTGTATGGAAAGATGGATCTGATGTACCCCGCCTGTGTCATCGATGCCAATCACTCCAATTCCGGCAAGCAGTTCGAGCAGCAAATCCGCATCACCAAGGAGGTCATGCACAGCCGCAAGCTCAGCCGCGACATCCACGATTTGGTAAAGGGCGTCATGATCGAGAGTTATATCGAAGAGGGCTGCCAGAAAGTGGGCGGCGGCATCTACGGCAAGTCCATCACGGACCCCTGCCTTGGCTGGGAAGCGTCCGAGAAGCTGATCTACGAAATTGCAGAATATGAATAAGACCCTATAAAAGCCCCGCCAGGAAAGCCGGCATCTGAATCTGCCGTTTTCATGGCGGGGCTTTGCACTGTATTCCATTGAATATCATTCGACAGGCAGATCAGAAAATCTTCAGAAAGCCCAACAGCAGATACGGGTTCATATATCCCTCCAGCAGGCATCCCGCCGTAATCAAGACAAGGATGAGCAGAAGCCGTCCTGCCTTTTTCAGCAGAAAGCCCTTGTCCTCCACACTGAACTCTCCCCTCACATAGATTCCGCGGAAAAGCTCCTCGCACCAGATCAACAGCAGCAGAATCGCCGGTACATAGAGCAGATAATGGGGAAACAGGCTGATAACCGCCAGCAATATCCCTTTCAGCCCATAGCGCAGAGCCAGCGAGGCCAGGAAAGCCCCTGCGGACATGCCGTACCAGAAAGCCGCGCCCATACAGGCCACCAGCCCCAGATAGGTGGTGGAAATCACCGCCAATATCAGCATCCTGCCAATCCGCTTTCGGAAAATATAACAGAAAAGAGCATTGCTGTCCACTGTCATGTATTTCATATGGTACAGGGTATATTCATCGAATAGCCCCGTCTCGCCCAACAGAATGCTCTTTCCTATGTTTATCACGATAATTCCTATCAACAGTCCCACGCCGAAACAAGCCAGGAAATTGCGCTGTCTGGACAGGAACCTCCTCCCTGCAAGCTGCATCTGCCCACCGCCTCTCTGAAATCGTGACACTTCATGGAATACCTCTCTTCCATGGAAAGCTCCTCTTCCATGGAAAGCTCCTCTTCCATGAAATGTCCCTCATCCATTTGTATGCGGCGGCTCCGTCATCTATGCAGAGCGGAATCTGTATCTTGTCTTAATCCTACCCAGCCTCAGCCCGCCAGTCTGTCGCTGAATCCATTCCCGCCCCCGGCATAGTTCTCCAAAAGCTTCTCTACGCTCACCAGCTTCACGCAGAGCACGAACAGATCCGTGGCCAGAGCCAGCTCCTCCGGCGAGGGATAGGTGGGCGCAATACGGATATTGCTGTCCCTAGGATCCCTTCCGTAAGGGTAGGTAGCGCCTGCCCCGGTCATCGTGACTCCCGCTTCTTTGCATTTTGCCACGATTTCCTTTGCGCATCCTTCCATGGACTCAAAAGAAATGAAGTAGCCGCCATTAGGCCTGGTCCATTCCCCGATTCCCGTGCCGGCCAGCTCCTCTTCCAGCACTTTCAGCACCGCCTCAAACTTCGGCCGCATCAGGGCGGCATGCTTTCTCATGTGTGCCTTGATGCCCTCAAAGTCCTTGAAGTACCGCACATGGCGGAGCTGATTGATTTTATCATATCCGATGGTCTGTATGGTCAGCGCCTTCCTGATGCACTCCAGATTCTTTTGGGAGGATGCGATGGCCGCTACGCCTGCGCCGGAAAAGCTGATTTTGGAAGTGGAGGCGAACTCATATACCATATCAGGATTGCCCGCTTTCTCACACTCACTTAAGATTTCCAGAAGCTGATCCTGCCGCTCTTCCTCATCGTAGAGATGGTGCACCGAGTAGGCATTATCCCAGAAAATGCGGAAATCTTTAGCAGCCGGCTTCAGATTGGCAAATCTTCTCACCGTCTCATCGGAATAGGTATAGCCCTGAGGGTTGGAATATTTAGGCACGCACCAGATTCCCTTGATACTTTCGTCCTCAGACACCAGCTTCTCCACCAAATCCATATCGGGTCCCTGAGGAGTCATCGGCACCGTAATCATCTCGATACCGAAATACTGTGTGATGGCAAAATGTCTGTCATAGCCGGGAACAGGACAGAGGAACTTCACTTTGTCCAACCTGCACCAGGGCGTGCTTCCCATAACGCCATGAGTCACGGCGCTGGAAACGGCATCATACATGATATTCAGGCTCGCGTTGCCGTATATGATCACATTCTCCGCCTGGACGCCCATGATATTAGCCATCATATGCTTTGCCTCGCTCAGGCCGTCCAGCACGCCGTAGTTGCGGACATCTACGCCTTCCCTGCTGATCATATCGCTCTGGGAATTCAGGACATCAAAGATATCCATTCCCATCTCCAGCTGCGCCACAGAGGGCTTCCCTCTGGACATATCAAGCTTCAGTCCCTTTCCCTTCACATCCTCATAGTCCTTCTCCAGCTTCGCTTTCAGTGACAATAATTCCTCTCTGCTCAGTTCCTGATATGCCTTCATGTCTTCCTCCATCCCATGCGCCGCCATGACGCCTCGTTATTATCACATTATACCCGCACATTTGTATCATTGTATACAATCAGGCGCTTGAATTATCATACTATAAGCCGCTTCGATGCACAAGTGGTAATATAACAAATTTGTCGGTAAATTTTTACGACAATTAGTGAAAATGTATAAGAGACGCCGGCCTTTCGGTCCGACGTCCCTCTTGTGACATTTTCTTTATTCAATTTTGATGACTATTTGGCATAATCAATGACGCGGCTTTCGCGAATGACATTTACCTTGATCTGTCCGGGATATTCCAGTTCAGCTTCAATCTGTTTGGAGATATCACGCGCCAACAGAACCATATCGGTATCCGTAATCTGTTCCGGAACTACCATTACACGGACTTCCCGGCCTGCCTGAATAGCAAAAGACTTATCTACACCTTTGAAATTGTTTGTGATTTCCTCTAATTTGGTCAATCTGCTGGTATATGTCTCCAGCGTCTCCCTCCTTGCCCCTGGTCTTGCAGCGGATATCGTATCTGCAGCCTGTACGATACACGAAATCAGGGAAGTAGGCTCCACATCGCCGTGATGGGATTCCACGGCGTTGATGACAGTGGCATTTTCCTTATACCGTCTGCAGAGTTCCACACCCAGCTGGATATGGGAACCCTCCATCTCATGATCCACGGACTTACCAATGTCATGGAGCAGTCCGGCACGCTTCGCGATCCGGACATCCAATCCAAGCTCCGCCGCCAGCAGTCCTGACAGCTGCGCCACTTCGATGGAATGCTTCAATGCATTCTGGCCATAGCTTGTCCTGAACTTCATCTTACCTAACAGCCTGACCAGTTCGGGATGGATGCCATGCACGCCAACCTCCAGCGTGGCAGCCTCTCCCTCTTCCTTAATCATGATTTCCACTTCTTTCTGCGCCTTCTCCACCATCTCTTCAATCCTGGCGGGATGGATACGTCCATCTACAATCAGCTTTTCCAGCGCAATCCTTGCCACCTCCCGGCGGATAGGGTCGAAGCCTGACAGAATGACTGCCTCAGGCGTATCATCGATAATCAAATCCACACCTGTCATGGTCTCGAGAGTACGGATATTGCGGCCCTCGCGCCCGATAATTCTTCCCTTCATCTCATCGTTCGGCAGCTGTACGACGGAAATCGTGGTCTCAGAGACATGGTCTGCAGCACATCTCTGGATAGCTGACACCACATATTCCCTCGCCTTCTTGTCTGCTTCCTCTTTGGCCCGACTCTCCATTTCCTTGATTATCACGGCCGTTTCATGCTTCACTTCGTCTTCGACAATTTTCAATAAGTAGTCTTTTGCCTGTTCAGAGGTCAACCCGGAAATACGTTCCAGTTCCTGCACTCGCTGCTCGTTTAATTTGGAGACCTCTACCTTGATTTTGTTCAAGGCTTCCTCTTTGGCCGCCAGATTTGTCTCGCGCCGTTCAAGGGCCTCGGTTTTCTTGTCAATGTTCTCTTCTTTCTGCTGAATCCTGCGCTCCGAGCGCTGTACCTCCGCTCTGCGTTCCTTGATTTCCTTGTCCAGCTCATTCTTGGTACGAATGGACTCTTCCTTTACCTCAAGGAGCGATTCTCGCTTTTTGGACTCTGCAGTCTTGAGAGCTTCATCAATGATTTCCCTGGCCTGATCCTGTGCGTTACCGATGGTCGCTTCCGTCGTCTTTTTGTAATGATTCAGGACGATGAATGCTGTCACCACCGCAGTCACTGCCACAGAGACAACGATCGTGATTATAATCTCAAGCATTACAGGAGCACCTCCTTATTCCATTTTCATTGTACATTTAAACCATGGGGCATTGCCATTGCCCCGCAGTTTTTAGAATGCATACACACTGCCACTGACATTTGCCATTTTATCCGACCCATGAGCAAAACCACTTATGAGCGCAACGGCAAACCCTATTGCTCGTGAGTATATGTACAACATTCTAACAAGCAATTTGCAACAAATTCTATTTTAACCGCAAATGAAGCTAATGTCAAGCATAAGTCTACATATTTTACAAAAGATCTTCCTAAAATCCCGAAAATTTCTTGTAGTATTTGCACAAAAATGGAAACCGACCCCTTTTATTCGTACCACATATCCGAATGCAGGGCTTTCCGCACTTCTTCACCGGAAAACCCTTTCCGCATCAGAAAGCCATATATCCTCTGGCGCGCTTTCGGCTCTGCCGTCTCAAAGTCAAAGCCTTTCTTTTTAAGAAGCGACTGTATCATGGCCTGTTCATTCTGGCCGCCGCCCTCTTTCTCCCATTCGTCCCAGGCGCTCTCCAGGACCTCCCTGCCGATTCCTCTGCCAAGGAGATCCTGCTCTATCCGCCTGCGGCTCCTGTCCTGGGCATGGTTGCGTATGAAATTCACGGCATACCGCAAGTCGTCCGTATAGCGGAAACCTTCCACATAGCCCAATGCTTCCGCTATGATCTGCTCCGGATAGCCGCCGCTTTTAAGCTTGTCATGAAGCTGCTTTACCGTGTAGTCCCGGTTCTTCAGCAGATTCATGGCCCGCAGCTTCGCCCGCTTCGGCAGGATTTCCTCTGTAATGGCACACAGAACGGTCTCCTCTATCTCCTCGCCCTCACAGATATGGAATCTGCGCAGTTCGCTTTTATATAGTACAAAAGCATACTCCTCGTCCGTAGATACTCTGACGCGGGATTTGGAGACCTCTGTCATCTGCGTAACCTTCATTTATTCTCCTGCTCGGCCCCATCTCCATCAGCCGCTTTCTCCTCTGCCTTGGACGCGCTGGTTCTGCCGCCTGCCCTGCCCCCCGTCTTCGTCCCGGCCTTGGCCTCTGTCTTGCCGCTTTCCTTATTCACCGCCTCCGCGTTTGCGGCAGCATCACCAAATCCATAGTGTGCCCGCACCTTATCTTCCACGGTCTTACAGATTTCCGGGTTGTCCCTGAGATACTGCTTTGCGTTCTCACGGCCCTGGCCGATTTTATTCCCCTCATAAGCGTACCATGCGCCGGACTTCACCACGATATTCAAATCCGCCGCCAGATCCAGGATATCTCCTTCCCTGGAAATGCCCTTGCCGAACATGATGTCGAATTCCGCCTCCTTGAAAGGAGGGGCCACCTTATTCTTCACCACCTTGACCCTGGTGTGATTACCGATCACTTCCCCGCCCTGTTTCAGGGACTCCACACGGCGCACATCCATGCGGACGGAGGAATAGAATTTCAGCGCCCGGCCTCCGGTAGTGGTCTCCGGGTTGCCGAACATGACGCCGATTTTCTCGCGGAGCTGGTTGATGAATATCACCACACAGTTGGACTTGCTGATGATGGAGGTGAGCTTGCGCAGCGCCTGGGACATCAGACGAGCCTGCAGGCCCACATGGCTCTCGCCCATGTCACCGTCAATCTCGGCTTTGGGCACCAGCGCCGCTACGGAGTCCACCACCACGATATCGATGGCCCCGGAGCGCACCATAGTCTCCGCGATCTCCAGCGCCTGCTCTCCGTTGTCAGGCTGCGAGATATAGAGATTGTCGATGTCCACGCCGATGTTCTTGGCATATACGGGATCCAGCGCGTGCTCCGCGTCGATGAAGCCGGCTATGCCGCCTTTCTTCTGTACCTCCGCGATCATATGCAGGGTGACTGTGGTCTTACCGCTGGATTCCGGTCCGTATATCTCCACGATCCTCCCCTTGGGAATCCCTCCCAGCCCCAGCGCTATGTCAAGGCTTAAGGAGCCTGTGGGGACGGTCTCTACGTTCATCTGTCTGTTAGGGTCGCCAAGCTTCATCACTGCGCCCTTGCCGTACTGCTTCTCAATCTGGCCGATTGCCGCGTCCAATGCTTTTAATTTTTCTTCTCTTTCCATCTGGAATCTCCTTTTTACAAGAACAGACGTTCTTCCCTATTATTAGGATAAAACATCCGTTCGCATTTGTCAACTATATTTTACCTTATTTTAAGTACCTTAAAACTCCCTCAAAGGCATCCCACCTTCCTGTCTGGAAATTCTTTCTGAAAACTGTGGCGAAAGCGCCGGATTCTGAGAACAATACGAATCTGCGAACTATCAGAGATTGAATCAGACAAGAAAATCATACCACAGGATACCGCCGGTGGCAACAGGATAATCGGTAATATGCAGAGAAATCGCAAAGAAAAAAGGAGTCAGGACTCCTTTTTTCCAAATGTCACCTTACTGAAGTATTCCAGCACACAGCTGCGAGTCAGGGTCAGGGCAGAGGACACCGCCGACTCCCGTATCTTGCTCCGGTTCCCGGAGAACTGACATTTCTTCACGGTGGTCTTTCCCTTTACGAAGCATGCGATGTACACAAGGCCCACCGGCTTCTCCGGCGTCCCTCCGTCCGGGCCCGCGATGCCCGTGATGGCCACCGCCACATCCGCCTTGCACTCCAGAGCCGCTCCTTTCGCCATCTCCTCCGCCGTCTTCTCGCTGACCGCACCGTGCTTCTGCAGGGTGCTCTTCTTCACCCCCAGGAAACGCCGCTTTGCCTTGTTGGAATAAGTAACCATACCGAATTTATAGACCTCCGAAATGCCCGGCACGTTCACCAGTCTGGCGGAGAGCATCCCTCCCGTACAGGACTCCGCACAGGTGATAGTCAGGTCATTGGCCAGGAGCAGATCCACCACGGATTTCTCCAGGGTCACAGTCTCATCGGTGGTATACACATGGTTGCCGAATCTTGCTTTCAGCTCTTTCACCACGGGCTTGATCAGCTTGCCCGCGCTCTTTTTATCCTCCCCATTGGCCGTGACGCGGATATGCACCTCGCCGGTCTTGGCATAGGTGGCGATGGTGGGATTGGTCTGGGTGTCGATCAAATCCTTCACCATGGTCTCCGCCCTGCTCTCCCCCACGCCGCAGATTTTCACTGTCTGGGAACAGATTACCTGGGAATTCAGGGATGCCAGATAGGGCTCCACGCTCTCCTCGAACATGGGATAAAGCTCGTTAGGCGGTCCGGGAAGCAGAATCACCTTTGCGCTTTCCGTCTCTATGATGGCCCCCGGCGCCGTGCCGTTATGGTTCTCCATGATGATGGCTCCCTCGGGCAGCATGGCCTGTTTCCAGTTGTTGTCCGTAGGTTCCATCCCCCTGTCGGCAAAAAATTTTTCTATGGCTTCCTTGCTGGGCCCGTGCAGATACAAGGACTTCCCGCAGACCTTTGCCGCCGTCTCTTTCGTCAGATCATCCTCCGTAGGTCCAAGGCCCCCGGAAAGAATCACGATGTCGGAGCGCCCCACGGCTGTCTCTATCACCTGCGCAAGCCTCTCCTCATTGTCCCCCACCACAGTCTGGAAATAGCAGGAAAGACCCAGGGCGGCACATTTCTCAGACAGATAGGCGGCGTTGGTATTCACGATATTTCCCAGCAGAATCTCCGTTCCCACGCAAATCAGTTCAACTTTCATAATTCTTCTCCTCCGTGCTGTGTCGCTATTTCTACTCCCGCATCACGCCTTTGTTCTTCACCAGATAGTCCGCCAGGGATATCACAGTCAGCACCAGCGCGGCCCACATGACGATATCCGTCACCAGCTGCAGCTGCGGGATATCTGCGATCATCAGGCATACCATGACCATCTGGAAAGTGGTCTTGAACTTCCCCCAGTAGCTGGCGGCTATGACCACATCCTTGTCTGCGGCCACCAGACGGAATCCGCTGATGATGAACTCTCTGCTGATAATGACGATGACAATCCATGCCGGAATCCGCCCAAGTTCTATCAGCGCGATCAAGGCAGAACAGACCAGAAGCTTGTCGGCCAGCGGATCCATGAACTTGCCGAAATTCGTCACCAGATTGTATTTTCTGGCAATCTTGCCGTCTATGAGATCCGTCAGGCTGGCGATGATAAAGACCGCCAGTGCAATGTAGTCCACATATTCCAGGATACCGCCGAACAGCGCCCCATACCAGCCCCAGCCGCTGCCCTCTCCCAGCAGGAGCAGTACGAAAGGCGGAATCAGCAGGATACGGAATATCGTCAGTTTATTAGGCAAATTCATCTTTACACCCCCTGCGCGCTTTGGCGCGTATATTATACTGCTTAACAGTTAAAATTTCCGAGTGACCCGCCCGCTCCGGCGGGCATCTGATCAATCGTTACTGACTGACTATCTCGCCAATCAAATCATACTCGTTGAAATCCGTCACCAGGGCTCTGACAAAATCCCCGCTCATCAGCTCCCTGTCCGTGTGCAGGAACAGGTACCCGTCCACATCCGGCGCATCCCGGTAGGTCCGGGTCACATACACATCCTCGTCGGCCACCTTGCCCTCCACCATCACAGTGAGCTCGCGCCCGATCATGTCCCCGGCTCTCTCAAAGGCAATGGCCTGCTGAAGCTCCATCAGTTCGTCCCGCCTGAATGCTTTCACATCCTCCGCAATCTGGTCCGGCATGGCCGCCGCCACGGTATCCTCCTCCTGAGAATAGGGGAACACCCCCAGCCTGTCGAATTCCATCTCATTGACGAAGCGGTATAGCTCCTCAAAGTCCTCCTGGGTCTCCCCGGGAAAACCGCTGATCAGCGTCGTCCGCAGACAGATATCCGGGATCCGCTCCCTGAGCATCGCAATCTGTCGCCGCAGCTGCTCCTCATTGGTCCGCCTGCCCATCCGCCGCAGGATTTCATCCGAAGCATGCTGAATGGGAATGTCCAGATAATGGCATACTTTCGGCTCTCTGGCAATCACGTCTATCAGCTCTTCCGTAATCTCCTCCGGGTAGCAGTACAATACACGAATCCAGCGGATGCCAGGGATGGCCGCCAGCTTCCAAAGCAATTCAGGAAGGCTCTTTCTTCCATATAAATCTGTGCCGTACAAGGTGGTCTCCTGGGCCACCAGAATCAGCTCTTTCACGCCGCCCCCGGCCAATACCCCGGCCTGTTCCACCAGACTCTCCATGGGAATGCTGCGGTATCTGCCCCGAACCTTTGGAATGATGCAGTAAGTACAGCGCTTGTCACAGCCCTCCGCAATCTTCAGATAGGCATAATGGCCTCCTGTGGTCACAATCCTGTCCCTGCACGAGGCAGGAGGCGCGTCCAGATTCCGATAACGGTTTCGTCCGTTTCCAGAGAGCACCTCCTCCAACGCATCTCCGATTTCTCCTATGGCGGCCGTGCCCACCAGCGCGTCCACCTCAGGAATCTCTTTCTGGATTTCCTCCTGATAGCGCTGGGCCAGACAGCCTGTGGCAATCAAAGCTTTCAGCTTTCCCGCCTTGCGGAGCTGCGCCATCTCAAGCAAAGTCCCTATGCTCTCCTCCTTGGCGTCTCCGATGAAGCAGCATGTATTGACTATCACAATATCCGCCTTTTCTTCATCATCCGTGAAGCCAAAGCCCTTTTTCTGCAGAATGCCCAGCATCATCTCCGTGTCGGCGAGATTCTTGTCGCAGCCAAGCGATATAAATAAAATATCCATAAAAACCTCATATGGGATGAAAATAGCTGGCAAACTGCCAGCTATCCCTCCTCTTTATTCGCTGCCCAGTATCTTGATTTTGCCCTGATTGAGCTCCTCGACCGCCACGGACAGAGGCTTTTTGTCCTTGCTGTCCACCATGGCCTCCTCGCCGCCGATCAGCTGCCTGGCCCTCTTGGACGTAGCCATGACGATGGAATAGCGGCTGCTCACCACGGGAGTATCTCCCTGCTCTACCCCTTTGTTCACTACTTTCATCAAATCTGAATAGGATGGATGTAACATTACTCTTGCGCTCCTTTCGCGAAACTATACAGTTCCTCTCTGATTCCTTTTACAAATTCTTCCCTTCTCACCGGAGCTCTGCGGGCTGCGGCCACCAGGTGATGTACCTCCTCCGCGCTCTCCTCCAGCTTGTCGTTCACCACCAGATAATCGTAGAACTCAACGCCCTCCGATTCCTCCGCGGCTCTGGCCAGACGGCTGGCGATTGCCTCCTCGCTCTCTGTCCCTCTTCCCTCAAGCCTGCGCTTGAGTTCCCCGGCATTGGGAGGCGTCACGAAAATCAGCAGGCTCTCCGGAAATTTTTCCTTGATTTTCAAGGCTCCCTGTATCTCTATCTCCAGGATGACATTCCTGCCTTCGGACAGCTGCTCCTCCACATAGGCCTTTGGCGTCCCATAGTAATTCCCGCAGTATGACGCGTACTCAATGAGTCCGTCCTGCCTTATGGTCTCCTCGAAACGTTCCTTGTCCGTGAAAAAATATTCCACACCGTCCCGCTCTCCCGGCCTGGGGGTACGAGTGGTCATGGAAATCGACAGAGCATAGTCGTTCGCATGCCTGCGCAGCAGTTCCTTTACCAGTGTACCCTTTCCCGCGCCGGAAAAACCGGATATGACAATCAGAATTCCTTTTTGTTCCATATCATATAATAATGCGTTACTGTCTTTCATCCGTCCCCTCCACGCTGCTTTCCTCCTGCATTTGCGCGCTGCCCTGCACACGCCCCGCGATGGTCTCCGGCAGAAGCGCCGACAGTACCACCTGACTGTTCTCCATGACCAGCACGGACTTAGTCTTGCGCCCCTGCGTGGCGTCGATGGCAATGCCCTTTTCCCTGGCGCTCTGCACCATCCTCTTGACGGGCGCGGATTCGGGGCTGACTATGGCGATGATTTTTGAAGAATTCACGATATTTCCGAATCCGATATGAATCAGCATGCCGCCACTCCTACTCTATATTCTGAATCTGCTCTCTGACCTTTTCAATCTCTGTCTTCAGCTCTATGGCACAGTTGGAAGTCTCCAGGTCGCTTGCCTTGGACAGTATGGTATTGGCCTCCCGGTTCATCTCCTGGGCGATGAAGTCCAGCTTCCTTCCTATGGAGCCGCCTTCCAGCAAAGTATTTTTCGTGGTCTCGATGTGGCTGCGCAGCCGCACGATTTCCTCGTCCACGCACACCTTATCCGCAAAAATCGTCACCTCCGTGAGAAGCCTTCCCTCGTCGATATTTGTATCCTCCAGAAGCTCCCTGACCCGTTCCTTAAGCTTACGGCGGTATTCCGCCACAATCTGCGGGGAACGCTCCGAGATAAAGTCCACTCTCATCCGCATTCCGTCCAGTTTCTCTATCAGGTCATTTTTCAGATGCTCACCCTCCACCACCCGGGTATCCACGAACATCCCGGCAGCGCCGATGAGAGCCTTGCGGAGCTCCTTCCACAGCTCTTCCTCGTCCACCCCGGCCTCTTCCATGGTGAAAATCTCGGGAAATCTGGAAAGCGCGGACACACGGATATCATTCTCCAGCCCGAACTCCTCCGCCATCTGGTTCAGATATCCCAGATACTCCTCCGCCACCTCTCTGTGATAGCGCACCACAGAGGTCTTCTCGGAAAAATCCTCATAGGAGACAAAGACATCCACTTTCCCTCTGGAGATATAGCTCTTCAATTCATTTCGGATGGATGATTCAAAGAAATTGAGCGCTTTGGGCATCTTGATATTGATATCCAGATAACGGTGGTTCACCGACTTAATCTCCACCGTGAATTTCCTGTTGTTCTCGGCCACCTCACATCTGCCGAAACCAGTCATGCTCTTAATCATAGGCGCTCCTGTCCGGGAATGACTCCCTGTTGCTGCATACTTCTTCTTATTATAGAATAAGTTTCGGCAAGCGTCAAGGGGCACTGACATTCCTTTTCCATATTTTCCCGATTTTCCTGATTTTTCCAGCCTCTGTCTTGCAAAGCCCCGGGAATTATGCCATAATGAAATTATTCCGCAATCAAAGGATTGTATCATTTATGACAAAGGAGCCAATGCCATGTATACGATTAAATCCCAAAAAGATAATGTACTTTTGTCAATCACGGTCCTCGTCCTCATTACGGCCTCGGCAAGACTCGTTGCGGTGCTCTATCTGATGACGGAGCTGGAAGCCCCCGGCAGCACGCTGGTTCTTGTGATTCTCTATGGCATCGTTCTGCTGGGCAGCATATTCCTGCTGCTCCGGCTGGTGCGGACGCGAAAGCACAAGCTGACCCTGCAGGCAAACGACTGTGTCTACATGCCCCTCTTCGGCACGCCCAGGAACCTGTCCTACAGCGACCTTGACAGAATCGACATGGGCGGAAAGACTTACATCCTCTATGGAAAAGACGGAAAGAAACTCGTGACATTCGATGATTTCCACATGGAAAACGCCCATGAAATCATCGCATTCCTGAAGCAAAAGGGCGTCAGGACCCAGATTTAAGGACGGAGGAATCAAAAAATGGCCTTTGACGGCGTAACCATAGCAAATGTGGTATCGGAACTGAAAAAAGAGCTCATGGGCGGGCGGCTCTATAAAATCGCTCAGCCGGAAGCGGACGAACTGCTGATCACCATCAAACAGCCAAACGGCACAAAGAAACTGTTGATTTCCGCGGAGGCTTCCCTGCCCTTGCTTTACCTGACCGAGAACAGCAAGCCCAGCCCCATGACAGCCCCCAATTTCTGCATGCTCCTGCGCAAACATCTGCAGAACGGCCGCATCACGGACATCTTCCAGCCGGGACTGGAGCGCATCGTCCACATCGAAATCGAGCATCTGGACGAAATGGGGGATTTGTGCCGGAAGACTCTGGTGGTGGAAATCATGGGAAAGCACAGCAATATCATCTTCTGCGACGGCAACAACACGATTATCGACAGCATTAAGCATGTGTCCGCCGCTGTCAGCTCCCTCCGCGAGGTGCTGCCGGGCAAGCCCTATTTCGTGGCCCAGACCCAGGACAAGCTGGATGCCCTGACCACAGAGGAAGGGACATTCCGAAACGCCCTTTCCGCCAGGCCCCAGGCTGTCTTTAAGGCCATTTACGGCAGCTTTACAGGCATTTCCCCCGTTCTGGCACAGGAGCTGTGCTATGAGGCGGGCGTTGACGGAGATATGCCCACCGCGGCGTTGACCGATTTGAATTATGAGCGGCTGTATGACGCCTTCGCCCGCATGGTCTCCGCCATTCGGGAAGAAAGATTTTCCCCCAATATCGCATACACAGGCGACAGCCCTGTGGAGTTCTGCGCTCTGCCCTTGACCATGTACGGATATAGCCGGGCGGATTCCGCTTCGACTCAATCAGTCAATCCGGAATCCGCTCCCGCGCAGGACCATGTGGTCGCCTACGGTTCCATGTCCGCTCTGCTGGAGAACTATTACGCGGAGAAGAACATCCTGACCCGCATCCGCCAGAAATCTGCGGATCTGCGCCGCATCGTGCAGACCGCCCTGGAGCGGAACGTAAAGAAATATGACCTGCAGCTGCGCCAGATGAAAGACACGGAAAAGCGGGAGACTTACCGTGTCTACGGAGAACTGCTGAACACCTACGGCTATAGCGCCGAACCCGGCGCTAAATCTTTTGAGGCGCTGAACTACTATACCGATGAGATGGTGACCATCCCGCTGGATTCCACCCTCACCGCCACGGAAAATGCCAAGAAATATTTCGACAAATATGGGAAGATGAAGCGGACTTATGAGGCCCTGTCGCAATTGACCGAAGAAGTCAAGAAAGAAATCCAGCATCTGGAGTCCGTCTCCAATGCCCTGGACATCGCTCTGTACGAGGAGGATCTGGCCCAGATCAAGGAAGAGCTCACCGAGAACGGCTATATCCGCCGGAAAGGCAGCCCCCGAAACGGAGGCAAAAAGAAGCAGAAAATCACCAGCAAGCCTTTCCACTATCTCAGCAGCGATGGGTTCCATATGTATGTGGGGAAGAATAATTTCCAGAATGACGAACTGACTTTCAAATTCGCCACAGGAAACGACTGGTGGTTCCACGCCAAGCAGGTTCCCGGCTCCCATGTCATCGTAAAGACGGGGAACGCGGACGAACTGCCGGACCGCACCTTTGAAGAGGCGGCGCGCCTGGCCGCTTACTACTCCAGGGGCCGCGGGCAGGAAAAAGTGGAAATCGACTATATCCAGAAAAAGCATGTAAAAAAGCCGGGCGGCAGCAAACCGGGCTTTGTGGTCTACTATACGAATTTCTCCATGGCAATCGACAGTGATATCTCCAATATACAGCTTGTAAATGAATAGGGGCGGGAAAGCCCGCCCCGGCGGAAACCTCCGCCCTTTTTCTATTTCATCAGTCTGCATTTCTTCGCCAGCTTCACCAGCAGATATCCCTTGGGGAACCCTCTCAGCTCATCCTCCGACAGCCCCCGGAACAGGAGCAGCATGACGAAATACACACATGCCGCCACACAGATCGCAATCACCACGGAAATCCTCGGCGAGGATGTGAGCATCAGAAGGCCCTCGTAGACTGCCCAGGCCACTCCTCCCATACAGGCTGAAGCCAGCCCGGGAATCAGGAAAGTCTTCACAATCTCCTGCCTATAGCCTACCGCCCTGCGGACGGCTATCTGGTTCAGCACACAGATGCTGCCCGCATACAGCGTGTTCGCAATCACGATAGCATACAGATCCAGCTCCGTGAAAAGCAGCAGCAATGCCGCGGTAGCTGTCTGCAGGGCCAGCGCCACGCCCGCATTGACAATCGGTATGCTCACCTTGCCCAGCCCCTGCAGGATCTGGCTGGTCAGAGTGGACAGGGCGTAGAATATGATGGACAGGGCCAGCGCCATCAGAAGTCCTGTGGCCAGATCCTCTTCCTCTGCAGTATTGCGGAAAAGCAGCCCTGTCACCGGACGGGCCAGCACGAACAGGCCCACCGCACAGGGGATGGAGATAATCATGGTAGTCTTGATGGACAGTCCTATCTTCTCCCTGGCTCCCGCATAATCGGCGGAGGCAATCAGCTGCGCTACCACAGGAATCATAGCCGCCGCCATGGCCATGGCAAAGGCGGTGGGAATATTGGATATGGTCACAGGCTGGGTCTGGAAGACACCCCAGCGAGCGTTCAGCGCCAGCTCATCCAGCTCCTTCCGGGCAGGCAGCAGCTTCAGGTACAAGCTGTTGTTCACCACGCTGCTCATATTGAGCACTGCGCTGCTTAAGATAAAGGGCGTCACCACCATGGTGATCATCTTGAGGGCGTCACCATAGGATTCCGTATTCTTATGTTTGTCAATTGCAATACGCTTCTTGATGATACCGCGGTTCATCCCATAGACCGCCGCCATGAACAGAAGCGCCACCACCACGCCTGCCCCGGTTCCCGTAGCGCTGCCGATGGCTCCGTACACCGCCCTTTTCACCTGTCCGGCCTCATCCGCAGGCATTTCCAGACTGCCCATCTGGCCCCGTATCAGCAGATAAGCGGCGCCGATGGTGACGGCCGCATTGGAAATCTGCTCCAGTATCTGGGACACGGAGGTCTGCACCATGCTCTCATGGGCCTGGAAATATCCCCGCAGCACCCCCAGGATTCCGTAGATGAAAACAGTGGGCGCGAATGTCCTCAGCACCGGGACCGCATTTCCCGACACGAAAAGCCCTGCGCCAAAATACAGTGCCAGACTGGCCACGCCTCCCACCGCCAGCACATAGCCGATGGACCCCAGGAAAATCCGGTGGGCATTGCGGTACTCTTTCACCGCCAGCTTCTGGGCTATGACCTTTGACATGGCAGAGGGGATACTGTAAGTGGATATCATCAGGATGATGGAATAATAATTGTACGCGGAGTTGTAATACCCCATCCCCAGCGCCCCGACGATATTGTACAAAGGGCTCCTGTAAAGGAGCCCGATGATTTTGCTGATGATTCCGGCCGCCGCCAGAATCCCCGCCTGCACAATGAAATCGTTCTTTTTACCCGACATACCTCTAACCTATCAGCCAATCGTACATTTCCTGATACTTTCTCGCGGATACCTGCCATGAGAAATCCGCCGCCATGGCCCTGTCGATCAGCTTATTCCATTCACGCTTCTTATCATAATAGATACGCTCCGCATACCGGATTGTATTCAGCATTTCATGGGCATTATAGTTGGTGAAGCTAAAACCTGTACCTGTACTTTCAAATTCATTGTAGGGCTGTACCGTATCCTTCAGGCCTCCTGTCTCGCGGACGATGGGGATGGTCCCATACCGCAGGGCCATGAGCTGGCTCAGACCGCAGGGCTCGAACAGGGATGGCATCAGGAACGCGTCACAGGACGCGTAAATCTTGTGGGACAGAGGGTCGGAATAGTAGATATTGGCCGACACCTTGTCGCTGTACTTCCAGTCGAAATGACGGAACATATTCTCATAGCGCGCCTCGCCGGTTCCCAGCACCACCAGCTGGATATCGTCCCGGCACAGTTCATCCATGATATAGGCTATCAGGTCGAAGCCTTTCTGATCCGTGAGCCTGGAGACCACGCCGATCATCATCTTCCTGTCATCCTTTGCCAGTCCCAGCTCCTGCTGCAGCGCGCGCTTATTCTTCACCTTTTCCTTGCGGAAGTTGACGGCATTGTAAGGATTGGGGATATGCTTATCCGTCTCCGGGTTGAAATCCGTATAATCGATGCCGTTCACGATTCCACGAAGGTCATTGCTCCTGGCCCTCAGCAGGCCGTCCAGGCCCTCTCCGTAGAAAGGCGTCTTGATTTCCTCCGCGTAGGTCGCGCTTACCGTGGTCACCGCGTCCGCGTAGACAATTCCGCCCTTTAAGAGATTGGCGTCCTTGTAAGCCTCCAGCTTGTCTGCCGTGAAGAAATAATCCGACAGCCCCGTAATATTGCGCACGGTCTTGGTATCCCACTTTCCCTGAAACTTCAGATTGTGGATGGTGATGACGGATTTCATATTACGGAAGAAATCCCCGCCCCTGAAGCGCTCTTTCATATAGACAGGAATCAGGCCGGTCTGCCAGTCATGGCAGTGGACCACATCCGGCTGGAAATTCACCACAGGCAGAGCGGAAAGCACTGCCTTGGAAAAGTATGCGTAGCGCTCAATCTCCCACCTGGGATCGTCCGTGTAGACCTTGTCGCCGCTGAAGTAATATTCATTGTCAATAAAATAGTAATGTACGCCCTCTTCCTCTGCCTCAAAGATTCCCACATAGGAACTTGTCCAGTTGAAATCCATGTAGAAATGGGTCACATATCTCATCTTGTCTTTCATCTGCTGCTTCATACAGGCATACTTCGGAATCATGACCCTTACGTCAAAATACTGCTTGTCGATACATTTCGGCAGGGATCCCACAACATCGGCCAGGCCGCCGGTCTTGATAAAAGGGACTCCCTCTGACGCCGCGAATAGAATTTTTTTCATCGGAAACCTCCACTGCTTATGAAATCACAACAATCTTATCTTTATTATACAACAATATCGCTTCAGTGGAAAGCATTTCTTTTGCATCTTTCCCGATTCTTTGTTATAATATCCTATGTTCTATATCATCATTACAGTGGGGAGGAATCATCTTGAAGAAAACATATTTGTCTCAACGTTTTTTAATAATTCTTATTGCGTTGCTGTCGGCACTGGTCCTTGGCTCCTGCGGCGGCGCCAAAGCCACGTCCATGCATCTGAACCGCACAGAAGGGACTGTGAGCGTCCGTGACGGCGCGGGAAAAGACGTGGCCCCTGCGGAAAACCTGAATCTTTACTCCGGCTACGGGGTGGGCACCGAATCCGACAGCTATGCCTGGATCGACCTGGATCAGGTGAAGCTGACCAAACTGGACCAGGACAGCCAGGCCGAGATCGTCAAAGAGGACAAGTACCTGGAAATCCAGATGAAGACAGGCTCCCTGTTCTTCCAGGTCACGGAACCCCTGGCGGAGGACGAGACAATGGAAATCCGTTCTTCTTCCATGATGGCGGGCATCCGGGGCACCTGCGGCTGGACGGAAGTCCCCGACCCGGACCACATGAACCTCTACCTGCTCGAGGGCAGCGTGGAATGCCGTGCCGGGGAGCAGACCTCTGTCGTGAACGCCGGGGAGATGGCGGCCATGTCCGCGGACGGAGAAATCATCGTCCGGAAGCTTCAGGCGGATGATGTCCCCGCATTTGTATCGGAAGAAGTGGCTGACACGGACAATGCGGAAATAGCCGACACACTGGAGCTGCTCCGGCAACAGGAAGAAGAGCTGGCTCTACAGGCACAGCGGGATGCTGCCCGCAGGGCGGCGCTGGAGGGAATCCTCTACTACGGCGATCCGGAGACGTGCATCATGACGGCCCAGCAAGCGACGGAGCTGGCCAATGCCATCGGGGAACGGATGGCTGCCGAACAGAAGCGGCTTGGCGACTTATGGCTCAGCGACTTATACTCCGGCAGCTATGCGGCCCTGTTCGATCCCGGATGCGGGGTGCCCGCGCTGCTGTTCACCTCCGCCACCCAGTACGATGGGGACGATGTGGGCGAACTTCCATCCATGCCCTGCTTCCTGTATTATACAGAGGACGGCCTCTCTGTAAAGGAGACCTGGTTCCATCTTCACATGAATCACCTGACTCTGGGCGAATCCGGCGGTACAGACGGGTTCTGGGAGGCATATGCGTTCACGGACGGCCAAATCCCTGATGAACCCTCGACTACCTCGTCCTGGGAATTGCCTTCCACTTACGTTATCGACGGCGCCCAGGTATCCGGTGACGAATATTCACAGTGGATTCGTGAATGGCTTAGGGACGACTCCCTTGCCTATGTTTTCATAGAACCTGACGGCTCTTCGGGCGAGATCGTAGGCCTGGCTCCGGCAGAGGATGTAATCGCGGCACTGAACAGCTATGCCGCCGCAGCGGAGTAACAGTCCGGACGAGCCATGCGGTTTCCTGTCCCCGAGAGCATCGGGAGCAGAAAACTGCAAAGCCGTCTGAGCCAGCGACATAAAAGGGCATTTTATTTCATCCGGTAGGAAAGCCTTATCCTGTCCGCGATCAGGGCGATGAACTCCGAATTGGTAGGCTTTCCTTTCCCTGTGTCGATGGTATATCCGAAGAGCGCGTCCAATGTCTCCATCTTGCCTCTGCTCCAGGCCACCTCGATGGCATGGCGGATGGCACGCTCCACACGGCTGGGCGTAGTCTGGAACCGCTTCGCTATGGTGGGATAGAGAATCTTGGTGATGGAGCTGATCATGGCCGGGTCGTCCACGGACATCATGATTGCCTCCCTCAGATACTGGTATCCTTTGATATGTGCAGGAACTCCTATCTCATGTATCATGTTGGTGACATCCTGTTCCAGATTGCGCATCGCTGTCTGCGTCTTCACCGGTTCCTGGGATGCGCTTTTGTGGACAGCGCCTTTCCCGGACGGCACCGTAATCATAATCTGGAACTCCTTGTCCCCGTTCATCAAATCGCCCAGAATCCTGTATATCTTCTCGTTGTCCTTTGTAGCTGTGATATTCAGCTGTTCCATATCTTACCTCCTCGCGAAAATTCGTGGACTTTTTTTGTTCTCGCGTTACAAATTGTCTAAATTCGTCCTTTCCCATTATAAAAGAGAATCCTTTGTTACAGCAACCGATATCCACCGCGATAACCCCAAAAACCACTGAAATGAATACAAAATAAAAGTAAATTCTACCGCATTTTCCAAAAAGATGTGTAAAAAACTATAATTTTTGATATTTCCAGAATTGTTTTGAAATTCTGATAAAATACGACTCCTGCAATTTATGCTTGACAGCAGGGCAGGCGAGAGGGCACAATAAGTATCATAGGAAATCGCATCAGAAGGGAATGCCGGGACATGAGACAGATCAACGAAGATATCAGACAACAGAATTTCAGGCAGTTCTATCTCCTCTATGGGGAGGAGCGGTATCTGCGCAGACAATACCGGGAAAAACTCCAAAGGGCCCTCTGCCAGGAGGGGGACACGATGAATACCCATTTTTTTGAGG
This sequence comes from Acetatifactor aquisgranensis, assembly GCF_943193215.1. NCBI lineage: Bacteria > Bacillati > Bacillota > Clostridia > Lachnospirales > Lachnospiraceae > Acetatifactor > Acetatifactor aquisgranensis. The sequence goes on along the minus strand of NZ_CALPDH010000001.1, from coordinate 166,661 downwards.
GAAAAGACATTTCTGTGGGGGAAATCATCGATTTGGCGGAGACTATGCCATTCTTTGCTGACAGACGTGTCATTTTTATCACTGACAGCGGCCTGTTCAAATCCGGCGGTGAAAAAATGGCGGAATATATGTCGAATCCCAGTGAGAGCACTTATTTCATCTTCACGGAAAACGAAGTGGACAAGCGCAGCAAGCTGTACAAGGCCCTGAAGGCAAAGGGTTACGCGGCAGAATTCGCCGAGCAGGACGAGAATACTTTAAAGCGCTGGGCGGCAGGCATTCTGGGGAGGGAAAACCTGAAGATTACGGAAAATACAGTGCAGCTGTTCCTGTCGAAGACCGGCACGGACATGGAGAATATCCAGATGGAGCTGGAGAAACTGATCTGCTACTGCATGGGGCGGGACGTGGTCACGGCTGAGGATGTGGAAACGGTCTGTACCGTCCGCGTCAGCAACCACATTTTCGACATGATTAACGCCATCGCCGCCAGGCAGCAGAAACAGGCCCTGGAGCTGTACTATGACCTGCTTGCCCTGAAAGAGCCGCCCATGCGCATTCTGTTCCTGATAGCCAGGCAGTGCAATATGCTGCTCCAGGTAAAGGAATTGAGCGCAAAGGGATTCGACAACCGCACCATTGCCTCCAAAATAGGGGTTCCGCCCTTTGTGGCAGGAAAGTATGCCGGGCAGGCGGCGAAGTTTAAGACCGCAGCCCTGCGGGATGCCGTGGAAAAGTGCGTGGAGGCCGAGGAGGCCGTCAAGACCGGGCGCATGAACGATAAGATGAGCGTGGAGATTCTCATATTGTCTGTGCTGTAATGAGACATAATCGCCACAAAAAGGGCCGCCGCATATTGCGATGGCCCTTTTTCATACATTCTTTTATACAGATGCCCTGTCTCAGTCCTTGAGCATCAGATTGCGGAAGTACTGAACCGTGAAGTCGATTCCCTTTTCTCCCAGCTCGCCTCTCCAGTTGGCAGAGTGAGGCTCGATGCTTAAGCCCTTGTCGTATCCCTTGGCATACAGAATGGCCAGGAACGCGCCCCAGTTGGTCTGGTCCAGACCTGCGGGGGGATCATCGTAGCGCTCGCCGCCGATCACCAGGGAGCCCTTCAGATGCACATGAAGAAATCTGTCGCCCCAGTCCCTGGTCTCCTGCAGATAGTCTCCTCCTGCATAGATGCAGTGAGAGGGATCGTATTTGATATACAGGTCTTTCAAGTACCCCATGATCACGGTATAGGCCATAGGGTCGCAGACGAAGTTGTTCCATCTGCAGTTATAGACCGCTATCTTTACGCCCTTTTCCGCACCGTAGGCAATCAGCTTCTCAAAATAGGCGATTGCCAGGCCGCAGTTCTCATAGTAGGACAATTCTTCCACCTGGTTGCAGCCGGTGATGTACACTCCGCATTCCAGCTGTGCTGCGGCATCAATCAGCTTATATTCCAGTTCCAGTTCCTCTTTACGGATGCCGTCCTTGCAGATGCGGTCGCTCCCCCATCTGCCCACAGCCCCGATAGGTATCTGGTACTCCAGGCTCCTCCCCCGGATGACTTCCACATTGTCCAGGAATTCCTGGGCCCTGTCATTCACATCCAGTTCGATGAACGCCATGCCGCGCTCTTTTGCGCTCTGGAAATCTTTCTCTTCAAACCATGCGATTCTTCCAAGCTTCATTGCTCCATATCCTTTCCCGAATGCCACCGCCTGCCCCGCCGGACGGGGGCAGACAGCAGCCGTTTCACTACAGACCTATAGTCCCTGTCCGCAAATTATTCAGTCATTATTCAAAAAATACAGGCTTCCCGCTCTTGCCGGATTCGTAGATGGCCTCCAGAATCTGGGTCACTACCATGGCCTGTCTGGGCTCTACGGTCAAAGGCTCGCCGTTTACGATGGCATTGTAGAACACCCTCTGCTCTATGTCTTCAGGCGCTTCTGACTTTCCGTCAAAGAACGCCGCGCCGCCGGCTGCCAACTCGGGCTTCTCCACACACTGCTTGCCATAGTTCACGCGGTTGATCCGCAGGCCGTCCAGCATGTCGGCTCCCGCCTTGGTGCCGCACAGGGAAGTCTTGGCCTCGTTGACGTCCAGGCTGTTCAGCGCCCAGGAGGACTCCAGCACGATAGTAGCACCGTTCTTCATCTTGATGAAGCCGAAAGCGGAATCCTCTACGGTATAGATTTCCGGATCCCAGTCGCCCCAGGCATTGCCGGTATCCCCTTTCTGGTCCGCAAGCTTCCGGTATACAGAGCCTGCCACCATCTCAGGCTCATAGTTGTCCATCATCCACAGGGTCAGATCCAGCGCATGGGTTCCGATGTCGATCAACGGACCGCCGCCCTGCTTCTCCTCATCCAGGAACACGCCCCAGGTGGGAACGGCTCTCCTGCGGATGGCATGAGCCTTGGCGTAATAAATCTCTCCCAAATCTCCGTTCACACAGGCTCTCTTCAGATAGGCGGAATCCCCGCGGTAACGGCTCTGGTAGCCGATGGTCAGGACCTTGCCGGTGCGCTCGGCGGTCTCCACCATCTTCTTGGCCTCGGCGTAGGTCTTCGCCATGGGCTTCTCGCACATGACGTTCTTGCCGGCCTCCATGGCGGCGATGCTCACGGGCGCATGGACGCTGTTGGGAGTCAGTACATAGACGGCCTCGATGTCCTCTTTCAGCAGGTCATTGTAATCGGTATAGACCTTTGACTCCTCTGTGCCGTACTCTTCCTTGGCCTTCTGGGCCCTCTCCTCAATCAGGTCACAGAACGCGACGAACTCGAAGTTCCCGTTCCTCTTCATTGCGGGGAGATGCTTTCCGTTGGCGATTCCTCCGCAGCCTACGATTCCTACTCTTAATTTCCTCATTTTAAGCCTCCTTGTTTATGCTCCGCACCTGCATCGCCCGGCTGTGTCCGGACAGGCAGGCGTTGTGTTTTACTTGGGCCGTCTGGTGACGCTCCGCTATGTCCTACTGTCGCTCTCCCCGGCCTCTCGGGCGCAGAGAAGCGCTTCAGGCCAGGATTCCTTTCAGATACTGTGCGCTTTTTGCCATATTTTCCATCGGTTCTCCGTATGGATGGTCATCCTGCTCCACTACCAGCCATTTCGTGCCGCATTCCCCGGCTTTCTTCACGATGGCGGCATTGTCCTGCTCGCCTCCGCCCAGGGCCACCTGCTCCACTTCCCCATTGTTTCGGATGAAGTCCTTCATGTGGACCACGGGGCAGCGTCCCTTATATTTCTCCAGATAGGCCACCGGGTCTACTCCGCCCACATTCACCCAGCAGGTATCCTGCTCTGTCTGCAGCCATTTAGCCTCCACGGCGCCGAACAGTTCGTCCAGGAAACAGGTGCCCTTATCCGTCTTCTTGAATTCAAAGTCATGATTGTGGTACATCAATATGATTCCATGCTCCGCGCAGCAGTCCGCCAGCTTCCTGATGAACTGGCAGGTATCCTCGAACTTCGCTCCGCCGTAATGGCAGTCCATGGACATTCCGGGGATTCCGATGTAGCTGCAGCCTATGGTCTGGTAGGCTTTTACCGTCCCCTCCATATCCTCCATGAACGGCTCCAGTCCCACATGGGCGCTGACAGCTTCCAGTCCCAGCTGCTTTAAGCAGTCGCGGACTGTCTCCGGGCTCAATCCATACAATCCTGCCAGTTCCACGCCCTCATAGCCGCATTCTCTCAGCGCTTTCATGGTTCCGGCAAAATCTTTCTCTGCCTCGTCACGCACGGAATATACCTGTGCGGCAATTCCCATTTTTCCCATATGATTCAGCCACCTTTCTTTTTTATATAGCCTCTTTTATGATTTCTCCTGTCTCCGCCGATTTATGAATCGCTTCCATCAGCTTCATGACGCGCATCACCTCGGGCAGGCGAATCAGGCTTTCCTCCCTGCCCTCCATTACGGCCATCACGTTGAAATAGAAATCCCTCACATCGCTCTTGACTTTGGGGAGTTCTTCCGTGAAGATGCTGTCGTCTCTTCTGGGAGCCATGGTCTTGGTCAGGCCGGCTGCGGTAATCACAGGCGCCACGTCCTTTTCATCTACGCCGGACGCACGCACGATTTTCCCGTTCAGGGACCAGTCTTCAATGACTGCCGTTCCGTCCGCTCCCATCACATACCATCTGGGCAGGGAGATGAAATTGCTGGTGCCTACCTCCACCAGAGCGGTCACGCCGTTCTCAAAGGTAATCTCCGTGTAGAAGCCATCGTCCACCAGCTGATTGGTCACATGGGTCTCCACTCCGTAGACGCTTTTTACAGGCACATCGGCAAATATCTGCAGCAGCTGATCCAACAGATGGACGCCCCAGTCCAAAATCATTCCGCCGCCATGCTCCTTTTCCTGCCTCCAGTCTCCGGGAATGCCTCTGGAGCCGTGCACTCTGGACTCTATGCGGAACAGTTCTCCCAGTTTCCCCTCCTCCAGGATTTTCTTTACCGTCAGGAAATCTTCGTCCCAGCGTCTGTTCTGATGGACTGTCAGGAACCGCCCGGTCCGTTCGGAGGCGTCAATCATCTCCTGCAGATCCGCGGAATTCAAGGTGATGGGCTTCTCGCTGATCACATTCTTGCCTGCCTCCATGGCGGCGATAGCCACGGGCTTATGTACGTCATTAGGCGTAGCGATCAGCACCAAATCCGTCTCCGGATCCGCCAAAAGATCCTCCAGACTGCTGTACACATGGAGCCCTTTCTCCCCAGCGGCATAGACTCTCCTTTCTTCCTTGATGTCCCAGATGCCGGCAATCTCCAGCCCCTCAATGGTCTGAATCTCATCATAATGCCAGCCTGCCATTCCTCCAAAACCGACAATGGCCATCTTATGCTTCATTTCTATACCTCCTCGCCCGCAGGCATGATTCTCCTGCCCGCTTTGGGCTTACTTTCGCATTCCAAGGTGCAAGTTCGAACAGATACCCCTGCGCAACCCGAGCAGGATTCGCTTGGGCATTCTCCCGCGTACAGCTTAGAAGTTCTTGGGCGGCATACTTTGACGCCCTGGAACTTCTTTGCGCGCTAGGCCCAGTACATGGCCCCTCTGTCTTCGTATATCAATACATTCTTCAGGAAACTGATTGCTTTCTCCAGGCCCTCCCTGCCGGACATCAGGCCGTCCTCATGCTCTATGCTGATGGCATAGTCATAGCCCACCATGCGCAGCTGGGAAATGATGTCTCTCCAGTAATCCTCGCCGTTTCCATAGCCCACCGTGCGGAAAATCCAGGACCTCTCCAGCTCTTCCCCGTAATGGGTAGTATCCAGCACGCCGTTGACAGCGGTGTTCCTGGCGTCCACGCGAGTATCCTTGGCATGGAAATGGAAGATAGCTCCCTCCTTGCCAAGCTCCCTGATAGAAGCACAGGGATCCATGCCCTGCCAGATCAGATGACTGGGATCGAAATTCGCGCCGATCTGGGGCCCTACTTCCCTGCGGATGCGCAGCATGGTCTTGGTATTGTAGACGCAGAAACCCGGATGCAGCTCAAAAGCAATTTTCACGCCATGGGCCTGGGCGAAAGCCGCTTTCTTTTTCCAGTAGGGAATCAGCACTTCATTCCACTGATACTCCAGAATCTCGCTGAAGTCGTCCGGCCAGGGGCAGGTCACCCAGTTGGGAGTCTTGTCATCCTTGCTTCCTCCGGGGCAGCCCGAGAAAGTGTTCACCACCGGCACATGCAGCTTCTCCGCAAGCAGGATGGCGTTGTCGAAATCCTGCTCGAACTTTTCCGCTATGGCGGGATTGGGATGAATCATGTTCCCATGGCTGCTCAGGGCGCTGATTTCCAGATGGTACTTATCCAGCGTTTCCATAAGGGCCTCTCTCTTGCTCTGGTCTGCCAGAAAAGCCGCCCCGTCGCAGTGAGCCTTGCCGGGGAAACCGCCGCATCCGATTTCCACCATCTGCACGCCTCTCTCTGCCAGGAACTTGCATGCCTCGTCAAAGGGCAAATCTCCCAGCGCAACCGTCAATGTACCTAATTTCATGATATCTCCTCCGTTTCTTTTATACAAATTCACCTATTGTACTGATTATAAAAAAAGACAGCAGAAGAAGATAGATTCTTTCTGCTGTTTATACATACGATTCTGCTATTTATTTTCAAAATTGACCAAAACCTATTTCTTCAGGATTTCCGACGGCGTACAGCCGTAATACCGTCTGAACTGCCTCCCGAAATGATTATAATCCGTAAATCCCACGCTGTCCGCGATTTCCACCACGGTGCCCTCTTTTCTCTTGAGCAGGTTCATGGCTTTCTTCATGCGAACCTCGTTCATGTACTGAAGCGGCGGCATTCCCATGCTTTCCTTGAACAGATGGTTGAACCTGTCCTCGCTGAGATGAATGATGTCGGCCAACTCCCTGTTGCTGATCTGCTTGGTATAATTCATCTGGATATAATCCAGCACTGTATTCAGCCGCTCCAAACGTCTCTTTCTGCTATCGCTCTCCCGCTCCGTGAGCACCTCTGCCGCGTATTCCCGGGCCAGATGGACGATTAAGTGCAGCAGTTCTCCCTTGCAGATCAGGCGGTAGCCGATTTTCTGCTCCCTGTATTCTTTCTGGATGGCGGACATGATGGCATCTATCGCCTCGTCCTGTTCCACCAGAGACTGAAAAATGACATTCTTGTCAGCCAGCTCCTTATAAAAATCGCTCATGTCAAATATGATTACCAATACCCTCATATGGGTTCCGTCACAGTATCCCGCATGGAGCTCGTTGCTGTTGACGATGACCAGATTTCCCTCCCTGGCAAGAAACTCCCTCTGCCCCAGCCGTAGCGTAGTCTTCCCCTCCAGCACATAGTGGAGCTCGATATGCTCATGCCAGTGCTGGGTGAAATACCAGGTCTTCTTGCTCACATCGTTGACGAACATCTGGACCGGAAACTCGGAATCACTGATAATCTTCTGTTCATATAATTCTAGCGACTGCATATCCTTCCCCTCATATCAATATAAGGCATCATGTCCCCCACCGGTTGCCCGGGGCTTTAGTGATATTATATTACAAATGCGCGGATTATGCAAATCTTTCTTTGCGCCGCCCGCCGAAATACCTGCCGAAAACACTCCTTTCAGCGCGGCGGTTCTGCGCAAAAAACAGACACTCTGATTCCGCTCCGGCCGAAGCTGACGGTAATCGCGCCGGAATGTGCTGTCTGGGCAATGACGGTGCCACTTTCCTCCAGACGCTCCAAAAGCTCTGCATGGGGATGGCCGTAGCGATTGTCCCTGCCGCTGGAAATCACAGTGAGCATGGGAGAGAGACGTTCCAGCATTTCTTCCGGCGTGGAATTCCTGGAACCGTGATGCGCAGCTTTCAGCACCGTGATGTCTCTGATATCCCGCGATTCCAGCTCCTCCTGCAGGGCGTCCTCCCCCTCGTTCTGCACGTCCCCTGTCAGAAGCATGGTCCAGCTCTGCCCTTTTCTTTCCGCGAACTCCACATAGAAACATTCCGAGCATGCGTTGATGTCCTCAGTGCCAATGCTTTCATCGGGATGGAGACAGGTAAAGTCCGCGCTGCCGCAGCGAAAGCTGTCCCCGGCTTTCAGATAGCCTACAGAGACAGGTTTTTCCCGGGAGGCCTCCCCGGCTGCCGCAATCAGCTCTCCCAGATGCTCCTGCCTGGCCTCCTTCCTGATAGCGGGGAGCAGCAGCTGGCCTACGGTAATATTGTTCTCCCCTCCCATCTCAAACAGTTCCACCGCACCGTTTACATGGTCCGCGTCCGGGTGGGAGAGGAATACGGCATCGATATAACGTATTCCGTTATACTTTAAACAGGGAATCAGCAGATATTTTCCCACGCTGCTCCGGCTGCTGCTGCCGCAGTCGAAAATATAATTCTGGCCGGAGGCGGTCTGCACCAGGATGCAGTCCCCCTGTCCGACATCCAGAAATGTGACTCTGTTTACCGCGGGCGGACGGAGCGCGAAGAGCAGGACCGCAGCCGTCAGGATACATACTTCCGCGAGAATGCCCGCAGCCCGTCCTTTCATCCTCCCGCGCAATCCCCCTGTCCTGTCACCCGCAGGGGCTTCCGGCGCCGCAATGCCTTTCTGTACTTCTGCCATTTTCAGCAATTCCGCCCTCTCTGGCAGGCCTGCGTCTCTCCGCCTCTCTCCGTCCTCCGGGAACGCCGCGTCCCTCTTCCTTTTTCCCCGGTTTCCCGCCATGACCACCCCTGCCAGCAGCAGATAGTACGCCACAATCTGCCAGATTGCCGGACAGCCCGGATTCCATGTGCGGAAAGGCAGCTTGTCGAAACAGCCGCACAGAATTTCATAGGATTTCAGGATAAAATAATCCACGCCGCCCAATATTCCCAGCCCCGGCACCAGCATGGCCAGGAGCCCTGTTATCATCATGGGTTTCATCAGAGGTAAGACGAACAGATTCAAAAAAACAGAATAGACCGGAATCTCATAATAGAACCAGAGCTGGATGGGAAGGGTCATCAAAGTGATGGACAGACTGGCTATGACGGATTGGAACAGCGATTTGAACAGGCCGGGCTTTCCCCGGGGCAGTTCCGGCGACAGGGCCGGACACACCACGCCAATCCCAAGCACTGAGCCAAAGGAGAGCAGGAAGCCGCTGCTTCTCAGATACCAGGGATTCCTGATCACCATCACCGCTGCCATCACCCCCAGCGCCGTCAGCATATCATAAGTCCTGCCTGCAATCTCTCCAAGCATTCTGATCAGGTACATCCCGATAGCCCGGCAGGCGGACACACTGAATCCTGTCATGCCGCCATATAGAAGCAGCAGGACACTGCCCCCGACAGCAGCCGGACAGACCGACAGGCCCATTTTCCGCAGCAGCTTGTATACACTCATACCGATGATAGTGATGTGCAGCGACGAAATGCTCAGGATATGCAGGATGCCGTTCCTCTTATACAAATCTTTCAGCTCACTGTCCAGGTCCTTTTTATCTCCCAGAAGCAGCGCGCTCATCACAGCCGCCTCTTTCTCCGGGAAGATGCTATACAGCCGCTCTTTCAATATGCATTTCAGCTCATACAGGCCGTTCCGTACAGGCCAGGAATCCTCCCCACAGGCATTTACCTCCGCTTTCCGCAGTCTCCCGCCGATTTCCAGCGTCCGATAATACACTGCCGAATCGAATTCCCCCGGGTTCGTGGCAGAAGAACAGGGATAGAAAATGCCCTGTACCGCCACAGTCCTCCCCAAAGGAAAATCCCCCGGATTCTCTACCTCGCATATGAAATTTTCCGAACATGGAAGCCCCTGCCGCAAATCCGCGGCCGAATGCCCTAAGGCATGAGATTTCAAAATGACAACAGATTTCAGATAAATAGATGTCTCGTCCTTTTGGTATACCTGTCCCGCAATCAGCAGCTCTTCCGCCGTATTCAGCTCTGCCGTGCTCCGAAAGCCCGGCGGCGGATTTGAGGCGCCTCCGGCTCCCAGCCGGAGGGCCGCCACGATTACCAGGAACAGGGCCGCCAGGAACAATGGCCTTTTCCTCATACAGATCCCCCCACTTAATGCAGTTTCCTCTCTCTGCGCTTCATGGTAAAGAACATCAGAATCCCCGCTGCCGCCCCCATCAGCAGATAGGACTGCAGCATGGGCACGAAATTATAATTCTCCCCTTTCCACACAGTATAAAAATCCCGGTTGATATATGTGACCGGCAGGAGCTTTGCCACCAGCTGCACCGCCGGGGGCAGATTCTCATAGCTGATTCCCATCATGCCTCCCAGTATCATCATCGCGAAATACAGCAGCATGGTCACGCAGTAGGTCAGCGAAAATTTCCGCAGCAGCGATGAAATCCCATAGGCGAAGCAGAACAGAAATACGCTGAAGCCCAAAATACAGACCGCATACAGCAGAGCCCCCGACAGTTCAGGCGCCTCCAGGTCCACCGCCGCATACCCCACCGCAAAATAAATCAGAAAGGCAAGAAACATGAAGATGGCTTCCGCCAGAATGCGGTTACAGATAGTGACGCCGGGCTTGATGCCGAACAGCTCCATGCGCTGGGGAATGCCCTTCTCCAGTTCCTGGGCATTGGATACGCCGTAGCCCATGAAGATGGTAGCCATGGGAATCAATGCGCCGATTCCCAGAAAAACAGTTGTATTGACACCGGAGCGTATTGCAGCATCCGCGATTTCGCCTACTACGGCCCGGGTGATGATAATCATCATCAGCACCGGCATGCCCACGCCGAAAATATGCACATAGGGATTTCCAATCGTCTTGCGGAACTCAAATGCCAGCATCTGGCGGGATACGGTTTTCCGTTCATTATTTTCCATCAGTCTGCCCTCCTTTCGCAGCCTTTGCATTGGTATAGAGTATTTCGATATCATTGTTACTGCGCTTGTAATTCACATCATTTCTCTGCAATAGCTCCGTGACCGCCTTTTCCGTTCCCTCGCTCTCGCAGGACACGGCAATCAAATGGGCCGGAGCGGACAGTTTCCGAAAACCGGACAGCAGCTCTTCGTTCCTCTCGGAATGGCTTACCACGATGACTGCCCTGCCGCAGTACTTCCGGAACAGTTCATCTTTGCTGCCGTAATCGATGACCTGCCCTTTGTCCAGTATAAGCAGCTTTTCGGCCAGCTGGTCCAGCTCCTCATAGTAGTGGGACACCACCACAAGACTCTCCTTTTTTCCCCGGTACCATTCCACCAGTTTCTCCACCAGCTTCTGCCTGGTCTCAAAATCCAGCCCCGATGTGACCTCATCGTAAAAGGTCAGAGCCGCCTCCTGCATCATGACCATGATGATAGTGAACCGCTGCTTCTGCCCGCCGGAAAGCTTCGCGTACTTTTTCCGCAGGCAGTCCCCGAACTCAAAAAAGGCAATCAGCTCCTGCAGCTTTTTGTCCCGGGCGATTTTGGTCCCCAGAACCGCCTCCATGATATACCGGACCGGCATGGCGTCCGTATATTCATTGAACTGCATGTGCACCGCCATCTGCTCCGGCCTAAGGCCCGTCCGAATCGCGCCCTCATAGGGCACAAGCCCCAGGATGCTTTTTATCAGCGTGGTCTTCCCCGCGCCGTTGGAACCTATCACCCCCACCCGGTCCCCTTCCTCAATGTCTATGGGCGAGCTGACGGACAGGGCCGTATCCGCTCCATAGCGCACTGTGAGATTTTGAATGGATAACAACATATGAATCATCTCCTTTGCCTTATTCCCCTTTGGGACATTTCCACTGAATTCCCCGTAACTTCAGCGGCTATAATCAGCTTAGCAAATCCGGATGAATTTCAAATGAAGAATAGATGAAACTTTATGATTTCTGATATTCTGGCAGAAAAGTCAGTTCCGCCGCCACACTGTCCTCCCCATTTCGCACTTCCAGGAGGATGCCCAGCTTTTTCGCGTAATAAGAGGCGATGTACAGACCCAGACCATGGCTGCGCATCCCGGAGGAATCCGCCTGGTGGCTGCCGCTGACGAAAGGTTCCAGGATATGGGGCGCAAGCTCTTCGGGAATGGTCACGCCAAAGTTCTCAATCAGAATCCTCCGCCCACAGCCCCCCGCTTCTAAATACGCGATTCGGATATGTCCTCCCTCAGGCGTATACCGCACCGCATTGGACAGCAGATTGTCCAGTATCTGGGAGATTATCATCTCATCCGTCTTTGCCGCAAACACCATATTTTCCGGCACATCCACCGCAATCCCTTTATCCGCCAGAGCCACCTGACAGGACCGCAGCCTTTCCTCCAGCAGCTTTCCCACATCTGTCTGCCGGATTCGCATATCCTCCGCGCAATGGTTCAGATACAGGATATCCTCCACCATCTTGCGCATGGAAAGAAGCTGTTCCTTTACCCTGGGAAGATAGACTTTCGTGTCCTTATATCTGCCGATTTCGTTCAGCATGCCGTCCACCAGCAGAAGCGCCGCCGCAATCGGGGTCTTCAGCTGATGGGAGGAAGCCCTCAGGAAGATTTCCTGCCGCCTGTTCTCCTCTGCCAGCTCCCTGTTCTTTTCTTCCAGCTGACAGTAGCCTTCTTTGATCTGCTGATACAGATCATCCAGGGTATCTGCCAGCTCCTGTATCTCGTCCCCTGTATCCGGCCGCTTTTCGGAAAGCCGCTTCACGGAGAAATTCCTGTCGTATTTCATCTCTTCCGTATGCCGCACCAGCTCCATGACAGGGCTTACGATGCCTTTAGAATACAGGCGGGAAGACAGCAGCACCAGCAGAAATATAACCGCGCCCAGCATAGGGAGGCTCTGCAGCACAACAGGTCGGATTTCGTCCACATCAGGAGCCACCACCGGCAGGACGGACATGATCATACGTTCTTCCGTCTTCTCAAAGGCGATGTAATTGGTGTATCGGTTGCTGGCATCCTCCACGCTCAACTCGGTGATGAACAGATTGTCAGAATAGGTGTGAATTTTGACAGATTCATTGTAGAACTCTTCTTCCATGTCCTGGAGATAACGGAAATTCAGGCTCACCGGCAGGGAACTGTCCTCCTGCACAACCTCTTCAAGGATATCGCCGAACCGGCCCATCTCCTCCCGTAAATCCCCGTCCTCCTCTGCATCCGCCAAAAATAGCAGCTCCCGGCATCTGTCCAGAATCTGGTTCATGCGCTCATCATGAAAGGTGATCTCCGCCGAAAACGCCTTCCCCGTAACCAGGACATAGTCCTCCTCCAGGGGAATTTCCAGAGAAATGCAGGCCGTGGAATTCCTCACGCTGACCCCCTCATATGAGCCCTGCTCCACATAGGCCTCATGCTGCCTGCGGATGGATTTCAGATTCTCTTCCATCACGTAATCCACGTAGAGGGAGGGCAGCATATAGATAAAATACCCTACCAGAAATATCAGCATGATCCCCGCCAGGGCCATACTGTAGAATAAATTCTTTCGTCCCAGACGCATGAAAATCTCCTGTCTCAGCCGCCGCCCGGGGCAGGCTGCTGCGCGTTTCTGTCGAATTGATATCCCACGCCGATCACCGTCCTGATGCAGGGGATGGGGAGCTTTTTGCGCAGATTCTTCACATGGGCATCGATGATTCTGTCATTTCCGATGTAATCCTCGTTAAAGATACTTAAGATAAGCTGCTCTCTGGTAAAGACCCTGTCAGGATGTCCCATCAGCGTGTGCAGCAGCAGATACTCGCTGAGTGTCAGAGGCAGTTTCTCCCCCTGATAGAAAGCGCAGTATGCCTCCTCTTTCAGCACAAGGCCCTCTTTCCTGGCCTGTTCTCCCCCGCCGCCCCCGGTGCGGCGCAGAATGGTCTCCATCCTCTTCAGCAGAATGATGGGGGAGACCGGCTTGATGACATAATCGTCCGCATACAGATTAAAGGCTCTCACCTGGGTCTGTTCATCCTCCAGCGCCGTCAGCATGATTACCGCCGTGTCTTTCCCGCTGTTCCTGACAGACTGCAGCACCTCAAAGCCGTCCGCCCCCGGCACGCAGATATCCAGCACCGCTATGTGGAAATCCTGTTCCCGCAGAAGCGCCATCGCCTTGTCGCCCCGCTCTGCCCCGGTCACCCGGTATCCGGACATTGTCATATATTCTGTCAGGACTTCCCGGATAGTGGGCTCATCCTCCAGAAATAAGACCCTGTACGCTGTCTCTTTCATTTTAAGCATCCCTCCGGGTGTTATTATAACACTTTGATGTGAATTTCATATGAAGATTGTAAAGACAGAGGCAAAAATTAATTCTCCAGAGTCGTCACGATGTCCAGATTCCTCTCATAGGCGGCGGAAGACAGCGCCGACGGCACCTCCCCGTTGATCAGAATCTGCACTTTATTGATATTGCTCAGTTCCGCCAGGGAATTGACGATAGAATAGACAGATACATCCGTAGATACGTTATTCACCACATTCAGAAAATTCTCGTCCAGATTCACATAGCAGACGCCGTCCTTGGTCATTACATTGACGATTTTCGTATTTGGATTGATGGACGGATACAGCCCCTCTATCTGGCCGCTGGGACCTGCGATCAGCTCCTCCACCACGAAGCGCTCCATGGGCGTATTGGTGGAATAATGTTTTTCCCGGTAAGCGGCTATCAGATCCGTACCGCTCTCCCCGGCAAAGTACAGCTTTACCCTTGCCAGCTCATAGGTATTGATTTCATTGCCGTCATTGTCGATGAACTGATCCGCGTTCATCCAGCTAATCACATTGCCGTTCCTGTCGCTTAGCTGGTTCCCCTCCACGGTTATCATCACCAGATTCACGTTCTCCAGCTGAGTCAGGGTGCGCACCACCGCAGCCCGCACCAGGACCTCCGTCATCACCGGCAGTTCATTATAGGCGGCGTCCACGTCAATCGCCAGATTGCCCTCCTCCAGCTTTGTGCCCAGCACCCGGAATCCCATATCCAGAGGCGCCTTATACTCCAGCTTCTCCGGGCTGGTGGACAGGCATTCCATCAGCTCCTGCAGTTCATCCTCTGCCGTAAGCGCTTCCATTTCATGGGCATGCATCTCCACCTTGGTCTCGGAGTTGCTCACATAATAGACCTGGTACAGATTTTCCGCCTCCGTGCCATCCTGACCACAGGAGACGATTGCCAGCATACATATACATGCCAGCAGGATTCCATATATTTTCTTCATAATGCCACTCCTCAATCCTGCGACTCATACTCTTTCCGCTGCCAGAACCGCATTGCCGACCGTGTGAATCAGAGGAACCTTTACCGTAAAGCTGGTCCCCTCCCCCTCCACGCTGGCCACAGTGATGCTCCCCCTGTGCATCAGGACAGAGCTCTTTGTGATGGCAAGTCCCAGCCCCGTTCCTCCGATTTCCCTGGAATGGGATTTGTCCACCCGGTAGAACCTCTCATAGATATGCGCCAGGGAATCTTCCGGGATTCCCAGCCCGGAATCGCTGACCTTGAAGATAAAATACTGGTGGTCCGCGTCCAGTTCCACTTTCACCCAGCCATGCTCCTTGTTATACTTGATGGCGTTCTCCACCAGATTAGTCATGACTAATGTCATTTTCACTTCGTCTACCTCGGCCACCACAGGGCGGATGCTCTCAAAGACCACTTCCACATCCTTTTTTCTGGCGATGGGGCGGAGGCGTTTTAAAATCAGCTCCACCAGTTCGTTCATGTTCAGCGAGACGATGTTCAGCTCCTGGGCTTTCTTATCCATTTTGACCAGCGCAAGGAGATCCGTGATGATCTGGTTCTCTCTGTCTATCTCTGAAGCGATGTCCTCCAGAAATTCCCGGTACAGCTCCGCCGGGGCGTCTCCCTGGGCCAGCAGAGAATCCGCCAGCACCTTGATGGCAGCCATGGGGGTCTTGAGCTCATGGGACACGTTCTCCACGAATTCCTGTCTGGAATTGTCCAGCGTCCTCATCCGTTTCAGCAACTGATTGAACGCGTCCACGATATGGTCCGTCTCCGCGTAGCCCTGCACGAAAATGCTCTCATCCCTGTAACCGGCTTTCACCTCATTGATGGCCTCCGTCACCCTGTTAAAGGGTCTCGTCATCACCACCGACAGCACGATTGCCATGGCCACGATGACCACGATCATCAGGCTCTCCAGAATCAGCGCATTGCGCCCCAGCACCTCCAGGTTGGCCGCGATGGATTCATTGGATATGCTGGTCAGCATGACCGCGATGATCTCCCCGGTATCGCTGCCGGCATCCGTAATGAATGTGGTCATCTCTATGTAGCCGTGTTCGCTGTCGTAATTATTGGTGATCTGCCCCTGAAAGCACTTGATGACCTCCTCGGAGATGATAGTCTTCCCCTCGCTGATGCCATAGGTGTCTTTCAGCACTTTCAGCCCGGGGTCGATGATCATGACCCGGCCCTCATACAGATTCGATATCATTTCCAGCTCCGCATCGATTACTTCCCTGGACACGCTGCTGGTATAGCCCTCGGGCTTTGTATTGAAATAATTGTTGCTGATCAGGTGATTTCCCACAATCATCAGCTGATTCTGAACGGTAGAAATACGCTGCTGTACCGAACGCTCCTCATAGCTTCCCAGGATTCCGTAGCGCATGATGACGCTGGGCACAAGCCCGGCCACCAACACCACCAGGAACATGCGTGTCTGTAAGCTGCGCATGGAAAGAAATGCTTTCAGCTCTCTGAATATTTTTGCTATCATTTTCCCTACTCCGGCTTTTACCCAGTCAAGTTACGCGCATCCCTGCTCAGTTCCTAAAGTAGTAACCGACTCCCCATTTCGTATATACATACTGGGGCTCGCTGGGATTGGGCTCTATCTTTTCCCTGAGCCTCCTGACGTGCACGTCCACGGTGCGCACATCCCCCGGGTAATCCGCGCCCCACACCAGATGCAGAAGATTTTCGCGGCTGTACACCTTGTCCGGGTTGGTCATCAGAAGCTCCAGCAGCTCAAACTCCTTGGCCGTAAGCCCGATTTCCTTTCCGGCGATGAAAGCCCTCCTGCCCTCGCAGTCCAGACGCACTTCCCCATGCTCCACTACCTTTGCCGGAGACGCCTCCCCCATGATGCGCTTGGGCTCTATGCGGCGCATGATCGCCTTGATGCGCGCCTTTACCTCCAGGATGTTGAAAGGTTTGGTGATATAGTCGTCGGCGCCGTATTCCAGCCCCAGTATCTTGTCCATGTCCTCGCCCTTTGCCGTAAGCATCACGATGGGCACATTGGAGAACTCGCGAATCTGCTGGCAGACCTCAAAGCCGGTGAGCTTCGGCAGCATCACGTCCAGCAGGATGATGTCATACTGGTTATTATGCGCGTATTCCAGGGCTTCCTCCCCGTCGTATGCGCAGTCCACCTGCATATCATCCTGCTCCAAGCTGAAACGGATTCCCTTTACGATCAGCTTCTCGTCGTCTACCACCAAAGCCCTCTTCTTTGCCATGTCAACCCCCTGCTATCCACCATCTTCTAATCATTTAACCGTTATCTTGTCACGTATTTTCTCGTATGCCGCTGTCTTGATGCCGGATACTTTCATGATATCCTCACAGCTCTCGAACCTGCCGTTGGCCTCTCTGTAGGCTATGATATCCCGGGCCCTGCTCTCCCCGATTCCCGGCAGGGTGCACAGCGCCGCCTCATCCGCGGTATTGATATTTATCAGCCCCGCTGCCGCATCGGCCTGCGTCTGGCCTTCCTCCGGCGCTTCGTCCGCTGTGGGAAAGTACAGCTTCTGCCCGTCGGACACCCAGTCCGCCAGATTCACGGCCTCCTGCCCGGCATCCGCCCCGAAGCCCCCTGCGGCTTTCAGCGCATCCTCCACCCGGCTGCCCTGGGGAATCTCCACCACGCCGGGATTTACAACTGCGCCGCACACATAGACACGGATTGTCGTATCCTGCCGGGCGGCCTCCGGCTGTTTTGTGCCCTCAGAGGCCTCTGCCGCCCCCGCTTCCGCGGAATCCGCCGTCTCCGTACCATCCGCTTCTCCGATGAGTATTTCGGCCCCCTTATCGCCGCAGCCACAACACAGCAACAGACATGCCGTTATCAGGCACGCGATTTTGAATATACTTTTTTTCATCATAGTCCCTTTCTCTCTGAAAAAGGGATTGCCTCTCTATGCTGACTGATTTTATTGTACTGGAAAGGCAGCTTTTTATCAAGTGCCTTTCAGAAATCTTCACAAAAAATAATCAGCGTATGAATCTCTCCAGCCTCTTCCCGACCCAGGCTATCACCGGCCCGATGAAGAACGCGGCGACTATGGTGACAGGCCCCACATCACCTCCGAGGACCGCTCCGATGGCCATGACGCAGATGTCCCAAATCATCCTTACCATCCGAAAGGACAGTTTATGTACATGGTCCGCGATGATGAAAGGAACTCCGTCATAAGGTGATGTCCCCAGTCCGGCGGCCATATAGGTGGCGGCTCCCGCGATGAACACGATCAGCACAGGAATCAGGAACCCCAGCCGCATGGGCAGTCCCGCGAAGAAACCCTCCGGCAGGACGCTGTCCCATACCCAGCCGAAGAAATCCGCGATATAGCCCATGCAGACCATATTCCCTATGGTCCCGAAGCCGATCTTGCTCAGGTCATACCGTATCACGAACCCGAACAGGATAAGCTGACACAGCAGCTGCGCCGTTCCGAAGCTGATCGGCACATGGTTGACCACGCCCTGGGTAAGGCTGGTGCAGGGATCCGTGCCCAGATTCAGCCTGATCAGAAGCGACAGCCCGAATCCCTGCACGGTGACTCCCAGAATCATCATGATGAACCGGTTCCTGAATTTAGGAGGTCTTGCAAAACATTTCTTTTCCGTTTTTTCCATTTTACTTTCCCACTCTTAATCTCTGTCCCGGCCCGAAGCCGGGAATCAATGTTTTCACTTCCACTTAAAGATGATGATGCCCGCTACAGCCAGTCCCATCCCGATTGCCTTGCGCCACTCCCAGGGCTGCTTCTCCACCCCGAAAAGCCCGCAGAGCTCGATTGCGTAGGCCACCGCCAGCTGCGCCACCACTATCAGCATGACCGCCCTGGCAGGCCCCAGCATATCCATGCTCCTGATGACGGTGTAGGTGATGAATGCTCCGATTGCGCCGCCCAGCAGCATGTACTTGGGCTCTGCCTGAAATACCTGCAGCAGATTGCTCCTGTCCGTACAGACCCAGGCTCCCAGACAGACCAACAGTGCCGTCAGCTGCACGAAGGCGCTGGCTGACCAGATGCTGGAGGACTTGGTCACCTGAGTGTTGAACACGCCCTGTACACTCATCAGCGCTCCGGAAATCAATGCAATAAAAATTCCAATCATAGGTTCCACCTTTCTTTACACATCTTATGAACAAAAGTGTCTCCCATGATTGGAAAAATATGCGCACTATCGGTTATGCATATATCAATTTCCTGTCTCCCGTCAACGCGAAGCATCGATCTGCAGCTGAATCTGGCCGGCCAGCTCCTGTACCAGAGCCGTCACGTCAGCCCCGTTCCACGCCTTTGAGAACAGGCTCTCCAGCTGTACCCAGAAATTTCCTGTCTCCATCATCTTCGGCAGCGGTATGCTGTCCGCGTAAGCCAGCTTGAAAATCTGCAGCGCTCCGTTCTCCTCGTTCACCCCAAGCTTCGCAGGCACCTTGCCCGTCCTGTCGTACAGGGACTGGGCGCATTCGCCCACCAGGTAGGCCGCGAAACGGTTGGCCAGCTCCTCGTGCGCGGAATAGCTGTTCACCGCCACGGCAGTGGTGACCGACATGGTGCGGCTTAGCAGTTCGGGACTTATCCGGGGCAGGGGAGCGATGCCGTAGTCAAAGGCAATCTCCCCGCTCGCTTTCGCCTCGGCCAGCCGCGCCGCAGCATCTGTGGTGGCTATGGTGAATACCAGCCTGCCCTGGCAGAAGTCATCCATTACAGATTCATAGTCCACCTTGTCCGGCTCTATGAAAAAGAACTGGTTCAGGGCCTTATAGACCTCCAGGCACTGTATCGTCTCAGGATTGTTGATATTGACCAGCGAGGCGTCATCCCCCGCGTCCCCGCCCACAATCATATAATTCCCCACAATCCAGTAATTGTAGAAGATATCCGACACATCCCATCTCATGACGTCCACGCCCTGTGGCACATCGAAAGTATCCGCGATGTGCAGGATGTCGTCTATGGTACCGGGAACCGCGTTCCGGAAATAATTTTCCGTATTCTGCGCCAGCAGCGCCTCATCCACTTCGATTCCCGATGAATCCTCACTCGGATTCTCCTCTTCCTCGCCGGCCTCCAGAAGCTCCTTTGTAGCAATCTGGGAGGCCCATTCATGAAGATACGTCTCGTTGTAGACCAGAGCGCTGGTCTCAAAGCAGAGCGGATACGCCACCCGCATCCCCTGATAGGATACCGCCGACAGAGCCGCCTGAGGGAAATTGGACTCGGTGCAGATTCCCTCTATGTCCTGAATCTGCGTGGCCAGTCCCGCCAGATATGCTTTCTCCAGAGAATCGTGGCTAATCAGGTAAGCGTCCGGCACCTGGCTGGAGCCGGCGCTGGCCCTGCTGACTGCCTCCAGATACTCGCTCTCGGAAGTCAGCACGGGAATGACCCTCACTCCCTCCCTCTCACCGAAAGACACGGATGCACTATTGACGAAATTCGTCATCCCGTCATCGGAATACCAGAAATAAATAGTCTCTTTATCGTCCCCCCATGTGAGAGGGCTGCCCGTCTCCTCCGCGTCGCCCGCAGCAAAGGTACTTCCATATAAAACGGCAGCAGCCATGACCAGCACAGCCGCCGCTGCAGTCAATCTCTTTTTCAGATACATACCAAACTCCTATATCGCTGCCGCCGCGCCCTTCCCTACTCTGTCTCAGAAGGTTCCAGACAGCTCTCCAATATCTCGATCATCTCATCAATGTTTTCCTTTGAAATGATAAGGGGCGGCACGAAGCGGATAATGTCCGGGCCAGCGTTAATCAAAAGCAGGCCGTTCTCCATAGCGCGTTCTATCACGTCCCGCACAGGGCGGTCGAACACCAGCCCCTGCATCAGACCGGTTCCCCGCCTATTTGTGATGCAGTCGTACTTGTCCTTTAATTCCTCCAGACGCCGCTCTAAGTAAGGCGCCACCTCTCTCACATTATCTATTATATGGTTCTGTTCAAATAAATCAAGCACTTTTTCCACTGCCGCGCAGGCAAGGGGATTCCCGCCGTAGGTAGTCCCGTGGTCTCCGGCCGCCAGGGAATTCCGCGCCACTTTTTCCGTCATCAGAAAAGCCCCCACGGGCACGCCGCAGCCCAGGGCCTTGGCGACTGTCATGATATCGGGCTTCACGCCGCAGCGCTGCCAGGCGAACATATGCCCTGTCCTGCCCATGCCGCACTGAATCTCGTCCAATATCAGAAGGATGTCCCTCTCTTCGCAGAGGGCTTTCACGCCTTTCAGGAATTCTTCCGTTGCGGGTACCAGGCCGCCCTCTCCCTGTACGGTTTCCAGGATGATTGCGCACGTCTTTTCGCTTATCAGTTTTTCCACGCTCTCCAGGTCATTCATCTGTGCGAACCTGACATTCCCGATCATGGGCTCAAAGGGCTCCCTGTACTTGGGATTGCCGGTGACGGACAGGGCGCCGAACGTCCTGCCGTGGAAAGAATGGTTCATGGCGATGATTTCATGATCTGTGGCGCCGTCCTTTAAATACGCGTATTTGCGGGCCGCCTTTATGGCGCCCTCAATAGCCTCCGCACCGGAATTGGTGAAGAACACTCTGTCCAGGCCGGAGACTTCCCGCAGCTTCTTCGACGCGCGGATGGCAGGCATGTTATAGTAGTAATTCGATGTGTGAATCACCTTGTCAATCTGGGCTTTCAGGGCGTCATTGTACTCCCTGTTGCCATATCCCAGCGCGAATACCGCGATACCGGACACAAAATCCAGATACTTTATGCCGTCGGTATCGTACAGATAGACGCCCTTTCCTTTTTCGATGATAATCTGATAACGATTATAGGTATGGAGCAGGGACTGCTCCGCTTCTTCGATATACTCCTGCATGCTCATGTGTCTTCCTCCTGATTCAAAGTTTCGCCTCGCCACCTCAATTTCCTTCCGGCCAATTCCGTCTTGAGACTGTTTATCCTGTTCTAAAACTGTCCGTTTCCCCGGATTGGTTCACAACTGCCCGGCTTCTCCGTCTTCCACGATGGCGGTGCCGATACCCTGTTTCGTAAAAATCTCCAAGAGCAGGCAATGGGGAATCCTGCCGTCCAGGATATGGACG
This sequence comes from Acetatifactor aquisgranensis, assembly GCF_943193215.1. Taxonomy (NCBI): domain Bacteria; kingdom Bacillati; phylum Bacillota; class Clostridia; order Lachnospirales; family Lachnospiraceae; genus Acetatifactor; species Acetatifactor aquisgranensis. The sequence continues at coordinate 144,898 of NZ_CALPDH010000001.1, read as the reverse complement.
CGGCTCACGCCATTGCGCACCGCAGAGGTGCAGTTGTTCAGCTTGGGCAGCATGCCGCCTCCGATGAAGCCGCCGGAGACCAGCTCGTCCGCCTGGGAGGCTGTGATTCTGGAAATGAAGCCCTCTTTCTTCTCGTAATCCTTATAGATTCCCTCGATGTCCGTCAGGAAGGCCAGCTTCTCCGCGTTCACGGCCTTTGCAATGGCGCAGGCCGCGTCGTCGGCGTTGATGTTGTAGGTCTGGAACCTGCTGTCCAGGCCGATGGGGGCTACGATAGGAAGGAAATCTTTCTCCAATAAATCGTACAGCACCTTGGGGTTCACATCGGTGATCTCTCCCACAAAGCCGATGTCCTGTCCGTCGGAGTATTTCTTCTCCACCTGCAGCAGCCCGCCATCCTTGCCGCTGACGCCCACGGCTTTCACGCCCAGCTCCTGGACCATGGTGACCAGGTTCTTGTTCACCTTGTTCAGCACCATCTCGGCGATTTCCATGGTCTCGCCGTCTGTGACGCGCAGGCCGTTTACGAAGGTGGATTCCTTGCCCACTTTCCCCACCCAGCGGCTGATTTCCCTGCCGCCGCCGTGGACGATGATGGGCTTGAAGCCTACCAGTTTTAAGAGCGTCACGTCCTTTATGACATTTTTCTGCAATTCCTCATTGCTCATGGCGCTGCCGCCGTATTTCACTACAATAATCTTACGGTTGAAACGTTGGATGTAGGGGAGCGCCTCTATGAGGACCTCGGCTTTCTGAAGTACTTTCTCCATGTCTTTTTCCATGGTTCTGGTTTCCTTTCTAATTGTTGCCATTTCTCTTTTTATTTATTTCTTCCTTTTCGGAAAAGTGTTCGGCCAGCCGGGCTTCAGCTTCTGTAATCCGCATTGATTTTCACATAATCATAACTCAAATCGCAGCCCCAGGCGGTGGCCTCCGCGTCCCCCATATGCATATCCACTAAAACCGTGACTTCCCGCTCGGAAAGTATCCTTGTAGCCTCTTCTTCGCTGTAGTCGCAGGCTACGCCGTTTCCGTAGATATGGATGCTGTCGTTCTTCCCCTGGAAATACAGGTCTACGTTCTCCGGGTCGAACTGTACGCCGGAATAGCCAAGGGCGCAGAGGATTCTGCCGAAATTGGCATCGTGGCCGAAGATGGCAGCCTTGGTCAGGGAAGAGCAGATGACAGCCTTGGCCAGGGTGCGGGCGTCCTCTTTGGTGGCGGCGCCTGTGACTTTCGTCTCGAACAGGGCGGTGGCGCCTTCTCCGTCTCCCGCCATTTTCCTGGCCAGCCAGGTGGTGACGAAACGCAGGGCTTCACGGAATGTATCATAGGCCTCTCCCTCGGACGCGATTTCCTCATTGTCCGCAAGGCCGTTGGCCAGAATCAGCAGTGTGTCATTGGTGCTGGTGTCCCCGTCCACGGATATCATATTGAAGGAATCCACCACATCGGCCCGCAGGGCTTTCTGGAGCATGGGTTTGGAAATCTTCAGATCCGTCGTAAGGAAACCCAGCATGGTGCACATATTGGGATGAATCATGCCGGAGCCCTTGCACATGCCGCCAAGGGTGACGGTTTTCCCACTGATTTCAAACGTTACGGCGATTTCTTTCGGCACGGTGTCCGTGGTCATGATGGCCCTCGCCGCGTCCGATCCGGCTTCCAGGGTGTCTGATTTTACCGCTGCCAGTTTCCTTATGCCCTCTGTAAGTCTGTCCAGAGGCAGCTGCATGCCGATGACGCCGGTGGAGGCCACCAGCACGGAATCCGCAGAGATTCCCAGGGCCTCCGCCGCGCATCTGCTCTCCGCCGCGCAGCAGTCCGTCCCCTGTTTTCCGGTGCAGGCGTTGGCGATGCCGGAATTCACCACCACTGCCCGGGCAGCGGGCGACTCCTCCACGATTTTTTTATCCCATACTACCGGCGCGGCCTTTACTACATTGGAGGTAAAGGTTCCCGCCGCCGTACAGGGAGCCGTGCTGTAAATCAAAGCCATGTCCCTACGGTTCCTGTATTTTATGCCTGCCTCCACGCCCGCCGCCTGGAAGCCTTTCGCTGCGGTCACGCCGCCTTCGATTTGTTTCACTTTTACACCTCCGTATGCGCTTCAGCGCATATACCAATCAAAATTTGGATGTTTATTTTGTCAAATTATTCACAAACTCCACAGGTGAATAGTCGCTTATAGCATTCCCTTTCAGATACAGGCCGGCCAGATTCGTCAGGCCCGCAAACACGCTGATGCCACTGATATTCCTCCGCCGTTTATCGCCCGAACCGCCTCTGTACCGGAGCCGCACGGGCTCAGCAGAAGAACAGACAGCCCGATGGAACGGTCTGAAAGGGACAGCACATTTACCGGTTAAACGCCGTAATATTCGCCTCGTTCAACGTAAAATCGTAATAATTCAGATCCTCCCGCCTGGTCCAGCCGATGCGCTTCCAGAACGCGTTCCCAACATCGTTGGCCGTGAAGGCGATCAGGCTGACTTTATTGATTTCCTCCGCTTTCAGGGCGTTCATGCAGTGGACTACCATGGCTTTGCCGATGCCCTGCCTGCGCCAGTCCTCCCGGACGCACACATGGTACAGGCAGCCCCTCCTCCCGTCATGGCCGCAGAGGATGCCTCCCACAATGTCACCCTCCCTGTCCACTGCCACTACGCTGGTAGTGGGATTCCTTTTCAGGAAGCGCTCCACGCCCTCCCGGGAATCATCGATGCTGCGCATACCGAAGCCGCGAATGGTTTTCCACAGGGCATAGAGCCCCTCGTAATCTTCTGTCGTCATCGTTCTGACGGTAAATGTCTTGTCCTTCATCTTTCCACTCCGTGGCCGTCTTTTCGACTCCTGTCCTCCCGGCTTTTTCTATCAGCGCTATGTATATTTTATGCACTCTATACATTCTGCGCCGCAGAAAGCCGGGGCAAGAAATTCTTTTCCGCTTCCGGCAATTTTTTGCCTTTCTGCTCAGGCGGCGCTTTTAAACTTCAATAGTATACACCGTTTTCCCGGAAAGGGCAACGCTATTTTCCATTTCTATCCAATTCTATTGATATCCGGCGATTATCCAACTCTGATTCCGCTCTTCTTTCGTTATCCGCGGAAATCTATGTCATATCTGGTGCCATGATGGAACAGCGTCCCCTCGGCAAGCCGGATGCGCAGAAGGCAAGTGGCAGGGTCATCCTCATTCGTATGTCCGTTGCCGTACCATTCCGCAAAAACTGTCCTCAGTTTGGACATGATTTCCTCATTTTCCTTTGCCCTGACATGGCCCAGGTTCTCGCCGGTGCCATGGGCAGTGAACCACTCGCCGCATATGGCCACAGCCGGATTCTTTGCAATCTGTCTCATTTTGTTGGACTTGGCATACGTGACGACATAGAACGCGCCGTCCTCGTAGTAGCTGTTCACAATCCGCACGAAAGGTCTGCCCTCCTCCACGGTGGCGACGGAAAGCAGCGTGTCGCATCCGAATCTTTCATCCATGATTTCCGCGGTTTCTTTCGAAAGTTTCTCTCCCATTTTCTTCTCCATTTTTCTCTGTGATGTCGATAAGTCTCCCTGAATCATTTGAGGTTCCACATAATGGCATTATTCTTCCTGGTCATTGATGCTTTCCGCGCTTACGGGAAACAGGGCACCAGTTCCAGGCCCTCGCTCTCTTTCAGGCCGAACAGCAGGTTCATGTTCTGCACCGCCTGTCCGGCGGCGCCTTTTACCAGGTTGTCCAGCGCCCCCATCATGATGATGCGCCCTGTCCTCTCGTCGATGACGAAACCTATGTCCACGTAATTGCTGCCCTCCACCCATTTGGTCTCGGGGCAGATGCCTTTGTCCAGGATACGGACGAATTTCTCTTTCCCATAATATTTGTCATAAGCGGCGCGGATTTCCTCCCACGCGGGCAGGGTGCCGTCCGCTTTCCTCTTCAGCTTCGCGTATTCCGTCACCAGGATGCCCCGGTTCATAGGTACCAGGTGCGGGGTAAAGTTGACGGTCACTTCGCAGCCGCCCGCAATAGAAAGCTGTTCCTCAATCTCGGGAGTATGCCGATGGGTGGCCACGCCGTATGCCTTGATATTCTCGTTCACCTCACAGAACAGGTTTGGCACTTTGGCTCCCCGCCCCGCACCGGAGGTTCCGGATTTCGCGTCCACAATCAGGGTGTCCACATCAATCAGCCCCTCTTTGACCAGCGGATACGCGGTCAGGATGGAACAGGTGGTATAGCAGCCCGGATTTGCCACCAGCCTGGTGGAGGCCGTGATCTGGTTCCGGTTCAGTTCGCACAGCCCGTAGACGGCTTCCGGGATGAACTGGGGGGACTTATGCTCTATGCCGTACCATTTCTCATATACTTTCACGTCTTTTATACGGTAATCCGCTGATAAATCTACGATTTTTACTTTCCGGAGGATTTCCTCTGTCAGAAGGCCCGCCAGGAACCCCTGGGGCGTGGCCGTGAAGATGACATCCACCTGCTCAGCCAGTTCCGCCAGATTGTCGTCCCTGCACACATCCTCCACGATACGGAACATGTTCTGGTATACTTCATAATATTTCTTGTCTATGTAGCTGCGGGAACCGTACCAGACGATTTCCACCTCCCTGTGGTTCTTCAAAATCCTGACCAGCTCGCCTCCCGCGTAGCCGGTTGCCCCGATAATCCCTGCTTTTATCATTCTCTTCTCCTCATTTCTGCACGGCCCTGTCTTCTGCATGCCGCTCAGCGGACATTTGAGCCAAGGCGGATGCGCCTTACGTAAGTATAGCACATTTTGCATAAATGTCTATATCTTTTTTATTTTTATGCAAAGCTTTTTATATTGATGTATATTTATTCATCGTCGGGGACATCGCAGGCAAATCGAACCGCTCGTGAGCATAGGATTCTCTGACAGACTCTGCCGGAAAATACAGACTTCAGATGACAGAACTATAATAACCAATCGCCCGGTATTTGTCAACAGCCCCGTCCGCCGAAACTTAAGGCAAATCATTGTTGACGTATCCTTGCCTGATAAAGTATAATCATTACAGCCGTCATCCGCGGAACTGTCACGATGGCTGGAAATACACCCTAAACAATGGAAGGAAGGCTACTGTATGAGGCAATTTTTCGGAATGAGCAAGCGTGGGGATCTGTCGGAAGCGGTCCGCAATCTGAGCAGCCCCCAGTTCATCATGCTGCTGTCGAACAACACCCAGTTCGAGGAGCATGTGAAGACCCTGGAGAAACTTTACCCCGGTATTCCCAGCATCGGGTGCATCGGAATGAGCTATGACACGAGCGTCGTGGAGAACGGCGTGGGAGTCGTCGCGTTTTCGGGTGGAGTCAGCGCCACGGCCAATGTGCTGGAACAGGTATCCCTCATGCCGGTAAAATATATCCACCGGCTGGAAGCGGACGTGAGCAGGATCAACGCTTCGAAGCAGGATACGGTATGCATCGATTTCTGTACCGGCAACGATGCCTGCGCCCTGACCACGCTCTATACAGTGCTGAAATCCAGAGGCATCCAGCTGGTAGGCGGCACAGGCGACGGCGGCAAGGTGTCCGCCAACGGCAAGGTCTACGAAGATTCCGTGGCCTATGCCCTGATCCGCAACCAGAGCGGACGGGTGAAGGCCTACAAGGAGAATATCTACCATCCTCTCGGCAATTACCGTTTCATCGCGTCAAATACGGACCGGGCCAATTACATAATCGGTTCCCTGAACGGTCAGCCCGCCAAGCAGGTATACCAGAACATCCTGCATGTGACGGATCAGGAAATCCTCACACAGACTTTCAAGAATCCTTTCGGCAAACTCAACGGAGACGACACCTGTATCATTTCCATCAAAGAAGTCAGCGGCAACTCCCTGGCCTGTTTCCGCCAGGTGAACGACTCCGATGTGCTGATGCTGCTGGAACTGGGCGATTACCAGGCGACGGTGCGCAATACCATACAGCAGATCTGCCGGGATTTCCCCAAGCGCTCCGCTGTCTTCTCCGTGAACTGCCTGTTCCGGTACAAGCTCTTCAGCGAGCGCCGCTATATGCAGGATTACCTGAAGGAAATGAGCGCCCTGGGCAGCCATGCCGGTCTCGTGGGCTATGGGGAGCACTACAACAATCAGTTCGTGAACCAGTCCATGACATGTGTTGTCTTTGAGTAGTTTTCTGAACGAAAAACCGATGAATGCGAGGAGGACATTATAATGTTGTTTTCAAAAAAAGGACGCTCCAACAAAAGGAAAGGGCTGCACGACGCGGAAACCCTCTACCCGGTGCTGCATGTGATCAGCACCCTGAAGGACTACCAGAAAGAGATGGTCCGAAAGGAAGTGGAATCCCTGTTGGAGCTCAGCAAGGTGGGCAGCTCCTTTGACGGCGTGCTGAACGAAGCCGACCAGTTCCAGGGACAGCTCCAGGATTTCGGGCAGTCTTTTTCCAGCATCAATCAGGCAGCCGGCCAGTTCGCCCAGGTGCGGACGGATATCACTCAGACGGTGTCGGAAGCCCAGGATATGGTGGAAGAGCTCAAGCTCACCTCGGCACAGGTACAGAAGACCTACAGCGAAATGGAGCATACCTTTGAGCATCTCCAGGCCGCCGTGAAAAGCATCCAGCAGTGCATGAGCAAAATCGTGTCCATCGCGGACGAGACCAACATCCTGGCCATCAATGCCTCCATCGAGGCCGCAAGGGCCGGGGAGCAGGGCAAGGGCTTCGCGGTGGTGGCCGAGAAGGTCAGAGAGCTGGCAAGGGAGATCAAGGAGCTCACCGACGACGTGGACTCCAGTATCCATAACGTGGAATCAGGCGCCGCGGAACTCAGCGGCAGCATACAGGCTTCCCAGGATGCGCTGGGGCAGGGCTTCGGCATCGTAAACGGCACGTCGGAATCTTTCCGGCAGATCACATCCGCCGCGGAAGGCGCTTCCTCTGTACAGGCAGAGATCTCCGGGGTGATTGCCGGGTCCCAGCAGGACTTACAGACGCTCTGCCAGTTCTTCGACAGAATCAAGCTCCAGTATCAGGAAGTGGTGAAGCATATCGACCGGGCAAGCCGCCTGGGCACCACCAAGAGCGTCATGTTCGAGGATGTGGAGAATATGCTCTCCCAGATTCCGCCCATCGTAAAGGATACCGATCCGGGCGCGGACTGAAACCCGCAGCCGCACATCCGGGCTCCCTGGGAGCCGCATAAAGGCGGTGGCTTATGCATATTTTGATTATAGAAGACGATCCCCTGTTCCGCCGGGAAGTGAAAGATTTCCTGGAGAATTCCCTGTATCATGTCACCGCGCTGACGGAATTCGACCGCATTGTCCCAAAGGCCCTCTCCCTCCGGCCGGACCTTATCCTGCTGGACTGGAATCTTCCCGGGCAGTCCGGCTTTGAGCTCTGTGCGGAAATCCGCGCTTGTTCGGATGTCCCCATCATTTTCGTCACAGGGCGGGAGGACTCCATGGACGAGGCGGCTGCCCTTCTGAAAGGCGGAGACGACTACATCACCAAGCCTTTCCACCCTTCCGTGCTGCTGGCCCATATCTCGGCCGTGCTGAAACGGACACGGAAAGAAGCACAGGACAGCGCCGTCTTGATCCACCTGGGACTGGAGCTGGATCTGGCAAAGGCTCAGGTCCGCTATCAGGGGCGGCGGGCGGAGCTGACCAGGAACGAGCTGAAGATACTGCACTGCCTGTTCCGGCATCCGGGGGAGATCGTGCCGCGGACAGAGCTGATTGAGTATCTGTGGGACGCTTCCGTCTTCATCGACGACAATTCCCTGAGCATCCATGTCACCCGCATCCGCGGCAAGCTAAAGGAGCTGGGCCTGCCTGACTTCATCCATACGAAACGGGGAATGGGGTATTTCATATGAACTTTCTCGACTTTCTGAAAGACAAACTACTGCTGCTGACGCTCCAGGCTGCCTGTATGCTGGCGTCGGCGGCTTTTTTGTATGCCACCGGCTATCCGGCGGCATCCATCGGCATCCTCCTGTTCTGTTGGTTTTTGATCCTCTCTGTGTGGCTCCTGGGGGAGTATGTCCGCAGACGGCGGTATTTCCGGCAGCTGGAGCGGATTCTGGAGGACGCCGACCAGAAGTATCTGCTGGGGGAGCTGATGCCGGAGTCTTTCCGGCTGGAGGACAGGCTGTACCGGGACATGATCCGCAGATCCAGCAAATCCGTCATCGAGCGAATCCACGCTGTGGAGGACGCCGGAAAGGATTACCGGGAGTACATCGAAAGCTGGGTCCATGAGATCAAGGCCCCCATCGCGGACATCGGTCTGCTGTGCGAGAAGCAAAAGGACGGCATCGGCCGCCGTATCCTGATGGAGAACCGGCGGACGGAGAACTATGTGGACATGGCCCTCTTCTACGCCCGCTCGGATGAAGTCTATCAGGACTATCTCATCAAAGAGACCACCCTGCAGGACACCGCGGAGGAGATGCTTCGGAAAAACAAGTATTATTTGATTGAAAACCGGATACAGGCGGAGGTGTGCTGCCCGGATACCGTGTATACCGATGTAAAATGGATTGCTTTTATCCTGAACCAGCTGATTCTGAACGCGGTGAAATACCGGCGGGATTCCGGGCCCCGGATACGGATTTCCACCGAAAGGGAAAGCCGCAGCGTCCTGCTGACGGTGGAGGACAATGGGCTGGGCATCCCTCCGGAGGAGCTGCCCCGCATCTTCGACAAGGGCTTCACCGGGACCAACGGCAGGATCCGCGGCCAGTCCACCGGCATGGGGCTGTACCTGTGCCGGAAGCTTTGCGGGAAGCTGGGAATCCGGATTGGGGCAGAGTCCGCGGAGGGGCGCGGGACGCGGATTATGCTGGAGTTTCCTGTGAGCGATTATCTGATGAAGCACTGACTGCTTTCGGCATGATGTTCCCATCCCCCCGCTGGCACAATCTTTCAAAAAAGAAAGATTATTGCAATGGACCCTGATACCATATTTCCCTTCTGTCTGTTATAGTATCTTTATGCAAAGCCTTATCCCGGCAGGAACCATTTTTCAGGCAACGCTGAGACGGATTATAAAAACTGCCGGAACAGGCAGAAAGGGACATACAATGAGCAATTACATTCAGGTATGCGATGTGGAGAAATACTACGGAAACGGCTCCAACGCCTCCAAGGCCGTAGACCGGGTCAGTTTCCAGGTGGAACAGGGCGAGTTCGTGGGCGTCATGGGGGCCTCCGGCTCCGGCAAGACCACGCTCTTAAACATGCTCTCCACCATCGACAGCGTCACCGCAGGCCACATCTATTATGAAGACATCGACATCACGGAACTGTCCGAAAACAAATTGTCGGAATTCCGTAAACAGAACCTGGGGTTCGTCTTCCAGGAGTACAATCTGCTGGACACCCTCACCATCGAGGAGAACATTCTGCTGGCCCTGACTCTGCACAGCCGGCACAAGGCGGAAATCCTGGGCCGCTGTCAGGAACTGCTCTCTCTTCTGGGCATCGAAGACATCCGGAACAGCTTTCCCTACCAGGTCTCCGGCGGCCAGAAGCAGCGCTGTGCCTGTGCCAGGGCCCTGGCCAACCGCCCCAGGCTGCTCCTGGCGGATGAGCCCACCGGGGCACTGGATTCCCGCTCCGCCCAGACTCTTCTGGAGACTTTCACCGACATGAACCGGAAACTGAACGCCACCATCTTCATGGTGACCCATGACGCGTTCTCCGCCAGCTACTGCGGCCGGATCCTGTTCCTGAAGGACGGCCGGATTTTCCACGAGCTGCGCCGGGGCCGGAAAAGCAGACGGGAATTCCTGAACGAGATTCTGGACGTGCTGTCCCTGACAGGAGGTGAGCTTTCCCATGCTGAATAAGCTTGCTTTGCGCAATGTCCTGCGCTCCGCCAGGGATTATATGGTGTATTTTCTGACTATGATGCTGGTGACGGCCATCATGTTCGCTTTCCACTCCCTGATATTCTCCGAGGACCTCCGGCAGCTTTTTGAGATGGCCCTGCTTCTTGCTGTGCTGATTGGCCTGGCCTCTTTCTTCGTAGTCCTGATCGTGGCCTGGCTGATCAATTACATGGTGCGCTTCATCCTGGAAAAAAGGAGCCGGGAATTCGGCATCTACCTGCTGATCGGGATGAAGAAAAAAGAGATTGCAAAGCTGTACTTACGGGAGAGTCTGCTGCTGGGCGTCGGGGCATTCGGGGGCGGGCTGCTGCTGGGGCTTCTGCTGCAGCAGATCCTGATGGCCATCCTATACAGCTGCATCCAGATGGAATACCGCATCCGCCTGGAGTGGAACCCGGGATGTCTGGCCACCACCGCCGCCTGTTACGGCGGGTGCTATCTGCTGGCGCTGCTGCGGTGCCGCAGGCGCTTCCGGAAGATGAACATCCACGCCCTGATGAACAGAGAGCGGCTGAACGAACAGCTCAAGGAGTCCCGCGTAGAGGCCAGGCGCTGGCTGCTCCCCCTTTCCGGGCTGGGACTGCTGGGACTGGGACTGATGCTGTTCTTCTATAAGAACTGGAGCAATGTCACGATTCTGGGCTTCCTGGCGGGGCTGGTGCTGGTCATCTACCTGTTCTACTCAGGCCTTGCGGCCAGGATTGTCTGCTATGTGCGGAAGAAAGGGAATGGGGTCTTTCATGGGCAGAACCTGTTTCTGCTGCGGCAGTTCGCCTCCAAGGTCAGGACGCTGCGCTTTACTTTGGGCACTTTGACCTCCCTGTTCGTGTTGGCGCTCTTAGGCTGCGCCATCGCTCTGATGTTCAATGATTTCCAGAACCAGATGCTGGCGGTGAAATGGCCCTTTGACATCCAGATATTCAGCGGGGATACCGAGGAGGATTTCCGGCGGGAATGGGAGGTGCTGGAGCGGGAGGCTCATGTGGAGGAAAGCCATACTTATTTTATCTATCAGAACGGTACCAATCCGGTCAATACATGGCTGTGCACCCATCTCAGAATCTTCGGCGATGATTACCTGAACAGCGACGGGACTCCCAACCAGGCGGAAATCACAAGCAGAGACACCTGGGCCTATTACAGGTTCGACACCTACATCGCGCTGTCCGACTACAACCGCATCCGGGAAATGGCCGGTCTTTACGCCGTCGCTTTGGGCGAAGGGGAATATCTGCTCCACCTGAAGGAACGGGTCTGGAACGAGACCGGGGACTTCACGGGGGAAATCGCGGTATCCGGCCCGGAGGGCGGGGCGCTTCGCCCGGCAGGCATCCGCACGGAGCCGCTCTCTCAGGACGGCCATAACGGAGCGGATTATCTGCTTGTAGTCTCCGACGAGGCGGCCCGGCAGATGACTCCCTATTACAGGATGCTGGTGGCGAATCTGGCGGAAAAAGCACCCGACACCCTCCAGCAGTCCCTGGACGCCCTGGAATCACGGGACAGTTATGAGGATTTCGGCAGCCACAGGGTGCTGGACTCCATGGCCTCCGGCACGGATCAAATCGCGGTGTATGTATACAAAAATATGGTCAGGGACAATCTGATTCCGGAAGCAAAGTTCCTGCTGTCCTCCGTCATTTTCGCGCTGGTCTATGTGGGGCTGGTCTTCGTCTGCGTGGCGCTGACCGTGCTCTCCGTGCAGCAGCTCTCGGATTCCGCCAGGTACCGGTTCCGCTATCAGGTGCTGCACCAGATCGGGCTGAGCCGGAAAGAGATATCCGGCGTCATCCTGAAGCAGCTGGCCCTGTTCTATCTGTGCCCCATTTTGTTCGCGGCCCTTGTCAGCGGGATTATTTCGGTGTATCTGGGATGGATGTTCAATTTCTATACCGGCACGCACACGGCGGCGGCAGGGTATTTCGGGGTTTCGTTTTTGATGTTCCTGTCTGTCTATGGGTTTTATTTTGCGGTGACTTATGTGGGGTTCCAGCGGAATGTGCTGACAGAGCCGGGTTCCTGATTTCTCTGAATGTACGTTCTCCTCGGCGGAGGAGTCCGGATGTCCTTTGGCGAAATTTGTTGGATGTATCAAGCAGGAATTTTCCGAATTTTCGCTGTCACAAAAGCGGCGCCGCCACTTTCATCAGCACCCCCAGAAGCTTCACGGTCCATTTCTCCTCCCGGATGGTCTCCCGGGTCACCTGGCGGCATTTGGGCAGCATGGCCTGGAAGTCCGCCTCGATGTCCGGTATGCAGTCTGTCCCATGCATGTAGGTGGCGCACTCGAAGTGATGGTACAGGCTGCGGTAATCCAGGTTGATGGTCCCCACCACCGCCTCTTTTGTATCGCTGACAAAGACCTTGGCATGGACGAACCCGGGCGTATATTCATAGATTTTCACCCCCGACTCCAGGAGAGAGGCATAATGGGTCTTGGCCAGCGCATAGGGAATCCGCTTGTCAGGGATGCCCGGCAGAATCAGCGCCACCTCCACGCCCCGCTCCGCAGAGAATTTCAGAGCGGTCTCTATCTCGCCGTCCAGTATCAGGTAAGGTGTCATGATATGTACATATTTCACCGCCCGGTTCAGGATGTCCATGTAGACCCGCTCCCCCAGCTTGTCATCGTCCAGCGGCCAGTCCCCATATGGCACCACATAGCCTTTCTCCTGTTCCCCGAAAAAAGCCGGAAAAGCAAGGAATTTATCAAATTCCGGCTCCCTGACATCGATATTCCACATCTGCAGGAACAGCAGCGTAAAGCTTTTTGCGGCCTCGCCCTGCACCATGACGGCAGTATCCTTCCAGTGGCCGAATCTCTCCACCTGATTGATATATTCATCGGCCAGGTTGATCCCGCCGTTAAAGGCGGTATGGCCGTCTATCACCAGAATCTTCCGGTGGTCCCGGTAATTGTAATGGGTGGAAATAAATGGCGAGACCGGGGCGAATACCTTGCACTGAATTCCCTGTGCCCGCAGAAGCTTCAGATACTTATGGGGCAGAAGGGCGAACTCGCAGGTGCCGTCATACATCAGCCGCACATCCACGCCCTCCCCTGCCTTGCGGATGAGGATTTCCAGAATCTCTCCCCACATCAGGCCCTCCGCGATGATGAAATACTCCAGGAAAATGAAATGCTCCGCCTTCTCCAGCTGGCGCAGCATCTCGGCGAACTTGTCCTCCCCCAGCGGGAAATAGGTCACTTTCGTCCTGTCATAGACCGGATGGCAGCCGCTCCTTTGGATATAATGGACCAAAGACGCTGCCCCTGCATCCTCCCTGGCCAGATTCTGCAGGACTGTTTCCGACTGGGGGATGCTCTTTTTGGTGGCTGCGATAATCTGGCCAAAACGCGCTTTCAGCGCCCGGTGTCCGATATCCTTCTGTGTGTACAGATACAAAAGGGAACCGAACACCGGGGCAAACATCACGACAATCAGCCACGTAATCTTCGCTGTGGCATCCCGGCGGCAGTTCAGAAGATACAATACCATAATGACAGTGAACAAAATGGTACCGCTGAAGATATGAGGGCGGAACTCCCTGAACCACTGGTATACGCTCACCAGGAACCCTATCTGCAAAAGCATCAGGAGCAGAAACAAGCCCATACGGCTGAACACCGCATGGATGATGCCATTCTGCCCTTTCTTCAACAGGCGAATCCCCATATTGTCGTTATCGTTCTTTCGTTTCTCCATATTTCTCCTTTCGTAGAAAAGTCAGTTCTCCCCCAGCAGCCGATAGCATCCTTTCCGGAGCTTTTTAAGCCTCCCCTGCTCCTCCAGCTTCTTTACCACCCGCTGCAGCTGCCGCCTGCTGCAGCGCAGCCTCGCCGCGGTATCGTCCATTCCGATGATAGTCCGGTGCAGGCACTCATTCTTCAGATGATAGAGGAGCCGTTCTTCCAGCCGGGGCAGCACCACCGAATTGCGGGCCGTGAACACTTTCATGCGGGAAGCGTTGCGCAGGAGATACATCAGAAAATCGCTGTCTTTCTCCAGCCTGTCCCTGTTCTTCTCCATGGGCAGCGCGGCCACCACCACCGGCGTCACCGCCTCGATATAGAAGATGGGCCTGTTGCCCAGGGCAAATTCCATATCCCCCAGCAGCCCCTCGCCGTCCATCAGCGCCACATTTCTCCTGTCTCCGTTCTCATCCAGATAATACAGCGCCACGCTCCCCCTGACAAGGAACTGGAAATATGGCATCTGGCTGTCCGGCGTGGACAGAAATTCCCCCCGCTGGTATAGTATGACAAAAAAGTCCAGGCCCTCCGTGCGGAACTTGTCTGACAGCTTCGCTTTCCTGATGCTGTCTTCTACTATATCTTTGTCATATACTTTTTTGATAGTCCCACATCCTTCCCGCCCCATGGGCCGTTTTATATTTATTGTGACATATGTCACGTTATCTGCCAAGTGTTTCTGCTAAAATATTTTCAGAAAAACAGATATCAGAAAAGAAAAAGGAGAAGAACAGATGCAGAACAAAGAGTCCCATCCTCGGGTTGCTGGGCGCCCAGGGCCAGGTGTTCCACTATGCCAGTCAGTATTATACCTGGATTGCGCTGGGCGCTCCCTGCATCATCCTGACCCTGATTCCCGCCAATCAGCTGCGCACGGAGGGGCTGGCAAGCCTTTCCATGGCAGGCAGCATCGTGGGCAGCGTGGTCAATATCGTGCTGGATCCCCTGTTCATCTTCGGGCTCGGCATGGGCGCAGGCGGCGCGGCCATCGCCACGGTGCTGGGCAATCTGGCCACAGACATCGTATTTGCCGTCTGTATCCGCAAAAAGAGCAGCAAGCTCACCACAGACCCCCGGCTGGCCAAAACCGACCTGGCCACCATAGCCGCTGTCCTGGCCATCGGCCTGCCCTCCAGCCTCAATAATCTGATGAACAGCTTTGGAACCGCCCTGCTGAACCGCAGCCTGGTATCCTACGGCGCCGACAAGGTGGCGGCAATGGGAATCGCCAGCAAGGTGAACATGATGGCGGCAATGGTGATGATCGCTTTCGCTTTCGGCGCTCAGGCCCTGATCGGGTACAATTACGGCTCCGGGAATAAGGCGAGGCTGCGGGAAGTGCTGAAATTCGATTTGATGGTACAGATGGGGATTGCTTTCGCGGGCGGCACCGTCCTCATGCTTTCGGCTCCCCGGATGATTCGGCTGTTCATGGACGACCCGGCCATCCTGGAGGCCGGTACTCTCATGCTGCGCCGACTGCTCTTGGGCCTGCCCTGTATCGGTGTCTTCCTGGTGTGCAGTACCCTGTTCATGAGCACGGGCAAATCCCTGGCCACGCTGCTCCTGTCCCTGAGCCGCCAGGGCATCGTCTTCGCCGCCGTGCTGTTTACCCTGTCCGCATGCTTCGGGTATGCCGGCGTCACAGCCGCCCAGCCCGCCGCGGACTTCCTGTCCGCACTGCTTGGCCTGCTCCTCCTGAAAGCTGGCAGGATTGATATGTAGATTGAAATGAACAACAGGGAACACTCCCTCTCCCCCGGAAAGAGGTTGGAATGCCGCCTGATGCTCCAGTCTGTGGATGCAACTGATTTCGCATTCTCACTGTCCGGAAATTGGCAGCCGTACCCCATACGCCACTGCCCCTCTTCCTCCGTCACAAAGCAAAACCATTGCCGCTCCAAGTCAGCAAAAGCCCGATTTCTTCCATCGTCATGGCACATAGCTCCTTAAATATGCATTTTTTTGCATATTACTATCTTTCAAATGCATATTTCTCCGCATTTAAAAGAAAATATTGTATTTTTTTTAAAACTATTGCATTTTTTAAACAGAATTGTTGCATTTCCCACCGGAATGTTGTATAGTGTTTTAAGATAAAAGAAGAACCAAAATACATTCTATACGGAGGATTCCCATTCATGAAAGAAAAAGTAGTATTAGCCTATTCCGGCGGCCTTGACACCACTGCCATCATTCCCTGGCTGAAGGAGAATTTCGACTACGAAGTCATCTGCGTCTGCGTGGACTGCGGACAGGCAGATGAGCTGGACGGCCTGGAGGGACGCGCTATAGCTTGCGGCGCTTCCAAGCTCTACATCGAGAATGTCATCGATGAGTTCTGCGACGAGTATGTAGTCCCTTGCGTCCAGGCCAATGCCATCTATGAGAACAAATACCTGCTGGGCACTTCCATGGCAAGGCCCCTTATCGCTAAGAAGTTAGTGGAAATCGCCAGGAAAGAGGGCGCTACCGCCATCTGCCACGGCGCCACCGGCAAGGGCAACGACCAGATCCGCTTCGAGCTGGGCATCAAAGCCCTGGCCCCCGATATCAAAATCATCGCTGCATGGAGAAACGATAAGTGGACTATGGATTCCCGGGAATCCGAGATAGAATACTGCAGGGCCCACGGCATCCATCTTCCTTTCTCCGCGGATTCCTCCTACAGCCGCGACCGCAATATCTGGCATATCAGCCATGAGGGGCTGGAGCTGGAGGATCCCGCCAGCGAGCCGAATTACGAGCATCTTCTGGTGCTGGGCGTAACGCCCGAGAAAGCCCCCGAGGAGGGCGAGTATGTGACCATGACCTTTGAAAAGGGCGTGCCCGCCTCACTGAACGGAGAGAAGATGAAAGTCTCCGATATCATCACAAAACTCAACGAGCTGGGCGGCAGACACGGCATCGGCATCATCGACATCGTGGAGAACCGCGTGGTGGGCATGAAGTCCCGGGGCGTGTATGAGACTCCCGGAGGAACCATTTTGATGGAGGCTCATCAGCAGCTGGAAGAGCTTATCCTGGACAGGGATACCTATGCCATGAAGAAAGAGATTGGCAGCCGTTTCGCCAGCCTTGTGTATGAGGGAAAATGGTTCACGCCTTTGCGCCTGGCCGAGCAGGCTTTCATCCAGGAGACCCAGAAGTATGTGACCGGCGAGGTGAAATTCAAGCTCTACAAGGGCAATATCATCAAAGCCGGGACTACCTCTCCTTATACCCTGTACAATGAGAGCATCGCCTCCTTTACCACAGGCGACCTGTATGACCATCATGACGCGGAGGGCTTCATCAATCTGTTCGGGCTTTCCTGCAAGGTCAGGGCGATGAAGATGGCCGAACAGGGCGAGCAGATGTTCTAAAGCACGAAAACCATGCCCGGGAACATCCATGGTTCGCCCAGGCGGGCAGATGTTCCTGGGTGCGGAAATGCCCTGGCGAGGAGATGTTTTCATGGAAATATTCATTATCTACATAGCAGCCATCAATATAGCAGGCTTCGTCGTCATGGGCGTGGACAAAAAAAGAGCCATCCGGGGTGCCTGGCGCATCTCGGAGGCTACTTTATTCCTGACCGCATTTCTGGGCGGCGCTTTGGGCTGCACGCTGGGCATGCAGCACTTCCGCCACAAGACGAAACATTGGTACTTTAAGTACGGTATGCCGATTATCTTTATCGCGGAGACTTTCCTGTTTCTTTTTCTGTACCATATGATGTCCTGACGTGCCTTTGCCCCCGTTTTTCCTCTATTGCATCCCGCTTTTACGGATTCTCCCTGTCCCTTATCCGCTTCACGGAAAGCATTGTCCAAAACGGTCAATCTGTATCTGCACAGACATCCTCTATGTCGTCACAATCACCCCGCCGTCATTGGCATACATACTGCTGACGCCCCTGGTATCCATGATGATGCACTCCCTGAACGCCGCTTTCTTTAAAATCATCTGCTTCACCTGTTCCGCCCTTTCCAATGCGTTGCAGTGGGTGATTATCAGCCTGCGCTCCGCCGCGTTCTTCACTTCGGCTGCTGCCAGCTCCGCCATTTTGCCCAGCGCCTTTTTGATGCCGATGGTCTGGCTCTTTTGAATGATTTCCCCCTTGTGGGAGCCCATCACGGGCTTGATATTCAAGGTGGAGGCCACCAGGGCTTTCACGCCGGAGAGCCTGCCGTTCTTCCGCAGCGTCTCCAGATTGTCCAGCACGAAATAGGTGTGGATGCTGTCCCGGAACGTCTCAATCTTCTCCACGATTTTTTCAAAAGAAAGCCCGCTCTCCTCCAGCTCCATGATTTTCAGCGCAATCTGCGCCTCGCCGCCGCTGGCCGACTCGGAGTCCACCACGTGTATCTGCTTCCCGCCGTATTTCTCATGGTAGAGTTCTTTCCCCAGATGAGCGCTGTTGTAGCTGCCGCTCAGATGGGAGGAAAGGGTCACCGCATACACATGGTCAGCCTCCCCATGATAGCTTTCCATGAAACGCTCCGGCGAGGGACAGGAAGATTTCGGGGATTTTGGATACTCCGCCACCTTACGCAGAAACTCCGCCTGATTGAAATTCTCATCGTCCAATATATGATAATCCCCTACGTCCAGCCCCAGAGGCACTCTCTCGAAGTGCTTATCCCAGAGAAAATCCGCAGGCAGTTCACAGCAACTATCCACCACAATCTTATAACTCATTTTGACTCCCTCCAGCCGAATCCGCTTCATGGATGCGAAAACCAATTATCTGGATTCAGTGCTTCATTCTTTCAGGTTTTGCTTTCTTTTTTACATAGTTTTAATTACTATATATGATAGCACATATTTCCCTTTCCTGTAAAGCATATTCTCCAACTTTTCCGTTTTTAAACACAAAAAAACTTTCGGAAAAAGGTGCAGGCCATGCAAAACACCGGCCACCGATTGACCGCATGCCGAATTTTATGATATAATCCTTTTCGACAGGAATTTCATCAGAATCAGGAGGATTTCCATGAAACAAATGCAGATTACTTCCATGAAACAATTTATGAACCAGCTTCTGGTGGCAGATACTTTCGAGTCTTTCCTGCTGCAGGAGGCTGTCATCAGCACTGCATGCACCTTTCACATAGACGGACACGTCAACCAGGAATTCTTTGGCAGCGACGGGGATTCCTCAGAAAAAGATACTTATGAATTCCGCCCCTGGGGCAAAGTGAAAGGGCTGTGCTTTGACCTGATTAAAGGCAAGCGCACACCCCTGTTCTTCCGTTTCGTACTGCATTTAATGCCCGACAAGGCGGCCGCCCTGTTGGAAAAAGAAAACTGTGACGTGGAACCGTCCGAAGTGAAAGCCCTGGTGCTGAACATCCGCTACGACGGCTCCAAGGCTACCCTTACCACCGGCACCGCCCTGAACAGCTTCCATCTGTCCAAAATGCCGGACGCCATCTGGGACAAGGCCCTGCGCAAGTTCCTGGACGGCAAAGGGATTGCCTATGAAGAGCTGGACTAGCGCTTCATTCTGGACTTGAAGATGAGGCTGGCCAGATAGCCGAATATCAAAGCTGCGGAAGTTCCCACGGCCCCGGCCTTGAAGCCGCCTGCGAATAATCCCAGCAGCCCCTGTTCATCCACTGCCTCTTTGACGCCTTTCATCAACACATTTCCAAAGCCCAGCAGAGGCACGCTGGCTCCGGCTCCCGCGAATTCCTGAAACGGCTCGTACCATCCAAGGAATCCGATTACCGCGCCGGTCACCACCAACAGCACCATGATGCGCCCGGGCATCAGTTTCGTCTTCTCCATCAGAATCTGCACCAAAGCGCATATCAGGCCGCCCACCCAGAACGCATTTACATAATCCATCATATACTACTCCCTCTGCGGGCGGTCCAAAACGGCTGCCCGCTCCTTTCTTTGCCATACTCACGAGCGGTAAAATCTGCCGCAATGTCCCTGGAAGCTTTCGCTCGTGAATCGGGTTGCCTGGCAAGTTTTAACAATCGTCAGCATGAATTTCGGTTTCATGGGACTAGTATCTGCCATTTTTTGAAGATTATGTATCTGCTCTTTCATTCTATGGCCCGTTTGCTGCTTATTTATGGCCTGCGGGCGATGCCTGTCAGTTCAAGACCGCAATCCTCTGGACCACTTCCCGAATCCGTATCCCATGGCAGTCTATCGTTTCATGGGCATACTTCTCATACAGGGGAACCCGCTCCTCATAAAGATCCGCAAGGGTCTGGCCCGGCATCAGCGTCACGCCCCTGGCATTCAAATCCCCCAGACGCTCGGCCACATCCTCAAGAGGAAGCTTCAGATAAACCACTGTGCCGATTTCCCGCAGGTGCTCCATGGCACACGCTCCGTAGATGACGCTTCCGCCTGTGGCGATGACGCTCCTGCGGGGCTTTAAGGAGGCGTTTACCTCCTCTTCAATCTTCCAGAAGCCCTCCACGCCATGCTCTTCTATCAGCTCGTGGAGCAGCTTGTCATGTTTTTCCTGAATCACCAGATCGGAATCCACGAAGCGGTATCCCAGCCGCTTGGCCAACACCACGCCCACGGTGCTCTTTCCCGCTCCGGGCATTCCAATCAGCACGATATTATCCTTCATCTCCTACACCGCAGCGATGACTTCCACTTCACAGAGGACATTCTTGGGCAGGGTCTTTACCGCAACGCAGCTCCTGGCCGGCTTCTCCGTGAAATATCTGGCATATACTTCGTTGAACGCGGCAAAATCTCCCATATCAGCCAGAAAACAGGTAGTCTTGACTACATTTGTGTAGTCAGTCCCTGCCTCCGCCAACAGTGCGCCCACATTCTTCATCACAAGCTCAGCCTGGGCAGTGATATCCTCGCCCTCTATATTGCCTGTGGCAGGGTTGATGGGAATCTGGCCCGACGCGAAGAGCATGCCGTTTGCGATGATGCCCTGTGAATAAGGGCCGATTGCCGCGGGCGCTTTATCTGTCGAAATCTTCTTTAACATGGTAATTTCCTCTTTTCTTTATTATTTGAAAAATTTCAGTCCGTCTCCGGCTCGTCAAACTCCGCCGTCACATAAAAGCCTCTGGCATTTTCCACCACATCCACCACTACGCCCTCGCCGCTCTTCAGACGATTGCGGAAAGGAATATTGGCGGACATGGCGAGAGCCGGGTCTATCACATAGTAATAGTTGCTGGGAAGCAGACCCTCTGTCACCGTAATCCTTTGTCCGGGCTCTAACAGGCCTTTTCGCTCCATCTTGAATTCCATTCTGCGCAGAACGCCCACCTCCCCTTTTTCCTGCCTGTGCCTCTCTTTCGTCCCCCGGCGGCCTTTAAACCTCTGTTCCCTCTGTCTCCCCGGACTTCACTTCTTCCGCCTTTTCCGTCTCCTGGGGAGCCTCGCTGTAGTCCGCGTCGATAATCTCCTTTTCCTCGTTTACAGGATCCGTGCTGGCCACCACGATTGGCGTGCCGCATTTGTCACAGAACTTGCTGCTCTTAGGCACCTCTGCGCCGCAGCCCGGACAGGTATTGACATTCTTCAGCGTCTTGATTCTCTCCGTATTGGCCTCGATGTCCGCTTTGATATCCGCAGCCTTGGATGCCCACTCTGCCACAGTCTCGTCCTCGGACAGAAAGCCATTCTCCAGGACATATTTGCCCACTTCCGTATAGATGTTCTTCATGCTCTGGTTCAATGTGCTGATTTCCACATTGAGCTTCGCCACGCCGGCTACCTCCTTGCTCTTGGAAATCGTGTTCTGTGCCGCCTGATTCAGCTTCTCTCTCCAATTTGCCATAACTTCTTTACCCCTTTCCTTCTTTAAATAATATGTAAGCATTTGCAAAATGCCATCAAATACCCCTCACTATTCTATATTATATAGTTCTATTGATTCTTTGTCAACAGACAACAGCAGAATCGGACAGCCGACGGCTGTTTTGCAGCAGTCAGATGCCCGATTTCTCTCATGCTCTTCTCTGTTTCATGGCTATATGGTCTCAATCACCAGCGCATGGGCGATGCCCGGCACGCTCATGCCCTCGTTGAAGCTGGTCTTGCTCAGCAATGCGCCAGTGGGCATGAAGAGCACCTTTTTCCAGTTGCCCTCCTCCAGCTGCTTCAGGATATAGGCGGACAGGGTCACGGCGCTGCAGCCGCAGCCGCTTCCCCCGGCATGGGTGTCCTGGGAGGCCGCGTCATATATTTCAAGGCCGCAGTCCATATGCTGCTCGGATATGTCGTAGCCCTGCTTACGGAGCAGGTCGATCAGCACACGCTGGCCCACCTTTCCCAGGTCGCCGGTGATGATTTTGTCGTATTCTTCCGGTTGACCGGCAAAGTCAGTGAAGTGCTGTTCCAGGGTGGAAGCCGCTGCCGGAGCCATGCATGCCCCCATGTTCATGGAGTCCTTCAGGCCGTAATCCACCACTTTCCCCACGGTCATGGCGCTGATCCGGGCTCTGGCTTTCCGCCCTCCTCCCTCCGGTTCATCCGTCAGCACAAAGGCCCCGCTGCCTGTGACAGTCCAGGTGGCGGAGAGGGGCCGTTGACTGCCATAGTCCAGGGGGAAGCGGAATTCCTTCTCCGCGCTGGCGAAATGGCTGGAGGTGACGCAGGCAACTTTGTCGGCAAAGCCGCCGGCGATGCTCATGGCCCCCAGAGCCAGCGACTCACCGCAGGTGGAGCAGGCGCCGTATACGCCCAGCAGGGGAATCTGATAGGAAGAGATGCCGAAAGAAGTGGCCATGGATTGACCCAGCAAGTCACCCGCAAAGATATAGGAAATGTCTTCCGGCCGCAGACCCGCCTTTTCCAGGGCCAGTCCCACGGCCTCTTTCTGGAGGGCGCTCTCCGCCTCCTCCCAGGTCTTGCAGCCGAACATGTCGTCCCGGCCTACCTTGTCGAACAGCAGGCCCAAGGGCCCCTGTCCCTCCTTGGTGCCCACTATGCTGGCGCTGTTCAGGATATATACCGGCCTCTCCAGCCGGACGCTGGCTCTGCCCAATTTCTGGTTCATAGATTTTCCTCCTAATTAAGTCGCTGCGCGACGGCTCTGAAGGGTAAAGTCACTTCGACGCACTTTTTTGAGAGGAAATTTTTCTCGAAAGTTCACTCGCAAAATTTTCCCTCGTGCGTCTTCGCGACTTTACCAGGCTGTATACAGGGCTGTCGCTGCGCGACGGCTAACTACCATTATTATCTCCGGGGGAGGAAAATCTATTCTCAGTTTACTGTCAGAATACGGCTTTTCTGCCCTACGCCTCGTATTTCTCGGCCTGGGCGCGTATCAGTTCTGCGTCTTCAAAATAATTGATGCGCATGGCGCTCTTGACCTCGGACAGAGTTCTTGCCGCCACCTCCCTGGCTTCATCGGTGCCCTTCTTCAGGATATCATAGATGGCGGGGATGTCCTTCTCCCACTCTTTCCTGCGGTTCCGGATGGGCTCCAGGGTCTCCTGCATGATGTTGTTCAGGAACTTCTTCACCTTCACGTCCCCCAGGCCGCCTCTCTGGTAGTGGGCCTTCAGTTCGTCCAGGTTCGCGTAGTCGGGCAGATACCGCTCGAAATGCTCCTGCCTGCAGAAGGCGTCCAGATAGGTGAATACCGTGTTGCCCTCCAGATGGCCAGGGTCGCTGACCTGCAGGTGCAGCGGGTCTGTGAACATGCTCATAATCTTCGTGCGCACTTCATCCGCCGTGTCCGCCAGGTAGATGCAGTTGCCCAGGGACTTGCTCATCTTGGCCTTGCCGTCCGTGCCCGGGAGCCTGCGCCTGGCCTCGTTCTCCTGCAGAAGGGCTTCCGGCTCCACCAGCACAGGGGCGTACACCGTGTTGAACTTGTGCACGATCTCCCTGGTCTGCTCGATCATGGGCAGCTGGTCGTCCCCCACGGGGACTGTGGTGGCCTTGAAGGCGGTGATGTCCGCCGCCTGGCTGATGGGGTAGGTGAAGAAGCCCACAGGGATGCTGGACTCGAAATTGCGCATCTGGATCTCGCTCTTCACGGTAGGGTTGCGCTGGAGCCTGGCCACTGTGACTAAGTCCATGTAGTAGAATGTCAGCTCGCACAGCTCCGAAATCTGGGACTGGATGAGCAGAGTGGACTTCTCCGGGTCAAGGCCGCAGGCGATATAGTCCAAGGCCACCTCGATGATGTTCTGGCGCACCTTCTCAGGGTTCTCGATGTTGTCCGTGAGAGCCTGGGCATCGGCGATCATGATGAATGTCTTCTCATACTCGCCGGAATTCTGCAGCTCCACCCGCCTGAGCAGGGATCCGATATAGTGGCCTATGTGCAGCCTGCCCGTGGGGCGGTCTCCTGTGAGGATGATTTTGTCGCATGCTTTGTTTTCCATGATAATTGTCTCCTTTATACGGGATGTCTGCGGCCCGGGGAATGGCCACGGTGGCCGATGTGACCGTTTCCGGACATCGTGACCTCTCCTGGCCGCTATGACCGTTCCTGGACATTGCACCCCTTCCTGGCAATGACAGAGGACTTGGCACCATCCCTGGCCAACACCCATTATAGCACTTTGATAGTAGAATCGCTCTTTGACTATTATATCATGGATTTGCGGATAGGCAATCTTATTTTTGAACTTCTTTTCGCCTTTCTTTCCGTCTTTTTGGGCCTTCTTTCGGTCTTCTTACAGCCTTCCGGGGCCGTTCATGCCAGAAAGAGTTTTGCCAGAAAAAAGCTCACTATGAAACCGATTGCCGCGCTTCCAAGCGCGTACAGCACCGTTTGGTAGTGACGTTTTCCAAGCTCCTGCCAGGTCTCCATCTCGTCCAGCCGCCGTCCTTCCGTAAACGCGACGATTTCTTTGTAGGTATGGATGTCATTGTCCTTTTTGACTTTCTCCACCTTCACCGCAAAATACATTGTGACCCCAGCCAGCGCTGCCCATGGAATGAGCGCGTACCAGCCCATCCACGCGACAAGGGGCACCGCCGAGAGCACTGTCGATGCCAGGAGCGCCGCATAGATGTTTCCATAGCGGTTCAGCCTCCTGATTTCCGTTTCCTTGATTTCTTTTCTCATGCGTTCAACATCTCCTTTTATCAATTGGTCAAGGGATATGTCGAACAGTGTGCTTAACAGCAACAGGCTGTGGATATCCGGGTAATTCTTATTCGTTTCCCAGTTAGAGACAGTCTGCCTGCTGACGTACACCTTTTCGGCCAGCTGCTCCTGTGAGATTCCCATATTGCTGCGATACTTCCTGATCTGCGCTCCGACTTCCAATTTTCCTCTCTCCTTTCCTTTTATTTCCCTGATGCCTGCCGGTCTGCGGGCTGCGTCCGGAACATGCCCTTACATGCGTTCCCTGACCTGCGCCGCCTTGCAACGGCGACTTGTATCCCTGACCTGCCCCGCCTTGCAACGGCGACTTGTATCCCTGACCTGCCCCGCCTTGCAACGGCGACTTGTATCCCTGACCTGCCCCGAGTGTACCATCAGACAGGTGCAAGTTCCACCAAAAGCCTTTGACATTGGCCTGAAAACAGGCGTCAAAGGGGTTTGACACAGGAAACATCAATGGCAGATTCGGGGCATTTTATGGCCAGATGACAAATCTGTCAGTTCTGCCCTGCAGCAGATTAAGGACAGGAAGAAGATGCTCCGGGTATACCGTTCTCCTTCATCCTCAAAAGTCATATCCGTTATGACAATATCCGAATCGCTGTCGGATTCCGTATCGAGACTCATATATTCAATCTGCATCCCATGGAGACTGGACAGCTTCCCGTTCGCATATTCCTCATCAAAAGCCCCCCTTATAGCGGGCCTCAAAACCATCGTCTTCCCGTGTGATGTCACTTTCATCCCAGTCCACCGTCACGGTCTTGCCAGTGACCAACTCGACTTCGATATAATCTATCTCGAGATCTTCTATATCGGTATCAACGCAGACAGTCACCTCACGATACCCTTACAGAACCGTGCGTGCGGCTCTTCCTCACTAAGGATGGTTTTCTCGAAAGATTCCCATTTCTTCACAGGGCTTTCCCAATCCTCTGCATCTTCATCCTCTTCATCCTCTTCTTCCTGTATCGCTTCCTCGTATTCCTCTGCAAATTCCTTCCAAATATCATATGGCGGAAGCTGAAAAAAACACTCCCCTGTATACGAATCTATATCACAGGACTCTCTCTTCGCATAGTCTATGTAAAGCCGGATGCCCTGCCCCTACGGCTTATTATACCACTGCCGGACAGTTCTGTAAAAGTGTCCTGTCCAAATCAGCACGCAAATCGGCATTATCGGCATTTCAGACCGATATCGGCCTGATTTTCCTATCTGCTCCTTTTTGCCCTCCGGCGGGAAGGAGCTGGAGCGCCAAGAATATGATTTCGTCCGCGGAAATGACAGGTTCCTGGAGGCGGAAAAACAGCCGATAAAAAATAAAAGCTTTGCTGGAGACCATAAATAAAATATAAATCCGGCTTGTCGCGTCCAAGTAGCCCTCCAGGGACTTGCTATTATAACAGAAACAGAAAGAAAAGAGCATAGGGAGAAAAGATGGAAAAGAGAACGGGAGAAAATTGGCAGGATAGCCGCAGAGCAGTTTGTCAAGTGGTCGTGGAATACTGGTTACCCTATGGGTTCTTTTTGCAACTATTGTTTGTAATTCTTGACAGTACCCTTTTACCGTCCATCTCGAATCTGCCGCCACCTACGGCCAAAATATGGATTTCCCGCCAGGAATCAGATATAATCATCACAGAAAGCTTAGGAGGTGAGGACTTGAATGTTACAGTGAAAATCGACCCGGAGGTGAAAGATACGCAGGTTCTGATCACAGCGGAAAAAAGGAGCCGGTTCCTTTGCCGTCTTGTGGACGTCATAGAGGATTTTGATAAAAAACCTACTGCTTCGCTCACCGGCTATATCGGCGACAAGGCGTACCTGATTGATGTGGCGGACATCCTGCGGATATATGCCGCGAACCAAAAGGTGTATGTCCAGACGGCCAAAGCAGAATACCTGCTCCGCCACAGGCTGTACGAACTGGAGGAACTGCTTGACAGGCAGCGCTTTCTGCGGATATCCAACTCCGAAATCATCCATGTCAGGAAGATTCAGGATATCGACCTGAGCGTTACCGGGAGAATCTGTATCCGTTTCAGGGAGGATGTGTACACTTATGTGTCAAGAAGATATATTCCAAAAATCAAAAAATCATTGGGGATATGAGGTGATGTGAATGAAGAAAACAATCTTAAAATGCGGCGTAAACGGGATGCTTTGGGGAAGCTTTGCCTTTCTGCTCTTTTCCATCCTGCTATCCTTGCGCCTGAACACGGGCGAATTCTGTTTTGTGCTGCCTGCGCTGGCGGCTGATTACGGAAATGGAATGACTGCCGGGATTCTGCAGATTCTGGCCTTTCTCTGGCTGGGAGGGATGTGCGGGGCTGCGTATGCTATCGGGAACAGTACGAATCTGGCCTTGTGGAGACAGGCTGCGGGGTATCTGTGCGCTCTGACCGCCGGGCTTGGGCCGGTCTCATTTTTGGGGCGCTGGTATGAACATCTGTTCGTCGGAATATTCAGCTATCTGATTTTCCTTGGATCCATATCGGCGCTGCTGTATCTCATCGGCTGGATAAACTTGCGGAATGATATTGTAAAAATAAGGAACGCCATCCAGGCGGACAAGGAGGGACTGCAATGAACAGACTATCATCTGACAGCAAAAAAATCGTTATCTGGCTGTGGGCAAATTATGGCATCTTTGCCGCCGCCTTTTTCATCCTGGGAACTCTGGGCAGCGGGAACCGCACCATACTTTGGGTCAACTTCATCCTCGATGTGGCTATCTGCGCCGTATCGTTGGTGCTCAACATCCTCCTGTTTCTGCCCAGGCACAAGGTCTCTTTCCTGGGCAAGATTACGCTCATGTTGATTACTTTGTGCCTGGCAGCGTTCACATGGTTCGCTTTTTTGATGCCGGAGAACGGATTGCCGCCGGTACTGTTCTGCTGATAACCCTTCCCCGTCACAGCCAGACCGCCCAGTCCCCATAGTCGAAAGTGCCGCTCCCATGGTGCAGCTTCCCGGCTTCTTTCAGCTCCCGGAACCCGTCCCGCATCCGAAAGATGATTTCCGGCCGGATATCCAGAGAATGATGCGCCGGGAACACCTTCCGGGCAGGCAGAGCGGCTATCCTTTCCAGGGAGGCAAGGTACGCCTCCGGGTCTGTGGACGGGTAATAGGCGAACAGCGTGTCCTTGTAAACCAGATCCCCGGTAAAGAGATACCCCCGCTCCTTTTCCCAGAAACACATGTGCCCCGGCGAATGCCCCGGCGTGTGGCAGACTTCTATCCTCCGGCCGCCTATGTCGATTACATCCCCGTCCCGCAGAACCCGCGTTGGCTTTCCCTGAAACAGCTCATAGCCGCTGACATCATAGCCTTCCGGCAAATCACACCGGTCAATGACCATGCCCCGAATCGTCTCCATGGAGAGCGGGAAGCCGCCGGACAGCCAGTCCAGCTCCTCCTCATGGGCGCAGAACTCCGGAAAATATTTATGCCCGCCGATGTGGTCCCAGTGGATATGGGTGGCCACAGCCGTGACCGGCCTGTCCGTCAGCTTTTCCACTTCCTCATGGATGTCGCAGATTCCCAGCCCTGTATCAATCAGCAGGCTGCCCTCGGATCCGTTCAGGAGATAGCAATGGGTCTCCTCCCAGTGGCGGTATTCGCTGATGCAATAGGTATCTTCGTCAATCGTATCAATCGTAAACCATTTCTTCATCTTTCTCCTCTTTTCTCCTACCGTTTCTTAATGGGAAAGAACATATAGCCCTGTCCATTCTCCGCCGGACAGTTGAAATCATGGACGGCCCCTGCCAGTTCCAGGCCCTGTTCGGCCATATAGTCCAGCACTTTCCGGAAAACATCGTCTTCCGAGGCTTTCACATACAGGTATTCGTAAGCCGGAATCGTCCACTTCACCCAGCCCGCCGGGGCTTCCGCGCCGTCCGCGGCCTCCACGCCCGCCAGATACAGGCCTTCCGTAAACCCATTCTCCCATGGCCGGAAAGAATGGGAAAAATCGGACATGGCGCCCCATATCCCCGCCAGATTGCCGTCCCCGTCCTTTTGGGCCAGGTGCTGCACCTCCTGGAAATGGCCGTTGGCATCCTCCCAGAGTCTCTGGATAAAGCCTTCCCCATCATTTGTAGAGCCTTCCTTTCCTATCACGGAAAAGGATTCCTTCACGCATCTTTTGATTTCCATCTAATCATCTCCTCTTCTTTCTTTTGCGCATCAAAAAAGCTTTTCTATTCCAAATAAAATATCGGCCCTTTGGCCGGAAAAGGAAGGCTCCTTCCCCGGGGCACCAGAAACGCGTGATCCCGTCCAAAAAGGTTCAGCCTGTCGCACTCGCAGTCGGTGATGATCAGCAGCGGGGCCTCCTTCGGGAAATCCCCGGCCTGCTCCAGCAGCTCCACCCCCGGCTGGAGCACCGTGCCGCCCCGCCCCCGCACCCGGACGCTGCCGGCGATGTCCGACGCCTCCATGTACCCCTGGTCGTAGGGGGACGCATCGCAGAACACCACCCGCACCCGGTTCACGTCCCGGGCGGCGCTGTAGCTGGCGATGGCCCCCAGAGCCGCGGCCAGCAGGGCCCGGTCCATGGAGCCGGAAGTGTCCAGCAGCACGCCGAAAGTCCGCCCCTCCCGGGCCGCCTCCTCATACCGGTAAGAGGGCCGGGGGATGTCCGGCGTGGCAGACTGTCTCCTGCTGAGCCTGGCATAGGTGCGCCGCTTTTCCAGAGGCTCGAACCGCTCGTCGAACCACCTGGCCAGTTCCACGTCCCAGGGGATGGGCGGCTGGGACAGGGCACGGATCTCCTCCACCAGCCCGGCGGGCAGGTAGCCCCTGTTATGGGTCTGATGGAAGTCCAGCCCCCGCTGGATGGCCGAGCGACACCATTCATCCAGATCCACGAAATCTTTTGTCTCCTCCCAGCCGGGCGGGCCGAAGACAATGTCGTGGCAGGCCATGCGCCTGTATTTGCGCAGGTTGACGGCCAGAATGTCATAGACGCTCTCCGCCGACAGCCCCGCAAGCTCCGGGTCGTAGAGCAGCCCCTCCGGCATGGAGCCCACCTCCATGTCCCGCAGCCACTGGTTGATCACATAATCGCAAGCTGTGTTCCACAGTTCCGGATCCCGCTTGCCCAGCCGCCGCTCATGGCACAGAGCGGCGTGAAGGTATTCATGAGCCAGCACGAACCTCCACTCCTGCTCGGTCAGGTGAGCATTGGGATTGACATAAATCTCCCGCATCTGAATGGAAATCGCGGCAATGGAAATGTCCATCCGCTGTGCTACAAGCGCGTCTTCCACCAGCCGGAAGCCGGAGGCTATGCCCCCCAAAAGAGGATAGCTGGACAGGAACCATATCCGCCCGTCCGCCGCTCATGGTGGAGAAATGCAGATAGGCCGGGTCACTGTGCTCTTTCAGCCAGTCATACAGCTTTTCCTCCTCCCTGGCCTTTGACGGCAGGGGAAAATCCAGCTCCCCGGGCACCGTGCCGATGTGGAAGTCCGCCAGATACCTGGCCACCACACAGTCGCAGGCGGCATTCCAGAGAAAATCCTTCTCCCGGGGGCGTGGAGAAGGGCTCCTCGCTCTTGGGGGGTTTTGCCCACAGATGGTCCGGGCGGCTGGTGATGTAGTCGTAGATGTAGGGATGGATGCCGTTTGCGGCGGCCCATTCCAGCCAGAGCCTGGGGCTGGCGGTGAGCTCCACATGGAACATCCGGTTCACCAGCGCCGAGGACATGGGCCGGGTGATGGCGTTGTCCTGGGCCCGGTTGCCCGCGCCCACCACGATGGAGCCCTCCGGCAGGCAGTATTCCCCGATCCGCCGCTCATGGATGAGGGAATAGAATGCTTTCTGCACCTCCGAGGTGCAGGCGTTCAGCTCGTCCAGGAAGAGGACGTAGGGCTCCTGTCTGGCGATGGTCCGGGGCGGGCAAAAGACGCTGTATCCGTCCCTGATCTGAGGGACGCCGATGATGTCCTCCGGGGCCAGCTGACTGCCCAAAAGGGAGACACAGGGCAGCCCCAGGCTGTCCGCGAAGTCCTGGACAATGGCGGACTTGCCGATGCCCGGCGCGCCCCAGATGAACACCGGGCGGATCAGCCCTACATTCAGCAGGACGTCCAGCAGCTGTTTATGGTTTACGGTAACGGTGAGATTCATGGAATTTCTTTGCTCCCTTGTGCGCTGTTCATTTTGTCTCATTATACAGAAAGAAGATTCCATTTACAATAGTCCCAATCGATTTATTGCCGCTAATGAAATGCGCGTATAAAGATACATTCATAGAGCCTGGAAAATGGGAATCTGGATAAATAAGTCTGTAAAATGTTTATTTTTAATCTGCTTTATGATAATTTTTGCCCAGAAACGTCAGCGCAAATATCTCATGGGCGAACAGGGGCGCCGCGGCCAGTACGCACAGGCGCATCCATTCTCTGCCGGACAGCGTGGATGTCCCGAAAGCCTGGATCAGGAACGGAATCTCCGTCACCGCGAACTGCAGCAGGAAGCCCGCCGCGCAGGCCAGAATCATCAGTTTATTCTCCAGATGGTTCATCCGGAATACCGAGCGCTGGGTATCCCGCATGCCCACCGCGTGGAAGAGCTGGGACATGCCGAGCACCGTGAAAGCATAGGTCTGGGCCTTGGAAAGTACGGAGCCGTTCTGCAGAATCTGCGTCAGATTCTCCAAAGTCACCGCCAGGCCGTTCGTCCGAAGCAGCGCCCAGGGAAGCATCAGGAACGCCGTCAGGCTGACGCCGGCAATCAATACGCCGTAAAAGCAGGTGCACAGAAGTCCCCCTCTGGCGAACAGGCTCTCATTCGCCTTTCTGGGCTGCTGCCGCATCAGGCTCTTCCCATCGTTTTTGTCCACCCCCAGCGCCAGTGCCGGCAGGGAGTCGGTAATCAGGTTGATCCAGAGGATATGGCTGGACTTCAGGGGGGACGCCATGCCGCATATCACCGCGAAGAACATGGTGATGATTTCTCCCAGGTTGGAGGAAAGCAGGAAAATCACCGACTTCCGGATGTTCTCATAGACGCCTCTCCCCTCTTCGATGGCCCGTCTGATGGTGGCGAAATTGTCGTCGGTCAGTATCATGTCCGATGCCTGTCTGGCCACGTCCGTTCCGTTCTTTCCCATGGCAATGCCAATGTCCGCTTTCTTTAAGGAAGGGGCATCGTTCACCCCGTCCCCGGTCATGGCCACGATTCCCCCTCTCTGACGCAAAGCCTCCACAATGCGCACCTTCTGGGCCGGGGACACCCTTGCGAAGACATATATGTCTTCAATCTTTTCAATAAGTTCCTCCTCCGACAAAAGCCCCAGTTCCTCCCCGGTCATGCATTGTTCGGGACGCCTCACGATGCCAAGCTGTCTGCCGATGGCGAAAGCCGTGTCCACATGGTCTCCCGTAATCATGACGGTCTTCACGCCCGCTTCCTTGAAATCGGCCACTGCCCTGGCGGCTTCCGGCCTGGCGGGGTCTTTCATGCCCACCAGCCCTAAGAAAATAAGATTCTCCTCCGTGGCTTTCGGGCTCTCCGTCTGCATGGCCACCGCAAGGGTGCGCAAGGCCTCTCCTGACATCTCCTCCACCGCCCCGAGAATCTGTCTGCGATGGCGTTCGGTCAGCCGGACGAAGCCGTTTTCCGTAAATATCCGGGTGCACCATTTCAGCACCTCGTCCGGCGCTCCTTTTGTATAGGAAACTGTATGTGCCGTCCCGCCATAGCCCCGCAGGCTTCCAATGTCAGCAATCTCCGCAGCCCTCAATTCCCCTCTTCCGCTCTTAACGTAATGGTTTCCCGATATGTCATCTTTTCTATGCAGTGTAGTCATCATCTTTCTGTCGGAATCGAAAGAAAGCTCATCCACCCTGGGCATGAGGCTCTCCAGCCGGGCTTTCTCTATTCCGAAGTTTTCCGCAAAGTCCAGCAGCGCCAGTTCCGTGGGGTCGCCTGTCCGATTATTTTTTTCCGCAATAGCGTCATTGCACAGCACCATTCCGTAATAGAAATCCGGGCAGAGGGACGGCTTGCAGTCCGCCGCTTTCTGTATCCTGCCGTCCAGCCAGCATTTTTCCACAGTCATGCGGTTCTGGGTCAGCGTCCCCGTCTTGTCGGAGCAGACCACGCTGACGGCTCCCAGGGTCTCCACGGAGGGGAGGCGGCGCACGATGGTGTTCACTTTCACCATGCGGGTGACGCTCAGAGCCAGGCAGATGGTCACCACTGCGGGAAGCCCCTCGGGCACCGCCGCCACCGCCAGGGAGATGGCCGTGATCAGCATCTCCGCCACATTCCTGTGCTGGAACACAGCGATTCCAAACAGCGCGGCGCACAACAGCAAAGACAATAGGCTCAGCACTTTCCCCAGCTCCCCCAGCCGCTTCTGGAGCGGGGTCATCTCATCCCTGCTCTCCGTAATCATGGTGGCAATCTGCCCCAGTTCCGTGTCCATGCCGGTGGCCGTCACCAGCCCCTGTCCTCTGCCGTAGGTGACGATGGTGGACATATAGGCCATGTTGCGCCTGTCCCCCAGGGGCAGCTGTGTTCCATGGAATGCACCTTTTCCATGGAATGCACCTTTTCCATGAGAGGCATTTCTTCCCTGAATCCCCAAGAATCCCGCATCCTTCTCTATAGGAAGAGACTCTCCCGTCAGGGCGGATTCCTCTATCTTCAGATTCAGGGATTCCGTCAGCCGCAGATCGGCGGGCACCTGACATCCCGCTTCCAGCCAGACCAGGTCTCCCCTTACCAGCTCCGCCGCCGGAATCTCCATGCGTCTGCCCTCCCGGATGACGAAAGCCCTGGGGCTGGTGAGCTTCTTCAGGGATTCCAGCGCTTTCCTGGCCTTGCCCTCCTGGAGCATGCCCACCGCCGCGTTCATCACCACCACCACACCGATGATGACGGCATCGCTGACCTCCCCAAGCAGCACGGAGACCACCGCCGCCACAATCAGCACATAAATCAGCGGGTCGTTCAGCTGCTCCAGAAAAGACTCTATTGTCGTCTTCTTCCGGGGAGCGCGCATCTCGTTTGGCCCCTCCCTTTGCAGCCTTTCCTGCGCTTCCCGCAGTTCCAGGCCCCTGTGTATGTCGCTCTTTAATTCCTCTGCCGTCTCCCCAATGCCCCAATTTTCAAACACGTCTGTCCCTCCCGAAGCTTGTTTCTTTTGAAAGTCTATGCTTGCGGAAAGGAAAGTATGTCCTCGACGAGACATCCCGGAAACATTCCTCGAAGCAACCGGAAGCAGCTGCTCCGTCTCCCTCCTACAGCCCTTTCAGCAGATCCTGCAGCAGCATGATATGGTATTCCTCATCCTCGATGATTCTGGCGGGCGGATAGGGCAGAGGCGTCATGACCGGCCTTACCCCGGACATGCTGCAGGCATTGACAGTCGTAAAACTTGTGCTCTTTTCCATTTAGAAGAAACCCTTTCAGATATTACAGAACGATTTACCATTAATATATTACGTTTTTCCGTCTCTGTGCCCTCTTTCGGACTTTTTCCATACTTTTTGCATCATTTTTCCGAAACAGCAAAATGATGCAAAAATGTTTAAAATTTGATGCACCTTATGTGCATCGCGGGCTTATTCTGATTGCAGAAACGGAGGTACACTACAATGAAAAAAATGAAGAAGCACCTGATTTTACTGCTCTCCGCGCTGCTTTTGACCGCCGCGCGCCCTTCCACCGCCTTTGCCCTGGAAGAGGATGAGGCAGAGGAGGACAAGCTCCTCGCCCCCTATTTCGTCATCCAGAGCGAGGGCGCGGATATTTCCACCGACTATTTCCCCTTAAAGTCCACCGAGGTGACCACCAATATCAACGGCGCCATCGCCGAGACTTATGTGGTGCAGACCTATGAAAACCAGGGCGACAAGCCCATAAACGCCCAGTATGTGTTCCCCACCTCCACCACCGCCACTGTCCACGGCATGACCATGGAAATCGGAAGCCACAGGGTCACTGCCACCATCAAAGAAAAAGAAGAGGCAAAGGAGGAATATGAAGAGGCGAAAGAAGAGGGGAAGAGCGCTTCCCTGCTGGAGCAGAAAAGGCCCAATGTGTTCACCATGGACGTGGCCAACATCATGCCCGGAGACACTGCCCGCATCGAACTGCACTATACGGAACTGATCACCTGCAGGGACGGCGAATACGAATTCGTCTTCCCAACCGTGGTAGGCCCGCGCTACATTGCCCCTCAGGACAGCAGCGGTCCCGTGCCGGATGACGCCGTGCCCTCTAAGGAGATTCCCGAAGGGGACAGCCAGGAGGCCGCTGACGCCTCCGACGGAGACGAAGAGGCTGCCGACGACTGGGCAGCCAGCCCGTATCTTCCCGAAGGCGTGATGCCGGACAGCGAGTACCATATCAATATCAGCCTTTCCACCGGTGTCCCCATCGCTGATGTGACCTGTAAGTCCCATGAAATCAATGTGGCAAAAGAGACGGATTCCCTGGCCAGAATCACCCTTGCCGACACAAAAGACTTTGCGGGCAACCGGGATTTCATCCTGAAATACAGACTGACCAGCGAGTCGGTGCAGAGCGGCCTGGTGCTGACGGAAAACAATTCCGAAAAATACTTCTTCCTGACGGTGCAGCCGCCGGAGCGTTTCACCCCGGATGACATCCCGCCCCGGGAGTACATATTCGTCCTGGACGTGTCTGGCTCCATGTACGGATATCCTCTGGATACCTCCAAGGATTTGATCAGGAATTTGGTCTCAGGCTTAAAAGAGACCGACACCTTCAACCTGGTCCTGTTTTCGGATGATACCTACCTGCTGGCTCCCCAGTCCCTGGCTGCCAACTCCAAGAATATCCAGAAAGCTATCGATTTGATCGACGAGCAGGAGGGAGGCGGCGGAACCTCCATGCTGCCAGCGCTGACGAAAGCCCTCTCCGTGCCCATGAATGAGGATATTGCCCGGAGCGTGGTCATCATCACTGACGGCTATATCTCCAATGAAGACGACATCTATGACCTGATCAACCAAAATATGGACACGGCCAGCTTTTTCTCTTTCGGCATCGGCTGTTCCGTCAACGACTACCTGATCAAGGGAATCGCACAGTGCGGCATGGGCGAGTCTTTCCTGGTCACTGATTCCGAGGACGCGGAAAGCTCTGCCGAGCGCTTCGCCGCTTACATCGAGTCTCCCCTGCTGACCGGTATTACGGTTGATTATGAAGGATTTGACGTATATGACGTAGCCACCGCCACGCCCTCCATCCTCTACGCCCAGAAGCCTCTTATCCTGTTCGGCAAGTGGCGCGGAGAGCCCGCCGGCACCATCACAGTCTCCGGGAAGGCCGGGAACGAGGAGTATAAGCAGGAAATCTCCGTGGCCGATGCAACTGTAGACGCGGAGAACGAATCCATCCGCTATCTCTGGGCCCGCACCAAGCTGGACCAGCTGGCCGGCTACGGCAGCGTCAGGAACGACGATTCCGTAAAAGAGGAAATCACGCAGCTGGGACTGGACTACAACATGACCACCCCTTACACTTCCTTTGTGGCAGTGGTGGATGAAATCAGGAACGAAGAGGGCGAGAGCGAGGACGTGAAACAGGCCAGTCCCCTGCCTCTGCAGGTGTCCAACCTGGCTATCGGCGGAGGATATACCGCATACTCGGAACCCGGCGGAATCATACTGGGATTCATTCTGACAATCGTGTCATTCTATGGCATCCTGTGTCAGCGCAGGAAGAAAAAGAGACATTGATGTCAGTAACGGAATGCGCAGACCGCAGCCTGTACCCGGCTGCGGTCTGCAGCATAGAAACAGCCCCCACGGCAGGTACAGGACATGATTCAAAAACACAACCGCGCCGAACTGAATATACTGTGGTGCGGATGAAAACATATTCAGGAGCATGAAAGATGAACACACAGAAAATCAACCGATTTCTCAGGCAGAACCTGTTTTTTTATATCATCGGATTCTTTATTCTTTTCGGAATGAAATATCTCTACAGCAAGGCCGACTGCGAGGGACTCAGATGGATTCTCGGCCCCACCGCCGGATGGGTGGAGGTATTGAGCGGCATTCCTTTCGTGTATGAACGGGGGATGGGCTATGCGAACCATGGCCTGCGCTTCCTCATCGCGCCCTCCTGTTCCGGCGTCCAGTTCCTGATCATCACTGCCGCCATGCTCATTTTCTCTTTTGTGCATGAGGCGGCTGATTTCCGTCCGGCGGGTTGCAGGCGTGATAAGGAAGAGGAATCCTCCAGTCCCAGTTGCCCCGGGCATATTTATGACAATGACGTCAGCGTCATGTCAAAATCCTCCCCGCTCAGAATCGGAAAGGGCATCTGCTGGATTGCCGCCAGTCTCCTGCTCTCCTATGTGCTCACGGTCTTCGTGAACGGATTACGCATCATCGCGGCGATCTATCTGCCTTCGTTTTTTGAACGCATTCACGCTTTCGGCCGTTTTCTGACTCCTGACAGGCTTCATACCATGATCGGAGTTGTGGTATACTTTGCCGCTCTGCTGACTATCCATCAGTTGACGAGACTTCTCTTCCATAAAAATTCCGGCGCAGATAGAAAACAGACATCCGCGCTGGTTCTCCGCAAATGCCTGTCTCCTTTGTTCTGGTATTTCTTTCTTGTGCTGGGAATCCCGTTCCTCAACAGGGCCTACGACAGAAGCGGAAAGCAGTTCACGGAATTTGCCCTGTTGGTGACCCTGTGCTGTGGCTTCATCCTGCTCCTGTACTGCCTTGGAGCCTTGATTCGCAGACAGTTCCCGGGCAGGGGATAATCCCCCTGCCCTTTTAAAGCTTTGTTATTTTGACATTGATTTCATCTATCCAAGTATTTTGATGAATCACTCTTTTTGCAAATCCAGCGCGTGGCGCAAGCTGTTCGGCACCCCTCTGGGACCGCGCACGGCATAGATTCCGTATTCCTCTTTCAGCCTGCCAAAAGGGAACTGCTCCGGCTTGTACCTGTGCAGAAGCTTTATCTTCATCAGCGTGGTGATAGTCAGGTTCTCGTCCTGATAATGGTAAGGGATATCCGCCTCCACGACCTTGCATTTGTAGAGGATGGCCGACACAGGCGCCGCCACATACATGAAAATGGTATCGCCTGCCTTGATACTGCCGCTCTGCTTCCACTCGATAATCTCCGCCCGGTCAAAGGCATGTTCTATATCGTAGAACTTCGGATTCGCCGGAACAATCCATTCTTTGGGCGGGCGGAGCTTCGCTTTCTTTGAGGCAGTGGCCGCAAAGCTTAAGTCAATCAAGCCGCATACCTGCTCTTCCTCCACTGTGCCGTCCAGCAGCACTGTAATCCAGTGTTCCTTGTTCATATGGTAGGCCGGAAGAATGCCTGCATCCCGCATCAGCACGTCCTTGAACATCTTGTCCTCAATCTTCAGATTGACCACATCCACGTGTCCGTCCCCGGAAAGCCCCAGCTTCTTTCTGTCCACATTCATCACCAGAGCGAACCACTTCCTGTTGTCGCTGTGGCGCAGGACAGCTCCGTCATCCTCTCCCCAGGGATATTCCGGGGCCGCCTTGTATTTCTTCTTGATGTACGCAAAAATATTTTCCCGCATTTCCTGTCTCCTCTGTGCCGGCAGGCCGCTCTGCCAGCCGCGGCCCCGCCGCCCGGCAGTTCCTATGGCTCATTGTCTCTGCGCCAGCAGCCATGCCATGATATGGACTGCCTGCTGGAACTTGCCCTGGCTTATCATTTGTTCAATCTCTGCGGCGGAATATCTCCTGACATTGAGGAATTCCGTCTCATCCAAATGCTGATCCTGCGTTTTGCGGCAGTTTTTCGCTGCGAAGACATAGGCATAGTTGTCCGATATCGTGGCATTTGACGGCACTGATATCAATGCTTTCCAGTCGTCAGACAGATATCCCGTCTCTTCCAGCAGCTCCCTCCTGGCCGCCTCCAGCGCGTCCTCTGCCACCCACCGGCTGTCCCTTGGGCCGTATTCCCTGCCGTCTTCCCGCTCGATACCGCCTGCCGGGAATTCCGTGGTCACTTCTTTGATTCCCTGTCTGAACTGCCTGACGCAAATGTACTTTCCCTCTTCGTCCGATGCGACGATGACCACATAATCCCTGCGGCTTTCGCTGTAAAATGGCTCGAACACTTTTCCGTCCGGAAACCGATAGGCAGATTTCCTGAAATCGATCCACCGGTCCTGCACGATATGTTCCGTGCTGATTTCTTCCCATGCCAGATTTTCCTCATCGGCGGCTGCCTCTGCAGCATCACCGGCATATTTTGCCGCAGTGTCATCTCTTTCCTGTCTATTCCTGACATTTCTGTCATTTTCTTTCAAATCCATGGCTTTTCCTTTCCCTGTGCTTTCTTCCGTTCCTATTTACTGTCTTCCGTTTATTTTATACTGCCTAACGATTTCACTTGCCGTGAAACCAGACAGCATAACGCTGACTGGTTCAATCACATGATTCATCAGGCAGTATTCAGCGTTATGCAGTATACCAGTTTGCGGTTCCCTGTTCAGTGGGGAAAAACTGCCTCTTCCAGCTTTCCTGCAATCTCCCGCATCGCTTTCCCGTTCACCTTGCAGACCTTTCTGTCATAGGTATACAGGCCGTTGGTCTCATCCTCCACATCGGAAAGCTGGGTGTAGATACAGCCGCAGACGCCTTTCGGAATCACCGGGAGGACTCTTTCTCTATACAGTTTTCCAATCTGCTCCGTCAGTTCTTCCCTATCGGCACAATCCCCATAGCCGAACCCGGCATATTTTGCATAGAAATGCTCCGGTACCCGCCAGGAATAGCCGCCGCATTCCGATATCAGTACAGGTTTGTCAGGCACTTTCGGAACCACCAGGCGCTTAAAGTAAATGTGCTGGCTGTCGAAATCGCTCCTCTCCCCCGCAAACCATCCGGAAGCGGCATCGTACAGCCTTGTGCCGTCCAGCGACTTCGCCTCCTGATATATGGCATCGCTGTCAAACTGTCCCCAGCCCTCGTTGAAAATGGTATAGGAGATGACGCCGGGATGGTTGCGCAGGTGCAGAATAGTGTCTTTCATATGCTGCCTGAAGAACTCCTTGCGCTTTCTGTTTCCCAGCCTGCCCGCGTTCTTCAGACTCACTCCAACCGTAGGCAGCGCGGTATCCCTGACCCAGGAATATCTTCCATTGTTCACCATGTCCTGCATTACCATCATTCCGTGTACATCGCAGTAGTGATAGAAGCATTCCGGTTCAATCTTGATGTGCTTCCGGAGCAGGTTGATGCCAAGCTCTTTCATGCGCAGGATATCCTGTTCGTATTCTTCCGCTTCAGCCGGAAGGTACAGGCCGTCGCAGAAATACCCCTGGTCCAGGACGCCATGCAGGAATATAGGGTTCCCGTTCAGGCAGACTTTGGGGATTCCGCCTATCTGTTTCACTTCGATGGTTCTGAGGCCAAAGTAGGACGTGACTCTGTCCTCTCCCATGGCTACTGTCATTTCGTATAAATATGGATGCTCCGGCGTCCATAGCAGCGGTTGATATTCACTCCCGTCCCCCAGCCTGATACGGGCAAGGTCGATTTCCAGGGCGTCGCTGTCCTTTCCTGCGCGTACAGTGTAAAGGCTGCCATCATGGAGTTTAATTGTGACAGTGATGTCAGAAATATCGTCTGATTCTCTATCCGCGCAGTCAGGCCTTTCCGCCACATCGCCCAATCCGCCATTCATCCCTCTTACTCCTCCACCGGTGCTGCTCACCACGGCTATCCGCACATTCCGCGTGTCCGCCGTCACGTCCAGACGCTCGATATAGGCCTGCGGCACGCACTCCATCCACACGCTCTGCCAGATACCGCTCACCGGCGTATACCACATGCCGCCCCTGGCCTTGCGCTGTTTCCCGTAAGGATACAGGGCGGACAGCGTATCCTCCGCTTTCACCAGAAGCCGGTTCTCCCCGTCCTCCAGATACTCCGTCACATCGAACCAGAAAGGCAGATAGCCTCCCTCATGCCTGCCTGCAAAATGCCCGTTCAAAAAGACTTCCGCCATCTGATCCACAGCCCCGAAATGCAGCAAAACTCGCTTGCCGTGGGCCTTTTGGGCCAAAAACTCCTCCGACAGCGCAAATGTCTTCTCATAGACCAGCTTCGTCCCCACGCGCCCCTGATAGCCGGACAGCTGGGACTGAGGCGGAAAAGGCACCAAAATGCTTTGACCATTCAGGTTCCAGACGCCGTTCAGACAGAGATAGCTTTCCCTGCGCATCTGCGGGCGCGGGTAGGAATCCCAGACATGACCTGGTTTCTTCACGTCTGCTGCCCCGGCATCGCTCCTGCCAGAGCCGCTCTTTGTCCCCGTGCCCTCACTTGCCGTCCCATCCCTCTCCGATATATCTGCCGTGCTCTCTCCTCTTTTCATCTCCCCGAGAAGCCGCTCCCCGCATCTGCTCATCAGCCGATGGTGCCCTCTCCGCATCATCCGGAAGATCAGCCCCAGCGCCGCCAGCGTGACCGCCGCTGCTGCCAGTGCCGCCAGGAAGATATTCCCATTTGGCAGAAACGAGGCGGTTCCGTCCGAATTAATGATCGTGTCCGCGTCCCGCAGCACGAAAGCCCCCATGGCGGGCCCCACGATGCCCGGTATCAGCACCTGTCCGATGATCCGGATGCCCTGGAACTGCCCCGCCCGCTGCTCCGGAATGTTGCTCCGGATCATGGCCCCGAAGACCGCCATACCTGTCAGATACCCCGTCATCATCAAAAGAGAGCCCAGGAAGACCACTCCCGCAGCCCTCCCCGCGTACAGGACCACATACCCCGCCATGAGGAGCACAACCGCCGGAACCACCGAAGTCTTGAATCCCAGCAAATCGTACAGTTTCCCATAAAACGCTGTGATCACAGCCGCCAGCACGATGGCCGGAGCCATGACCGCCACATAGTTAGCCATCCCTAATGTCTTCTCATAATACAGAATCAGATAGGGCATGAAGATATTGATAGAAATCCCGAAGACGGCAAAGGCTCCAATCACGGCGTAGAGCAGAGGATTCGCTTTCATGACCGAAACCCGGAAGCTGTAAGAAAGATTCCCCCAATACCCCTGCTCTCTCTCCGCCCGCAGCTTTGGCTTTTCCTCGATGAGGAATGCGCCCGCGACGCCGATCAGCATCACCCCGGCGCCTACAATCAGGTAGATTGCCGTCCAACTCCCCGCCCTGTCCAGGTCAAAGGCGGAGAATCCTCCGAACACCACCAGGATGGCCACCAGCGGCATCATGGAATTGATTCCCTCTATCTTCCCCCTGTTGCCGCCGTCGCCCCAGTCCGTCATCCAGGCATTGAAACAGGCATCATTGGCCGAGGAGCCCAGAAACGTCATCACGCAGTCCATGACGATCACCAGCGCTATCCCTAAGGACGCCGCCCGCAGAGCGCTTCCCGCCAAAGGCGTCAGCAGATCCACCCGCAGAAACGCAAAAGCCAGAATGGACACGCCCCAGGCAAGATAACCTCCGCAGATAAAGGCTTTCCGCTTACCCACATAGTCCGTAAAAGCTCCCACCAGGATAGTCGTCACCGTAGCTGCCACGGAACTGGCCCCCACCATCAGAGAAATGTCCGCCGCGGTGGCGTGGAACATCTTATAGATGAAGACGTTGAAGTACATATTCTCCACCACCCAGGCCACCTGGCCCGTGAGGCTGAAGATGAACAATGCCGCCCAGAATTTCCTGTTCTTTCCTTTTGATTCCATTCCTTTCCCCCTCACTCCTGCCTTTCCAGCTCCCAGATATGACGGTTCCTGCGGAAGTACAGGCACACCCCGATTCCCGCAAAGGCAATCACGAAGAAAAGGAATGCCGCGCCTGAGCCCTTGCCGCTGCCAAAGAGCCGCGTCAGTACGCTGCCCGCATCCTGAACCGCCATCAGAGGCTCGAATACCTGATCCACCAGGAATCCTCCCAGGAAATACCCGATGGGTATCGTAAAGAACTGCAGGGAATTCCGCACGGAGTACACTCTTCCCTGCATCTGCTCCGGTACGCGCAGCCGCATAAGGGCATCCAGATTGGCGCTCATCAGCGGTATGGAAATCCATCCCAGAAATCCGCCGATGCACCAGACAAACGGTGTCCTGCCCAGGGCCAGGAAGAAATTCTCGAAGCTCATGGAAAACAGCAGGCAGTTGCAGATGACCCGCACCCGGCTCTTTGGCACTTTCACGAAAGAGGCAATGACGCTCCCCGCCAGAGTGGAGACACCGATGACCGCGTTCACCAGCCCCATAACCTTCTCGCTCCCGCCCTCCCTGGAGAGCATCATGGCCGGGAAAGCCGCATCATAGATGGAAGCGACCAGGTTGATGGCAGCCAGGAACAGAATCAGCCCCATTATCCCTTTCTGCTCCTGCAGATAGGCCAGCCCCTTCTTCACCGAAGTCCACAGCTTCTCTTTCTCCTCTTCCTCCACTGTCTCTTTCGGGATGCGGATGCAAAAGGCCAGAGTCAGGAAAGCGATGCCGAAAGTGCCTAAGTCAAAGGCCACCACTGCCCCCATCCCCGCAATGCCCAGCACGGCCGTGGCGATGACGGGCGTCATGATGGAATTCAGGGCGCTGGAGAGATACCTGAGGCCCCCCACCCGCTGGTAGTATTTCCTGGGCAGGACTTTCGTCACCGCCACCTCCGAGGCCGGCTGCTGAACCGTGTTCATCAGCCCGTTGATGCCGTTGATCAGATACAGATGCCATATCTGCAGCCTGCCGCCGCGCAGCAGAATCAGCATGACTACCGTGGTGGCCGCCGCCAGGGTGTCGCAGACCAGCATGGTGGCTTTCTTGTTCCACTTATCGCTCAGGGCGCCCGCGAAAATGCTCAGAAGCACATAAGGCGTGTAGGAGCTCACCATCAAAAGCGCCGTCATCAGGGCGGAGCCTTTCTGGGTGTAAGACCAGATGACCAGCGCATAGCTGGTCATGGCGCTTCCGAGCCCGGAAAAAGACTGGGTGAGCCACAGCAGCAGAAATGTGCGCATTTCCTGAATCGTGTTCCTCAAATTCCTGATATTTTTGATATGTTCAATGTTTTTCATAGACTTTGCTCCTTATCTGATTTCATGATTGTTTTTTAGTCAATAACAATACGGCAAATCAAGCAAAGTCCCAGAG
Organism: Acetatifactor aquisgranensis; assembly: GCF_943193215.1. Classification (NCBI taxonomy): domain Bacteria; kingdom Bacillati; phylum Bacillota; class Clostridia; order Lachnospirales; family Lachnospiraceae; genus Acetatifactor; species Acetatifactor aquisgranensis. The sequence goes on along the minus strand of NZ_CALPDH010000001.1, from coordinate 101,036 downwards.
CAGTCATTCTACTCCATGCAATCCTGCCCTACAAGACTTTGCATGGAGCTGATGCAATCATTAGCAGCATAATTCTTTCCTCCTCATATTTCATCTGTTGTGAAAGCCTGAAGCCATCATAATGCCCTTTATTATATGCAATTTTGAAGCATATGGCAAGCTATATCTTTCAATTTTAATCCCGTTTTTCCGTCCTTGAACACCACGATTCTGTCGCCCGGGACGGCGTCCGGGACATTCTGGTTGATGAGTTCCAAGGCTTTCGATTCCTGCTATCCTCTGTTTACAGGGTTTTCGTCTTGTGTTACAATATTGTAAAAGAATCCGGTTCCAGATTCCGTACAAAAAAACAATAAGGTGAATGAGGGCGTTTTTTTAAAAGGCAGGATGACCCGGAGCGCGCCATATGGGACAAGGACTTTTGGGACTCGCTGTACCTGAAGTACGGCCTGTGACAGTATATGCAAGGTACCAGGAGGAAAACATGGACAGAAAAGCAATGGCCAGGGAGACCCTTCGTGCGCGGTCAGGGTGGGATAGAGGGCGCTGGACACCGCCAGTCGTGTTCTTCCGAGATGAGAGCTTCCGGTTGACAGAGACCCCTGTGAAAGCTTCCGTGCTGACCTTGCCGGCAGTCAATATGGGGCAAGTGCTTTTGAAGGGAGAGAATGTACAGGAAGCCAAAAAGGCCATGCGCCGGAGAATGAGGCTGGCTCTGGGAATCTTTGCAGAGCAGAAAGCAAAGCATCTGGTGCTTGGAGCCTATGGATGCGGCGTATTCCGAAACGACCCCGGGGAGGTGGCGGTTTGGTGGAGAGAGCTTCTGGAAGAAGGAATGGGCCGGTATTTCGATTCTGTGTTTCATGCTGTGTTAGACCATTCTAAAGAAAAAAAATGTATCAAGGCATTTCAGGAGCTGTCCGCACATTCCATAGCGGGCGCTCAGGGAATCATGCGAAGCGTCCAGGGGTAAATGTAACGGGCGGGAACCAGGTCATTGTTTTCCGGGCAGAATACGGATATGCTGTACCCGGAAAAGGAATACTGGTCATAGGGCGGCAGCTGCCAGCCGCCGTCCTGATCCAGCAGACGGATTCCCTCGCTGCTGTACCATATGCGGCTTCCGTAGTAAAGGATTCCGAAGCACTCCTCTCCCTTCCACTCTTCCACCGTTTCCCGCAGCGGCATCACGCTGACTCCCTCCACCAACGGAGCCAGGGCGCGGCTTTCGTCATAGGAAGCCGAGGATGCGCCGTGCAGATAAACGGTTATCTTTCCGGAATGCGCCCTGTTGTAGCTGATCAGATAGCTGTCCACGAAATCCCCCTTCTCATCGAAGCCATAGAGCATGGTGTCCAGGGTGATGATTTCGCCGTCCGGGGCGAAATGCAGATTGAAGCTGGTGGCCAGGCACAGGGCCTCCGGCAGGTTTACCTTTTCCCTCACATCCTCCAGAATGCCTTCTATCCCCCATTCGTATATATTGTCATGTTTTAACGTACATGTCCTCTTATCTTTTAAATCGTCCAGGTACCACGCCAGTTTTCCCTGGTAGGGAACGGCGCTCTCCGCCACCAGCCGCCCTCCGTACAGCGTAACCGCTGCCAGGAAGATTCCAGCCGCTGCCCGCCAGATTCCTTTGCCCAGGAAGCTTACAGCCGACAGCTTCACGTCCAGGAAGTCCCGCTCTTCCCCGGTCAGCCCCCGCAGATCCAGCAGCAGAACCTCTTTCTCCTTTAGGAAAAGCTGGCAGAAATGCCGTCTTTTCACATACCATTTCACGGAGCCTTCCGGAATCGGCTTGGTTTCCCGCATCTCTGTTTCGGCTGCCCCGCCGGGCACTGTCTCCTTCGCGCTATCCGCTCTGACCGCCGCTCCTTCCGCGCCCTCTCCCGCGGCCAGTACCAGCCCTTTCTCCCAGGGCAGCAGCTTACGGAAGACGGCGGAGCGCCTCCCCTTTTTATAACGCCCCCACAGCCATAGCCCATACCCTATGGCGCCAAGCCACCACACAAGGCACACCGCCAGAACCGGCACATTCCTGTAAAGTCTGCCATATCTGCACAGGGAGCACAGATGGCGCCAGGAAAGCCAGTACAGGACAAGATTGACCGGCCTGGTCAGCACATGGAACGCCGCTTTCCAAAAAAGGGAAGTTCCGCTATTTTCGCAGGACAAGTCCTTTGTATTCCCAGGTGTTTCCCTGGTCTGTGGATTCGTATTTCGCTTTTTCCCCGCCATATTTCGAATAATCCTCCATCCCAACATAGAGCGCCAGCACGTCCCCCTGGCGCTCCGGCGCGTACGCAATGGAATACCCTTCCGGCACATGGGGGAGCGCAAGCTTCTCCCAATGCTCCCCGCCGTCGGCTGTCCGCCAGATATCCGGCTCCCCCGAAGACCGGATGGTCACGAAGCCCACCTGATTGTCCAGGAACGCGGCATCCATGGTCAGGGAATGGCTCTGGTTCCAGTCCGGCCCGGCGGCTCCCACCTCCTGCCAGGTCTCTCCGCCGTCCCTGGTGCGAAAGAGGATGGAGGTTTCCTGCCATACTACCCGCTCCCCTGTGAAAATCACGAAGCCGTCCTGGCTGTTTTCCGGGAAATCCACGAATATCCGTCTGCCTCCTACATATTTTTCCGTCACCACGGAGCTCCGGAAGCCTCCCTTCTCCTGGTCATAATACACCACGGCAAAGGGAGTCCCGCTGTCGCCGCCGTAAGCGATGATCTGCTTGCGCGCGTCCATCTGACAGCTTTCAGGCGGCAGGGAAGCCAGCTGCCCGTCCATTTCGTCCCCTCTGGTCAGGAGCTCTTCCATGGGCACAGGCACCTCCCGGAGCACGCCGTCCCCGCCGCTGGCCCACAGAGCGCCATCCCTCATCTCCATCCGATAGGATTCCGCTGTCTCTGTACCAGCAGCTGCACTAGATGGATTCTCTTCCAGACCGGGCCACCGCACCTCATTGGCCAGATTCAGCGCCGGCACATCCGAAAAATCCGCCTGCCCATGCTTTTCCCGGAATGCCCCCAGAACCTGTCCAGTCTCTGCGATGCCCTCCAGCCGGAACACATAGTCCTTCACCATGCGTATCTGCAGCGTCCAGTCAAAATAGGCATAATAGAGGATGCCGTCCTCACAGACGAACCGGGCTTTCCGCGCCAGTTCCTCCGGAAATGCCTCCATGTCCTCCCTGGTTCCCACATAGTACCGGAAAACCACCGCGAACACGCTTTCCTGCCTGTCCCCCGCCAGCATCCTCCAATAGACGGATTCCACCCTCTGGAATTCCGAATGGGTCTCCGGATCCCGCTCCGCGGCCCATCTCCAGTCGATGAAATAGGACAGATACCGCTGCGCCAGCAGGCCTATGGCGTCGCTGTAGTGATCCGCGTCCCTGAGCCTCACCTGCCATGGGCCTTCCGCCGCATAGGGGAGCTCCGCGTATTCCTTCTGGGGATACGCATCCTCTGCCCACAGTTCCTCGCGATACGCCTCCTCCCCCACCGGCTCCAGGGATGTCATCTTCGAAACGGCAGACTGTGTGAAATGATCCGGTAATTCGTATCCTTCATAAATGGACACCAATGGCTCCTCCCTGCCCGCCTGGTAACGCTGGTACAGGAACTCTCCCACCCGGTAAAAGCTCAGGCCCAAATCCAACAGCAGCACCGCGATGCCCACATAGGCCAGCCTGTCCCATTTCCGGTCTTCCCTCATGATGGCGCCTATCCTGGCCTCCATCAGACGTTTCCCATGGTAGAAGTACGCGGAATAGGCCTGTCCCCTTTCCCTCCCCTGCCGCAGGCATTCCAGCAGAGCATATCCGTACTCCTTCCTGGCCTCCATGTCCCTGCCTTCCACCACCGCCTCGTCGCAGGCCACCTCCACGTCCCTGTTTCCCAGGGCCGCCAGCAGATAGATCAGGGGCTGGAACCAGAGAAGGGACTGCATCAGCACCCAGAAAAGCTTATAGAGCGTGTCTTTCTGCCGGATATGATGGCACTCATGGAGAAAGATGAATTTCAGCACGTTTTCGCTGTACTCCTTCTCCGGCAGCAACAGGATAGGACGGCGGAAGCCCATGACAAAAGGCTCCTGGATTCCCGGCGCACGGTAAAGGAATGATTTCGCTCTTTTTCCAGTCCCGGCTTTTGGACTTCCGTTTTCCCGAACTGCACTCCTCTCAATCCCTGTCTCCAGGACGGCTTCCCTGAGACTTTGGCGGACGGACTCCTCAGACACGATGCGAATCTGTCCAATGCACCATCTGCGGAACTTTATGTAATTCCGATAATGAGCAAGCGCCACGATGCCTGCCGTGGCAAGCCACCCCAGTACTGTCAGCTGTCTCCACCTGGAATACAGGAAGTAGGGCAGATCAAAATGCCCTGCCGCCCTGCCGATGAGATAATCCAGGCTGTATGCCTTCTCCAAAAGCAGCAGGTGCAGGAGCAGAAGCTGCACCGCCAGAATCGCCCATATAATCTTCCTCCATTTCGCCCTCATGTCCGCTTCCGTCCTTTCTATATCCCCTGAACCGTTCCTACCTGCTGTTTCTTTCCGCTCTTCCTTCCTGCTCTCCCTGTCCCCAGAACAACTTTCCGCCTGCTCCTGCCATTGCCTTTTCTGTTCTTAGAAACAGCTGCCCTCTGCCCCGCTTTCTTTCTTCTCCGCCGTCCGCCCCTTTTCCTCCAGGAACTCGGCCAGATCCTCCATGTCCTGCTGCGTCAGGGCGTCCCCGTCATAGAGGGCGGTGACGAAATTCTTCAGGGAATTGCGGTACAGCTTCCGGAGGATGCTTCTGCTCTCCCGCTGCAGATAGTCCTCTTCCGCCACCAGCGGCGTGTACCAGTTCACCTTGCCGACCTTCTCCACGCTGACAAAGCCCTTGGCCTCCAGGCGGTTCAGGAAGGACAGGACGGTAGGGGCGGCCACTTTCTTCTCCAGCTGTGCCTCTATCTCCATCCGATTCACGGGCTCTCCATGCCTCCATATTATCATCATGATTTCCAGCTCCGACTCCGGCAGTCTCTTCATAGGTTCCAATCTCCTCTGTATTTCTACATTTGCCTAATATCTTTTTCTTATTCTACAATTGCCTAATATAAATGTCAAGTATTTATATTATGTAGTGATTAAAACTTGCCAAAAAGCCAGATAAACGGCATGACTTGCTGTGCTATGTGACTGGCAAGAATGAAATGCCGTTTATATAGCTTGACTTTTTATTTGCAGGCTGTTTTTCAAAACTTTTCTCTCTTATAGACGACATCCCCTGCCCTGTCAACGATAATTTGGCATTGGCTATGCAGGTGCTACTCAGCAAAATACGTGATCTTTATCATCCGTTATTTCCTTGCTTTATGACTGCTGCCCTACACTGTCGGAAGTCCTGCAAGCTGTTCTACTTCTGCAACACTAAGACCTGAATATTCTGCAATATCCTCAATTGCCAATTTCCCTCGTTTCAGCATTCTAAGCGCGATATTCCTCTTTGCTTCATTTTCTGCTTCGTTTTTTAATCTCCTTGCACTTGTTTCAATCAATGCGCCTCTCATCATATCACCTACGCCTTTCTGCACATTTTGATACTTCTGTGCGATTTCGTGAATCACATCCCCGGATAAATCAATAAGCGTCCGTTTGTCAAATGCCCCAATCACTCCCTGCTGTTCCAGTCCGTCAAGCCTTACTAAAATTTCCTGATACTCTCGTACCCTGCAATACTACGATAAAGAAGGGCTTTTCTCTGGACGATATCAAACAACGCCTGATCTCTTTAGAGACGCCCGCCGACGTGGCAGACGCTCTTACGGAACAGGCAAATGACATCCGCCAGAAAATAGAACAGCTCAAGGCTTCCCTGCTGGCAATCGAACAGCTAAAAACCGAAGTTCTACAAATGCAGACAGTCAACTTCAAGATGTATGCAGATATCATCGTCAACCTGTAGATGAAGAATGACGCCTACTGTCATATCAAACGCTTCGATGACGATACGCTGGATCATATCCGCAGTCAGTTCGATAAGGAAAGCGGCCTGGATTTTATGGACAGATTCAACCGTCTCAGCGATGAAATCATACAGCTTCAAACACAAAACATACCGCCAGAAAGCGAAAAATGCCAGCAGATTGTAAAAGAATATTGGGGCCTGATCATGGAGTTCACAAACGGTGATACGAGCATGCTTCCAAAATTGGTGGAAATCGGCGATATCGATACCGCCACAACCCCATGGGAACAGCGGCAAAAGCCGCAAACGACTATTTATACTGCTTAACAGTTAAAATTTCTGAGCAACTCGACTACATAACGCCAGCCATATACGTTTGACCAGTGAGATACGGTAAATTCTGGCGTTATGCTGTGGTATGTGGAATCCTTCTGAGCAGACAAAAATCCAAATAGCCTGGGGAAATTTTTCAAACCGTCTCATTGCATGGAGTCTGCCGCTAGCTTATAATGAAGGCAGGAGGTGTCAGATATGGCAGACGAAGACAGGAAAGATTTTAACGCTATGCTGCATGACAGCAAGGATATGCCCAAGATCCAGACCATTACCGACCAAAAAAGCATCGAGAAATACGGCGGGAGCAGAATGTACTTCGCCCCGCCCATAGACTATGACAAGGTGATGAAACGGATTCCCTATGGCAAAGTGATCACCGTGGGAAAAATCCGTGAACATTTCGCGGCGCTGAATGGGGCGGATTTCACAGAACCGATTACAGCCGGGATATTCGTATCGATTGCGGCCTGGGCCAGTCACCAGCGTACCGAAGACAAAACTCCGTATTGGCGGACATTGAAAGCGGGCGGAGAGCTCAACGCCAAATACCCCGGCGGCGTAGAAGCACAGAAAGAAATGCTGGAAGCAGAAGGTCATACCATCGTTCAAAAGGGGCGCAAAAATATCAGATACTATGTGCAGGATTATGAAAAGGCGCTGTTCCAATTGAACGGAACATGCCCATAGCGCGCTGGCCTGCTTCCTTTCCGTCAAATGGCGCAGAATGAATCATCTATCTGCAAGGCGGAGAAGAGGGGCCATACATTGTGGATGAATGAACTGTGTTATCCCCAATTAGCAGGAACAATACAGCGGTCTGCCGGGCTGGTTTATTGTAAATCATCTTTAGAAATTGCTATTGAAGGATAATGAGAAAGTTCCGTCAAATCAACATTTAGTGGTACACTATAAACCATGTAATAATTATCAGGATTGGCCGCAATCAATTCATTCATTTTTTGCTCTGCTAAGTCTTTATCATTTGTAGCATACACAACTGATACAACACCTGCTTTATCATTTTCCGTCCCCTGTATATTTCCGCATAAAATTAATTTTAATGGGGCATTCCCATTCAAACCTTGCTTAATATAGTCCTTATATTCCATAGTTTACCCTCCATCAATTCCGATTTTACGCTGGCTCTATTATACAGCTTTGACTTGCTAAATGAAATAGGCTTTCTGAAAGATTTTCGGGCGTCAAAACCACAAAGGGGTAGCTGGCAGAGCCAGCGCAGGGGAAGGGTGGCTTCCCCTGTGATGATTGAAGCAGATTGGAACTTCATAAGCTATTCTTCTTCATAAGCCCAATACATAAAAGGAACGCCACCTTTCCATTTACTTTCGGGAACAGTTTCAAGCCTGTTTATATGTATATAAATAATGCTGGGTTTATCTAAAAGTTCATCATATTCCTCATCGGTCAGTTTTTCTTTCATAGCAAATTTAGGCTGTTCTCCAGAAAATGTCAAATGATAGAAACCCGGTTCTACTTCGATTTGTTGTTCTTTTGGACAGTCATTTTGCCAGTCCATCAAATCATACAAATCAGCTACATTTATTTCATTTCCCATGACTTCAATAAAAAGGCGCAAATGTGCTGGATATTTTTCCGCAATTTCATCATCTGGATATCCGCTGCGGAATCGAAGTTCATATTCTTCAGAGTCACACCCTGTACATATTGCTACAATATCCCCTTTTCTAATGTGATCTCCAACATTTTGGGCATCCCAATACTCTTTGTTCAAAAAATCTTCCCCACTGGGAATATCTTTAACAGCGCCTTCTGAATAAAAAATAATTCCCATTCCTGTTGGCGATAACATCATATCTTTGTTTATATTTTCCCATCTCATAAACAATCTTCCGCAAATTGGCAAACGGTAATTTGAAAAACAATTACATGCCAACAATTTTTCTAACTGTATTCGCCGTTCTTATCGTCAATTTACTGCCGATATTTGCGCTTGCTGTTTTAGACCACCAGTTTGTTTTTTGATAGTCTTTCCGACTGAAAGACCAGAATACAGTTTCTTTGTATTCCATAATCTTTTCCAATCCCTCTTTAGGCTCTCCGATTTCGTTATATACATCTTTGAATGTAGCGGGAGGCATGATAAAGATTAGATTGTCATAAATCTCCTTGCTTTCATCTCCCCACCAGTCGGGCGCATGGCATAAAATGTCCTCAAGTTCTTCCCTTGATATGACAAAAACAGGAATATCTAAACTAAATTGATTTTTAATCATTTCCTCAATTCGGCCTGTCGTTTTGATTGTATCGGCTTCATTACTTGAAAAAATCACATTACCGCTACTCAAATAGGTTTTGACCTCTGCATAATCAAGTCTTTCAAAGCCCTGTTTTAATTCTGCCATTGGCACTTTGTTTTTGCCACTTATATTGATACCTCGCAAAAAAGCAATATATCTTTTCATCTATACTGATACCTCCACGCAAATTTCGATTTAAGCTTATAACCACATAACCCGTTACAATTTCTTTATAATTTCGATTGCAGAGATAATTAAATCATATCGGATATTCTTTTGCGTATTCCAATTTCGGGAATCCCACTCCTCTCCGCTTACATCATCACCGGCATATAATAACTGAGCAAGCGGAATATTGTAATACTGAGACACCGCAAAAAAGGCTGCCGCCTCCATTTCCACAGTTATACATCCCTCGTTTCGCCTTAATTCAACCATATCAGGAGTTTCTCTGTATATAGCGTCGCTTGTCCATGTTTTCCCGGTTTTAAATGGAATCCCCATCTGTTCCAAACACAAAACAACAGTCTTAACCGTTTCTTTATGGCATTCCACTTCACGGGATGGCTCTAAATAATGATAGGATGTCCCCTCATCTCTAACCGCAGAAACAGGGATAATGATTTCTCCCACTTTACTGTCCTTTGTCAATGCCCCTGCGCCCCCGCAGATTATAAATTTCTCACATCCCATAGCATGAAGTTCTTCAATCGCTACAGCCGCACCCGGCGCACCACAAAATGCCATTGTAATACAAAGCTTATCTGTACCATATCCATATTCATAAATCGGTATATCAAGCACTTCTGAATTAAGATAGCCAATGACAGGAAGATTGTTTTCCGAAACAAACTGTTCCAATTCCTTTCTGAAAAAGGTAACCACACATTTTTCAGGAAGGCTTTTAGCCAAAAAATTCGCTGCCTGAATAATCGGATTTTTACCGGTGTCAAATTCACATACAGGATATTTATTCTTCAATATCATGTCTTTTACCTCCATTTCGACTTGTCAATGGCTCCATTATACCGCAATCACTTTCCAGAGGGAATAGACTTTACAAAAAATCCATTTCACGGTGATTTTGTCCCCTGCGGAGAATCCGGCCTGTTCCAGCCAGTTCCCCTGTAAAAGAATCTGCAGCGGCGATTTCTTGAAAGTATCTCGCCCATTATATACGGTCAGTTTGCGGTCGTCCATCCGTCCTCCTTCCCCGCTGCCTGTCGGCACACGATTTCAAATACATCCCCATCCTCTGTCCTGACAGTGAGCAGGCTGTTCCGCTCGTCTGCGTTCAGGTCGGCAATCCTCATCCCTTCGCTGTCATTCAGTAAATCAAAAAGGTGATCCCTAAAATAATTCAGTTCCATTCTGTTGTTCCCCTTTCATGGTTTATAGTCTATTAGCTAATATTATATATACTTTTAGAATCTATTGCAATCCCTATGCGTGATGTAGTCTAAAAGTGAACAAAATAAATGCTAGTAGCTTATGAAGTGGGTGGGCATTATGGAAGGAAAAGGATTAGGCAGACGTATCAACACGGTAAGGAAAGACCGGGGATTCACGGCAGACAGGCTCTCGGAACTTTGCAATATCAACGCAACTTACCTCCGGCAGATTGAGGGCGGGACAAAGGTTCCCAGTCTGCCCGTATTTATCAATATCTGCAACGCACTGAAAATCTCCCCTGATTATCTGCTGCAGGATGCGCTGGAAGATAATGAAGTCAGTAAAATACGGGAACTGGCGGAACTGTGGGAAAGCACATCGCCCAGCCAGCAGGAAATCGCCGCTGCCATGATTCGGGCGGTATTGGAGCGCAGGGAAGATTAGAAAGGCCAGCCGGTAATTGGCTGGCCTTTGCATATCCAATCAAATATAAATCAGTTCACTGTTTACGATTTCCTCTGCCCGGTTGCGGATATTGTTCATCCGGCCATTTCCCGGTCAGGATAAGGGAGCTGTACCGTGCCGGGTGTTCCTGTTTGAGATATTCCCGGTGCAGTCGCCCATAGCGTCCGATGGGGCGGTTCTCCTCAGGCAGCTTCAAGTCCGGGATATAGTAGTCGCCTGCCAGAATATAATCAATGCCGTTCTCTGTGATTCTTTCTTTCAGTTTTTCCATTATCGTTCCCTCCTGTGGCGGAAAGCCCATCACTGACCAGTTCAATCACGTCCATGATGCCACAATCCAGCGTTTCGCAGATTCGTGCCAGCGTGTCCATGCTGATATCTTTGAACCTCCAGTCTGCCAAGCGAGCATTCCGGCAGGATATGTCCGGAATCTGCGCCGCACATATCTGCCGCAAAGTTACATATACTAACCGCGGAGGGATTTTTATGAAGACTTTGAGACGATATACCGTTATCGGCATCCTTTTTGTCATGCTCACCGGCACGCTGGCACACTTCCTGTATGATTGGAGCGGAAGGCACGCTGTGGTCGGCCTTTTCTCCCCGGTCAATGAATCGGTCTGGGAGCATATGAAGCTGCTGTTCTTTCCCATGCTCCTGTACTCGCTGTTCCTGATCGGCAGGCTGAAAGGAGACTTCCCCTGCCTCCCTTCTTCCCTTTGGGCGGGGCTTTTGGCCGGGACATTGGCGATTCCGCTCTTATACTATGGCTATACCTTTATCCTGGGCAGGGACCTGTTCCTTCTGGATCTCGGCACCTTTCTTCTGAGCGTCCTGATCGCGTTCCGGATTGCCTGCCGTCTCGCCCTGTCCTGCAGGGGAAAGCCCTATGGCATTTTGTTGGGCTGCTTTGTCTGCATCCTTTTGGCCTGCTTCCTGTGGTTCACCTATCACCCGCCGAAGGCCGGGCTCTTCACGGATCCCACCGCCCGGGAGGAGGCTGTTCTGCCGCCTCTCTTTTTTGTGCAAGGATAGAGAGGAAAAATGTAAGAAAATGTCTTATAATGATAAAGACACATTTAAATCCGCAAAGCACAATACATACGAGGAGGTATCTCATGGAATGGGTCGAAAGATTAAACCAAAGCATGGATTATATTGAAGAACATTTGACAGGCGAAATCGACTATGAACAGCTGGGGCGGATTGCCTGCTGCTCCACCTATCACTATCAGAGGATGTTTACCTATATGGCGGGCATCACTCTGGCAGAGTATATCCGACGGAGAAAAATGTCTTTAGCGGCGGTAGATTTGCAGGGCGGGGATGCACGGATCATCGATATCGCAGAGAAGTACGGCTACCGTTCCCCCACCGCATTCAACAGGGCGTTCCAGTCTTTTCACGGGATAGCCCCCTCGTCCGTGAAAGACGAGGGCGTATCCGTGAAGTCTTTTTCTCCCATTGTGTTTACAATTGCTGTGAAAGGAGCGACAGAGATGAATTATCGGATTGAAACAAAAGAAGCCTTCCGCATTATCGGCGTATCCGCGCCGCTTGACAGGGAAATCGAAAGCAACTTTATGGTGGTGCCCAAGATGTGGCAGGAGGCGTCCGCAAACGGAACCATACAGAAGCTGGCAGGAATGATGGATACGCCGCCAATGGGCCTTTTGGGCATAAGCGTCTGCAACGAGGAAGAACAATGGAAATATTTCATTGCCGTTTCCAGTACAAAGACAGGCGGCGGGTTTGAAGAATATACCGTTCCTGCGTCCACTTGGGCAATCTTTCCCGGAACGGGCACGAACCAGTCGATACAGGAATTGGAGCGGCGAATCATAACAGAGTGGCTTCCGGCCTCCGGATATGAATATGCCAACGCCCCTGATATTGAGGTTTACTTAAATCCGGATCCGCAGAACGCGCAATACGAGGTATGGATACCCGTAACAAAGAAAAAGGCGTAACAGGGAAATCGTTCAGTCCTCCCGCCTCTCCAGCTCCCAGGTATGCCTGTTCCTGCGGAAATACAGGCATACCCCGATGCCCGCAAAAGCGACTGCGGCTTTTCAGGATTCCCGCAGCAGCAGCTTCGTGTAGTCCTCCCTGGGATGCTCGAATATCTCTTCCGTCTCCCCAATCTCAATAATCCGCCCCTCTTTCATCACCATGATTCTGTCGCACATGCGGTAGACTACATTGATGTCGTGAGAAATGAAGAGATAGGCCAGGTGCATCTCCTGTTGAAGACGCTGCAGCAGCTCCATGATCTGAGCCTGTATGGTCACGTCCAGGGCCGACACGGGCTCGTCCGCCACCAAAAAGCCCGGGCTCGTGATCAGCGCCTGGCCGATGCTCACCCGCTGGCGCTGGCCGCCGGAGAGCTGGGATGGCCTGCGGCTAAAATAGCTCTCCTCCAGCCCCACCTTGCGCAGCATATCGTAGGCGGCGGCCACCATGTCCCCTTTGGTCATAGCTCTGGATTTGTCCAGGGCTCCCGCCGCCCTTAAGGGCTCCTGGAGAAGCCATCCGATGGTCTTCGTGGGATTCAGGCTGCTGTAGGGATCCTGGAATATCATCTGGGGGCGTATGCTATGGTGCCGGATTTCCCCCTGGATATGGCAGTTCATGCCTAAGATTGCCTTGGACAGGGAGGTCTTGCCGCAGCCGCTCTCCCCCACCAGCCCTAAGCTCTCCCCGGGATAAATCTCGAAATCCGCCCCGGACACCACCCATTCCTTCTTCGTCCCGGACAGCCGCTCCCTCAGGGAAAGCCGCTCTCCCTGCCGGTTCTTCCTGTCTCCGGAAAGAAAGCTCACGTTCCCGTCCTGATAGTACACGGAAAGGTTCCTGACCTCCAGGACAGGAGCGGCAGACTGCGCAGATTCCTGAGACGCTCTCTCCTCTGCCCCGGAAACTGCCACTTTTCTTTTCGTATATTCCTCTTTTGTATTTCGGAAGTCCCCTTTGACTGGCTCCTGAAACACCTCTCGGATATCTTTCCTGCGTTCCATCCTGGAGGGAACGGCTTCTATGAGCCTTCTCGTGTATTCCTCCTTCGGATTTCGGAAAATCTCCTCCACAGGCCCCTGTTCCACCACCCGGCCGTCCTTCATCACCGCTACCCTGTGGCACAGCCGCCTGGCCAGGTTCAGGTCATGGGTGATGAAAAGCATGGCGTTCTTCTGGGTTTCGTTGATTTTACGCAGCAGCTCTATGATCTGGTTCTGTATGGTCACGTCCAGGGCCGTGGTGGGCTCGTCCGCCACGATCAGCTCCGGCTCCAGAATCACCGCCATGGCGATCATCACCCGCTGGCGCATGCCGCCGGAGAGCTGGTGGGGATAGCTTGCGTACACCTTCTCAGGCTCCCGCAGCCCTACCGCCCGGAAAGCCTCCAGCACCTTTTCCCTCCTCTCCGCAGCCGCCAGCCCGGTGTGGAGCCGCAGCATCTCCTCCACCTGCCGCCCTGCCCTCTGGGTAGGGTTCAGGGAAGTCATAGGCTCCTGGAACACCATGGACATCCTGGCTCCCTGGTAGCTGCGGTAAAGCCTTTTATCACAGGGGCTGCCCGCTTCCCGCAACGTCACGCCGTCAAAAAGTATTCGGCCTGTGGTGACACGCGCCGTATCCGCCGCCAGCCCCATGAGGGTCAGGGCCGTGACGGACTTGCCGGAGCCGGATTCCCCCACCACGCCCAGGATCTCTCCTTCCACCAAGTCCAGATTCACATGTCTCACCGCTTCCGTCTCGCCGAAGGCAACGGACAAATCCTCTATCTTAATCAAAACGCTGTGCCTCCTTTCGGGCTGTCAGGCTTCTGGAGAGTTCCTCATTCTCTCGTTCCCGAATCCCCGTAGCTTCCCTTCCGGGTTTCCTCACTGTCTCCGGAGAGTAAAGCCGCCCACCAGGCCTTTCAGCACCGCTGCCTGATTGGAGAGTTCCTCGCTGGTGGCCGCGCTCTCCTGGGCCGTGGCGGAATTGGACTGCACCACTTCGGAAATCTGGCCCACGGCCATGCTGACCTGGTCGATGGCACCGGTCTGGCGCTCCACGGCCTTTGCCATCACTTCCATCTGCTCCGCCGCCTGCCCTGCCAGCACCACCACGTCGGACACGGATACGGTGACATTGGACACGGCCTGGCTGCCGCTGCCCACGGCCTGGATGGAGCGGCGAATCATCTCCATGGTGGCCTTGGTGGCCTCGTCGGACTTATTGGCCAGCTCCCGGACTTCATTGGCCACCACCGCAAAGCCCTTGCCCGCTTCCCCGGCCCTGGCGGCCTCCACGGAGGCGTTCAGGGCCAAAATGTTGGTCTGGAGGGCGATGTCCTCGATAGTGTCTATGATGCGCTTGATTTCGTTGGAGGAGGCAGTGATGGACTCCATGGCTTCGTTCAGATCCTGAATCTGGCTGCTGCTTTCCTGGAGCTTTTCCTCCGCGCCCCGGACCGCTGTCCTGGTCTCTTCCGCCAGCCGGGCCGTCTCTTTCGCGTCCCTGTCCATATCCTCCAGGGTGGCGGAAAGCTCCTCCACGGCGCTGGCCTGCTCCGTAGCCCCCTGGGACAGGGCCATTCCCGAGGATGCCACCTGGGCGGAACCGCTGGATACCCGGGCCGTGGCCGCCGCTATACCTCCCAGGGTCTGATTCAGCTTATCGCCGATGGTCTCCAGATCCTTCTGCAGTTCCTGAAAGTCTCCGGGATACCGGGCGCTGTCGCTCTCTTTGGTCAAATCGCCCTCGGCAATGCTGCCCAGCACCGCGCCGATCTCCGCCAGGATGCCCCTGAAAGTCTCCACCAGCTGGGCGGTGGAATCCGCCAGCACCCTGGTCTCGTCCCTGCCTTTCACCTCGGGAAGAGGGCTCTTCAGGTCTCCCTGGGAAAGAGCCCGCAGACGCGTAGCGCATTTCACGATGGGGCCCGTGACGGTGCGGCACACGAATGCTGAAATCAATATCACCAGCAGGCAGAGTGCCAGGCTGACTGCTATCTGTATGTTATTGCCCACATAGGCGGAACGCATGAATTCATCCTCGCTGATTGACACGCCCACGCTCCAGCCGTCCGTGCCCGGGATAGGGGCATAGCCCTGGATATAGTCGCTGCCGTCCTCATAGGTATAGCTTCCCACGCCGTTCTCACCTGCGATCATCTTTTTCTCGATGGCGCCCAGTTCCTGGACAAAGCTGTCGCCCGGATTCTCCGCCATCTCCCGCAGAAGGTTCTCCTGGCTCAGCACCTCCTCCACCTCCACAGCGGCGATGGTGGTGCCCTCCTTATCCAGTATGTAGGCATCCGCGTCCTCGCCTATCTGGATGCCCTCTACGATGGCCTGCAGGATATTGGTGTCGCAGTGGAAATAGACCACGCCCTGCACGCTGCCCCCGCTCGTCACCGGCGCAGATACTACCAGGTACATGTCGTCGCCGTCCATATAGGGGGTGGACATATAGGCATTCCCTGCAAGAGCCGCCTGGAAGAACGGCTCCCCCGAGACGTCCGCATCATGGATTGCGTCGTAGCCGGAGACATCCGCCATGCCCCCGAACCGCATGTAATAAGCGTCCACCTTGGACTGGAGGAACGCCTGTCTCTCCTCGGCCGTGGACTCCGGATCCGAGAGCACGGGATAAGAGGCCACTTCCGCGATGGTGAGGGTATAGGTGGATATCATGTTCTCGGCTGAAAGAGCCGCCAGCTTCGCCGTCTCGCCCACAGTCTTCTCCAGAGCCGTCACGGTGGAGTTGCGGGTAATCACCGTACCCAGCAGCACATTCACCAAAGAGACTCCCAATGTGGCAAGTACAACCAAAATCATAATCTTCGTCTGAATCTTCTTCATTTTACATTTGCCGGCTCCTGTGCGCTACTGTGCCAGGCTGCGGCTCAACCTCCTGTCTTTGAAAATTTTTTAACAATTCCTTACCGTATAAACAGTAACCGGACTATATAACGCCAACCATATACGTTTAACCAATGCAGTATGGTAAATTCTGGCGTTATGTAGTATATCAGCCTTGCTGCGCGATGGGAGTGGGCAGAATCCTGCACTCCACTCCCCCCGCTTCAAGGGTGGCCTGGAACCGGATAGCTTCAGGCCGGGTCAGGCCGGACAGAGGCTCCAGTTCATAATCCCTTGAAACAGGCTTGGCGGTCCGAAGGGATTCTTTTACCTGCTCTGGCGTCATTCCCCGCAGCTCGGCCAACAGTTTGGGCAGAAAAGGATTCTTATCCGGCTTCCCCGCGACCCAGATGGCAAACCGTGTGGTGAGCATGGCCCGCTTGGGCCGGCCAGCCTCGTCCATCCAGATCCGGATCCAGAGACGGAAAAGCTCTATCTCAATACTGCCATCCTCCAGCCGCCGAACCTGGTCAGGATAATAGCGGAGATACTGCTCCAAAGTGCAGCTGTGGAGAAAGAAATTGGGAAGAAACGGGGCCACGTCAAAGGCATATTGTTCCATTTCCCTGTCCACCCAGCCCGCATTGGTCAGATGAAGCTCTTCCCAGTGGTTCGCCAGATATCCCACATCCACCGCCTGGATATTCAGCATCCGGGGAAGACGGTTCTCCAGCTGCTCCACAAACGCCTGCTTGCGGCCAGGGCCCTTCCAGTAGTCTTTAAGGGCCGCGTTGTAGTTGGAGACCAGCTCGGCGGATGGCGGGAAAATGAACGGGATATCCGGGTGGTCGGGACAGCGGAAGTTTGGCATGATCCGATGCACCTCCAGTTTCCGGCCGCCCGGCAGGGGAATCTTCCACAGGCAGCGATCCCCATGGACAATATCAACCAGTTCCGTCTCCTTGTGGCATACAGGGCATGTGCTGCGATTCCCGCCGAACCAGAGACTCACAGTATAGGTTCCCGGCTCCCGGTCATAGCCCTCCCGCAGCGAAGCATAGGTATGGAACTGGTATCTGCCGCCCATATATTCGGCGAAGCTCTCCAGGGTGACTTCCTGGGGCACAGGCCGGGCCGGAGCCTGCTTCTCCTGAAAGGCCCTGATGTACCTGGGCGGGAACCGGTAGTCCTCCGCCCCCAGCAGCCTGGCCCACTCCTCCAGATACCAGGCCCAGTATTTCATCTCCCGCACCGCCCGCTTGCCCGGGTCGCCCCCGGAGGCTGCGTCCCGCCAGGCCATGGCGGCGTTTTTCGCGGCGTCCCAGTCGTAGGGATCCAGATCGGCGTCAGTGGCATCGGCACAGCAGGGTTCCAGCAGGGATTCGTCCTCCAGAGCCACTACCAGGGCATCCCAGGCGGCCAGAGCCGCAGCGGTGGCACTGTCGCCCTCATCCTCCACGATGATCATGAAGTCATCAATGACACCTCTCTCAGCGTTAAGAGCTTCCGCGGAAATTTTTCCGTCCAGGTAGGCCCGGGTCTGCTTCATCAGATGCCGGGGCCGCTTGTCTTCCCCATCAAAGGCGCACCAGATGCGGGACACCTTTTTGGCACAAGCCAGCGCCAGCTCCGCCCGTTTCTTCAGCGGTCCGGTGAGAGAACGGGGCGTGCCGGAATCCTGCTCCCTGGGTTCCAGCGGCCCCATGGCCTCCCACAACCTCCGGCGGCCCGGAAAGCTGAGCGCTCCGGTCTCTGCAATCTCCTTCTCCGCCAGCTCCAAAGCAGATTTTTCTGTATTTTCCATCAAAGCATCTCCTTTGCCAAACCTATTCACACTTTCCTCTGCGTATCCCCTCACTGAACAGGGAGAATCCCAGCACCACCCAGACGATGGACAGGCCAACGGACAGGGCGTACCAGGGCGCTGCCTGGAGATAGCCCTGGGCGTCCGAGAGCATGTTGCCCAGGCTGGCCTCCGGGGGCTGTACGCCTATCCCCAGATAGCTCATGCCGGACTCCGCCAGGATGGCGTTGTTGAAGCCTATCATGACAGATACCCAGAACACGGAGAAGATATTGGGCAGGATGTGGACAAAGAGGATGCGGACATCCTTAACGCCCAGCAGCCTTGCCCGCCTGATATAGTCCGCGTCCCGCAGCTTCAGGTATTCGCTCCGCACGATGCGCACGTAGCTTGGCACGAACACTATCCCTAAGGAGATGATCACATTCTGCCTGCCGCTGCCCAGGAGACTGATGATGACCAAGGTCAGGAGGATGCTGGGGAACCCGTTGACGGCATCCGTGACCCGCATGACGATTTCATCCGCCAGGCCGCCGAAATACCCTGTCAGCGCCCCCAGGAGGATGCCCGCAGAACCGGAAAAGAGCACTACCAGGCCGCTGATGCCGATGGTGGTGCCCAGTCCTTTCATGACCCTGGAGAAAATGTCCCGGCCGAAATTGTCCGTGCCGAAGATGTGGAGCAGGGACGGCGGATCGAACTTTTCCGATGCCGACATGGCCGTAGTGCTGTAGGGCGTCCAGAACAGCCCCAGGATGCCCAGTGCCAGGGCAAGGCCTGTCATGACCAGCCCTGCCAGAAAATACTTATTCCATGGAATCCTGTCCTTCCACGAACCCCCTTCTTCCTGTGGAGCTCTTTCCATTTCCCGGAACGTCCTGCCCATAAATGCCTCCTTACCGTCATTTCCCGCTGATCCGCAGGGCAACCGCCGCCCCCCACCCGTCTCATGCCATTTGATGACCCGGCAGTCACTTCCCGCTGATCCGCGGATCGATCACCCGGTACAGAATATCTACCAGGAAATACACAAAAATCACCACAAAAGTGATATACAAAATCAAAATCTGCACCACCGGGAAATCCCTGGTGGAGATGGCGCTGATCAGGAGCCTTCCGATGCCGGGCAGGCTGAACACCTGTTCGATTACGATACTGCCCGCCACGATTTCCGCCACAATCATGCCCAGAAAGGTGACCACGGGCATCATGGCGTTGCGCAGCACATGGACATACATGACCCGCCGCTTGGTGCAGCCCTTGCTGTAGGCCGTGCGCACATAGTCCGTGCCCACTTCCGTCAGCATAGAGTTACGAAGAAATCTGGCCGTCATGGCAATCTTCGGCAGCGCGATGGACAGCGCCGGGAACAGCAGGTATCCCAGGAAACCAGAGAAATCCTCCTGATAGCTGATATAGCCGCCGGGAGCGAAAAATTTCAGTATGATGCCGAACACGAATGTCACCAGGATGCCCAGAAAGAAAGAGGGCACCGCCATGGTGGCCTGGGTGATGACGCCTAATGCCGCGTCCAGCACACGGCTGCCGCTCCTGACCCAGAGCACCCCCAGAGGGATGGACACCAGCACGATCAGCGCCAGCGAAACGGCCGCCAGCCACAGCGTCACAGGCAGTTTGTCCCCTATGAGCTCCTCCACCGGCATCATCTCGTTCATGTTCTTGGAGTAGCGATAGCTGACTCCCAAATCGCCCTTCAGCACCCCCGTCATCCAGTTCAGGTACCGGACTGCCGGCGGGTCGCCTAATCCCAGCTCTTCCCGAAGCTGCTCCTCCCTCTCGGGAGTGGCTTCCGTCCCCAGGATGGACATGACCACGTCCCCGGGGATGATCTGGAACGCAAGAAAAGCGGCAACGGAAACAAGGAACAATGTCATAATGAGAGTGATGGTTTTCTTACCCAGATATTTCACGCTGCCGCCTCCTTTTCATTCCCGGGACAGGCGGGCTCCCCAAATCGGCAGATGCCACGACTGCGGATGCCCCAATTGGGGTTGCCTCTATCGAGGCTGCCCCGCCCGTCCCTTTTTTACAAATTGTCGCCTGCGGCAGTAGCGCCGCAGCCCCAAAGCCCACACACTATTCCGTGATGTACACCGTGCTCATATCCTGCACGTACACGGGGTAAAACTTATAGCCCTCCAGCTTGCTGCTGATGGCCGTCTGGTTGGCCGGAGCCTGGATGAACACGCTGCCCGCCTCGTCACAGAGAATCTTCTGCAGCTCCTTGTAGTATCCGGCTTTCTCGTCCGGATCCAGAGCAGCCTGTGCCTTCGCGTAGATTTCATCATACTCCGCGCTCTGGAAATTGATGAAGTTCTTGCCGGAGTCGGTCTGGAACCGGTTCATCAGGTATCCCGGCGTCATGTCGCAGGTCAGGGCGGTGATGGTGGCGTCGAACTGCCGTCCGTTGTACACCTCGTCCAGCCAGCTGCTGTTCTCCATGCCCTTGATGGTGGCGTTGATGCCGATCTCCTTAAGCTGCTCCACGATTACCTCGCCGGTCTGCATATGGAATTCGTAGGTGGAGACAATGGCGATCTCCATGTCGAATCCGTCCGCGTAGCCCGCCTCCGCCATGAGCTCCTTAGCTTTCTCCACATTGGCCGTGGTGCCGTAGGTGTCGTTCAGGTCCACGTAATACTCCTTCAGCGTAGGCAGCATGGCCGAGCTGAGCAGGGTGCCGTTGCCGCCGCCCACGAAGTCATTGATGGACTCTTTGTCCAGGGCATAAGAAATCGCCTGGCGCACCCGCACATCGTTCAGGGGCTCCACCGCATTGTTCAGGAACAGCGCCTGCACCATATTGGTGGGGGACGAAATCACCTGGTGGCTGCCCTGCAGGGCCTGGGCCTGGGAATCCGTCAGGTAGGCGTAGAAGTCGATGGTGCCGCCCTGGAGCTCCAACAGGGCCGTGTCGGCGCTGTTGATGATCTTGAACTCCACCTGATCCAGATAGGGCAGCCCCTCCTGCCAGTAGTCCGGGTTCTTCGCCAGGACGATTCCCTGCTGAGGCTTATAGGAGACAAAAGAAAACGGCCCGGTACCGATGGGGTCCGCCGTCTCGTCCTCTCCGCTGCCCGCGGGGATGATGGCCGCCACGAAGCTGTAAATCAGCTCCGTATTCGCGTTCTCCACTGTCACCTGAACCGTCTTTTCGTCAAGTATGTCTACGGATTTAATCGTGCTCAGCGTGGAAATCAGGGGAGTGCCATCCAGCAGTCCCGATACCCTCTCCAGAGAGTATTTCACGTCCTCAGCTGTCACGACATTGCCATTGTGGAACTTCACGTTGTCCCTCAAGGTGAACGTATAGACCAATCCATCCTCGGAGATCGTGTAATCACTGGCTACCGCATTGATCAGATTGCCATTCTCGTCGGGCTTCACCAAGCCTTCGAAAATGTTGAAGATAATTTCTTTCGTTCCTGCCGCCGTCGCTTTGTGAGGGTCAAGACTGTCGATATCCTGTTGTACTCCTACAACGATGGAGCCGCCGTACCTATCCCCGGTTTCCTGTCCGGACGCGGCGTCTTCTGCCGAACCGGATTCGCTGCCCTCCGGCTCTGTGCTCTCTCCGGAAGCGTCAGCTCCCGTGGATTCGCCGGATTCCGCAGAGTCAGTCTGCGTGGATTCTACTGTGGACTCCTTAGAGGAATTATCCTCCGAAGACTCTCCTGTGCCGTCTGCGCATCCGCCCAGTACAGCCATTGCCAGAAGCGCCGTAACCAGAAAGCCGCAAAAGCTCTTCTTTCCATGAAAACTTCTTTTCATTACGCTCTTCTCCTCTTCGTCGCAATGGAACGCTTTTATGTATGCTTTCCATTGGCATGATGATAAACCTCTCATTATTCGATTGTCACCCTCATTTTACCATAGAACAGGGGAAAAGCAAGTATTTTCTAAAATACAAAGGGATTTCTCTCATCAATCCGGGGCAATCCGCAGACCTGCCACAGGCCGGAAGCGGAACCTCCACCGTTTACGCATACCACTTGGCCTGTTCCCGCCAGATCCTGGCGTATTCACCCTGTTTTTCCAGCAGCTCCTCGTGCCGTCCGCACTCAGCCATTTTTCCGTCTTTCATGACGATAATCTTGTCTGCGCTGCGGCAGATTCCCACCCGGTGGGAGATGATCACCGAGGTCTTGTCCTGAATCATTTCCACGAATTTCGACAGAATATCGTACTCCACCAGCGGATCCAGGGCGCCGGTGGGCTCATCCAGGATAATGATGTCACTGTCTTTCCAAAGGCCTCTGGCGATGGCGATTTTCTGCCACTCCCCGCCGGACAGCTCCTCGCCGCCGAATTCCCTGCCTATCTGGACATCCAGTCCGCCTATCTTCTGCAGGAAATCCTCGCCCGCCACACGGCTCACCAACTCTTCCATGGTTATTCCGTCTGTCCCGGCTTTCTTCCCCGCCCTGGCCGTCTCCTCAGCCATGCGTCTCAGGCAGCTGATGCCGATGTTTTCCCACAGAGTGAACTGATAATGCACAAAATCCTGAAGCACTACAGAAATATGGTCGTAAAGGCTCCGGCGCCGCAGTTCCCCCATCTTCTGCCTGTCATAGGACACATGCCCTGCCGAGGGCAGATAGGCTCCCGTGAGAATCTTGGCAAAAGTCGTCTTGCCGGAGCCGTTCTCCCCTACAATCACCACATGTTCCCCTTTCTGAATCCGGCAGGAAAGGCCTTTCAATGCGTCCCTGTCACTGCCGCTGTAGCGGAAATAAACATCCTCCACTGAGATGGCATCCTGAAAGGGCCGATACCCCCTGCTGCCGTCCTCTTCCATGGGGACAGTGAAATAGTCATAATAATCCTCCACCACATGATAAGTCGCCACAGCGTCGAACAGCATGGCGATAAAGGTCTGCAGGCTGCTGTCATAGGCAGTGAACGCCGACAGGCAGGCGGCAAAAGCCCCCGGGGAAATCCTGCCCTGCACCAGCAGGAAAAAAGCCACCCCAATATTAAAGGCATAGCAGCAGATTTGCCGCCTTCCACCGCTGATCCTCCAGGGCCGCCAGTTGGATTTTCTCCGAAAAAGCAACCAGTTTTCCGCCAAAATAGCGCTCGCCCTGCACATTTGCCCGCTTGGAAAGAGTGCGGAAGAACACTTCCACCACTGGGGCACAGGCCAGACAGAGCCCATACAATCGAATCGCTCCGGCAAGCGCCCTTCCACTGCCGCTTTCCTCCCCCGCCAGCTCCAGAATCCGTGCCAGCAGCACCGGCGCCGCCACTGCGGTCAGTATGCCGATTGAATCCAGCACAAAACCCAGCACAAAAAACCCCGGGAACGCCCTGTAGCAATCTGTGAAAATATGAAATTCAGTGACGTTTTTCAGGATATCCCGTTCCGTCCCCGGGTACCGGAAACTTACGTTCTCAAAGGCGATATCATAGTAGGACAGCTTTTCCACCGTTCCCATGTCCTTTCTGGTCTCCAGTTTCAGAAAATCCATGTAATAATGAATCCCCATGGCATTGGCGAACAGCCATATCACCTGACGGCTCCCATCGTTCAAACCACTGCCGATTCCCGCCACACCGTTCAGGGCCGCGGTAAACTGCCCCAGCGTCAGGCTGCCGCCCAACAGCCCCGCTGCCGCCATGAAGACCACGAATATCAGGTAGATCACATTCAGAAGCCTGCTGCAGATATCCAGCTTCATTACTTCCCGATTCTCCCTCAGGGCTATGTCCGCGTATTCCGTGCTGTAATGATTCCACTTTTCCCCAAACAGCTGCGCCGCGTCGAACAGCTTCATCTCGAACATGGCATGCTTATTGGTAAGCAGGCTCTTCAAGTCGGCCATTCTGCGCCTGGCGTCCGCCCCTTCCTCCATCATGGTCATGCTGTGGCCCGCCGCGTAATACCCAAGAACCATCATGGGGATGCCGATTACGATGATTCCCAGCCCCATCCACGGTGAGATTGCGAAAATCACGGCCATGGAAAAGAAAAGGTTGATAGTCCTCTGTATGACAAACATAGTGCTCAGGCAGCAGTTGAAGATTCCCGTCTCCGGGCTCCCGGACATTTTCTGGAAAAGCTCCTGGGTGTCCTGCTGCTCAAAGGAAGCATATTCCAGTTCGGTCAGCCGTCCGGCAATGTCCGGGGCCATCCGCTCCATGAGCTTCACGCTGGCCAGATCCATCTGGTAGATGCCGATTCGCTGCATGGAAGTGCCCAGAGTCAGGAGCGCCACCAGACAGATGCCCCACATGACCATGGCCTCCATGGCCTCCGCTCCCCCGGCCCCACCCCGCACATACGCGAGGGCATTGTCCACGATTCGCTGCAGCAGAAGCACCTGAAGCCCCGCAAAGGTGGCCGGTACGAGCAGGCAGACCATCGCTGCCAGTGTATTGAACGGAACATAACGGAAAACCGTTTTCAGGCAAAACAGGCAGTTTCCCGGAATGCTCTTTTTCCCTGATATGCTTTTCCTCCATAGTATCCTCATTGTTTTCATTCCTCTCTCCAGAAAAGATTCTATATCAAAAGCAGATTCTATTATCTAAGTGCTATTATAGCAGAAGAATTGTACTGAATGTTGGGATTCCGCTGATTTCTATTATAACCCTAAGCCGACACCGTACCATGCCGCCATGCCATGATTCCCCCATACAGATATTGAATTCCAGCCATTCGATATGTATAATAAGCGTAATGGAAAGGCCGCACTGCCGGATTCGGAAAGAGGACATGGGCTGGACGGCAAAAACGGTTTGACAGAAACACTTACTTCTGGCCAAGGAGGACAATCATTATGAATGTGGCATTAATCGTCCCTAACCAAAATGACAGTATACAAGAGTTGCATTACTTCTTATCCCAAAAAGAAGCAGACCTTTATATCTTTCCGGAGGGTTTTTTAGATAGCAATAGCTTGCGGGCAGCAATCGATATCATAAAGGGAAAAGAAAAATATGTGATTACAGGTTTTAAGGATTTGGATTATAACGGACAGCAAAAGGCATTGGTAATTGACGGCGGTAAAATCGTTGACGAATACACAAAATGCATTTTGACGAAAGGCGAAAAGCAAAAAGGAAAAAAGAACGGTGAAAAAATCACTTGTGTCAATACGAAATTCGGAAAAGTTGGAATCCCCATCTGCTATGAAATACATTTTCCGGAAGTGGCAAGAATCATGTGTTTAGAGAATCCGGTCTTACTAATCAACCCAATCGGAACAGGAATGTATCATGCCTTACAGCTTGAACAATGGACTTCGTTAGCGAAAGCGCGTGCCATTGAGAACGAAGTATATGTCATGGGCTGTTCTCATTTTGCAGGAAAAATTCCATTGGCGTATGTCTATGACCCATCCGGAAGATGCGTTTTCATAAGGCAAAATGAATATGGGGTATTTATGGCTGAAATCGACTTAGAGAAAAGCAAAGAAAAAGCCATCGACTATTGCGATGACAGAATCCCCGGCTTATTCTATCGACTGGCAGAATAGTTTTCCAGTTTGTGTCCGCAATTTCCCTCGCGGAAAGATTTTTGCAAATCAGATGTATGATACAGGAATGCGCGGCAGCCGCACCACTGCCGTGAACTGGCTTTCCGTGCGCTCCACCGCCAGTTCTCCGCCGCAGGCGTGGACGATGCGCTCCATGCTGCGCAGCCCCAGCCCGTGCCCTACCTGATTGCGCATAATAGCCCGCCAAAAGCAGCAGCAGAAAAAAACAGGCGCAGTGCCACCGACAAACCATCCCTGCCGCCCCTCATGCATTCCACCGCCAATATCACAGAAAATACGCCTATGCCCACTGTCAGGCCATCCAGATACTGCCAGCCCCTCTGCATCTGACCTGATTGCCCTGGCCCGGCTCCCTGAGGTTTTTCCACGTACCAGTCCCTGCTTCTGCCGCCTGTCATTCCTCCATCAAATTGCGCTTCTAATCCAGCCCCGGTCTTTCCGTCAAACCCCCGCCTTATTATCGTCCACGCCGTCAGCCCAATCACCACAATGCTTTTGGAAATGAGAATCCCCATCAGCTGGAACACCATTTCCGCCTCCGTTCCAATGCTGCCGAAGCCTGCCGGAACCGAATAACAGCCGACGGCTGCATTTTTCATAATCAGATAGAAGATGCTGTCCAGATAAAAAGCAATC
Source organism: Acetatifactor aquisgranensis (assembly GCF_943193215.1). NCBI lineage: Bacteria > Bacillati > Bacillota > Clostridia > Lachnospirales > Lachnospiraceae > Acetatifactor > Acetatifactor aquisgranensis. The sequence continues at coordinate 74,792 of NZ_CALPDH010000001.1, read as the reverse complement.
GAAAAAAAGCCCATGCCCAAAACGCCGGCTTTCGTATCATCGTATTTTCTCTGACCATACACCGCACATATAGTCAACAGCCCTGTCAGGCATAAACTGAATATCTGCATTCTCTTCCCATGCTCCGTCACTTCATCTCCAGCATCAGCCTCTGCTTCACCGCTTTCCCATAGGAACGGCTGATTGGAATCGTGATATCGCCCTCCAGCACGATTTCATTGCTGGAATATTTCCGAATTCAATCCATATTTACCAGAAAGCTCCTGTGGCAGCGCAGGAAAGATTCCCCCAGTTCCCGCGCCGCATGCTCCAGATTGTCGTAAAAGCTGTACTCCCTCTCCGCCGTCACCAGACGCAGAATCCGGATACGGCTCTCCAGATACAGGATGTCACGTTTCTCTACCCGCAAGGACTCTCTGCCCGCCTGAAAAAATAGGAACTGCCGGAAAGCTCCCGCCTGATATCCCCGAGCACCCTGGGCAGGCTTTCGTTTATCTGGCCTTTCAGCAGATAACGGAACGCCCTTACCTCGTACCCTATCTGCACATAGTCGATAAATCCTGTGATATAGACAATCAACCCTCTTTCACCGCGCCTGCGCAGCTCCCGGCCGACCCAGATGCCGTCCTCACCGCCGGACATCTGGATATCCAGAAAAAACACATCGGCAGAATATCCCTTTTCCGTCGCTGCCAGAAGTTCCGCGGCACTTTCGTATTCCGAAATCTCCGTCTCGTAGTCGCAGCAGATGCTGTCCTGCAGCAGCTTCTCATGTATCAGTTGTCTGTATTGGAGTTCATCATCGCATATGGCTATCCGCATTCTTTCCCGCTCCTCCATCGATTTCACTCTCTGCCTTATCTCACTCAGCGCCACACAGCGAACCCGCTCTCCCCCGGACAGGCTGTTAAAACCAGCAGCACAATGTCCGTCAGCTCTGCCATCAGCTCCTTGGCCTTCTATATTGGCTTCTTATATCCGGCTTTTGTCATTTTGGTGCAAAAAGCATCTTTCGACAGCTTTGCCCTCCTGGCAGCTTCCCCCACATTGAGCAGCCCATCGTTTACCAGTGAGAACAACATCATCAAAGCACCTTGCTTTACTCCTTGCTTTACTCCTTTCTTTAATCCACGCTTTACCGCATTTCTTTCTATCTCGTCCAATGCTTTACACATATTTGTTTCCTCCTCTCCGCTTTCCGCATTGAATGTATATTCCAGCTTTTCCGTGATATTCTTTATATTTGTGCATGCATCTATCACATCCACAGCACTTTTGGGTATCTTACTGAAATATGCCCTATTCTTCCAGATATATTCCCTATATTGCTTTGGAGAAGCAGTCCGCTTCATGATACCTAACACATACCTTAAATCGGAATCCATCTTCTGAATGTCTTCATCCGGAATCTCCCGCATGCACACCATATGGACTCGGTAATCCCCCGCCAAACGCTGCAGCTTTTTCGGCAGTCTCTCCATGCTGCCCATCATATCTTTCAGCGTCTGCGGCTTCTTCCACTTCTTCCTGCCCCAATATAAAGTCAGATTCAGTACAGGCCTCAGGCAATCGTCTTTTCTGTATCGATACTTGAAGTCGTCCTCTACCCCATATTTAACCTCGTTATAAACATTCCTCTCCTGTATCCGTTCAATCTCCCTCCCATAGGTCAGGTAGTCCAATTCCATCAGCCGCCAGGGATAGGTCAGATTGATGCTGTCCTGGTTCTCCAGCCCAAGCAGGAAACGAACTCCCCAGGCCTGCGCTTTCCCCAGGAAATCTCTTTCACGAAAGGACAGTTTTCCTTTGGAATTCCTGACAGTCACAAACCCTCCTGTCTCTTCGCATTTCCAGTCCGATGGCAGCCTCGCCCCCAGATAATACTCCAGCACAGACTTGATTCTGTCAGGTCTGTTCATGTAGACTTTCAGCGCATTGTTCGGCTCTCCCATTTTCTCCTTTCCGCGGGAGGACAGGACGCAGAAAGCCGGAAACTTTCTTGCAAAAACCTTATACTACATAACGCCAAAATTTACCGTACCGCACTGGTTGAACGTATATGGCTGGCGTTATGTAGTCGAGTTACTCAGAAATTGTAACTGTTAAGCAGTATAAATCCCAGTCTCATCCCCGCATGATTTATAAATTTGAGTTTAAGCAGGGATCTTTGACAAATAGAAAATCTGAATTTAAGTTCTGCGGAATATTGACCGCAGCAAGAATATCCTGCTTACTGAATAAATTATTACAAAAAAGTATATCACATCCCCGCATAGAACGCAATCAAAAACTTTCTTTTAATCGGCAATTTCTTGTGCCTGAATCATGCAATCTGGGCAAAATTCTATTGCGCTATGCTGCAAATCTGTGTACAATCAAGACAGCAACGGCACCAGCAAATGAAACTCCCCGCAGTAAGCTGCGGGGAGTGAACCCCTTTGTGATTCAAATCTGGTATCTCCGTTTCCACTATATCCCGCCCCTCACACAACACATAACATTGATTTTGCTCCCACAGGCCCTAATCCGATAGCCCCTCCACGCAGTTTGCCATCAGCATGGCAATGGTCATAGGGCCTACGCCGCCGGGGACGGGCGTGATGTATGATGTCTTCGGCGCCACGCTGTCGAAGTCCACATCTCCGCAGAGCTTGTTCTCCTCATTCCTGTGAATTCCCACATCAACGACTACGGCTCCGTCTTTCACATAGCTTTCATCCACCATCTTAGGCCTGCCCACGGCCACCACCAGGATATCCGCCCGCTTCGTGACCTCTTTCAGGTTCTTCGTCCGGGAATGGCATACCGTCACCGTGCCGTTCTCCCGCAGCAGCAGCATAGCCATGGGTTTGCCCACGATGTTGCTCCGGCCCAGCACCACGCACTCTTTCCCCTCTATGGAAATGCCCGAGCGCTTCAGCAGCTGAATCACCCCAGCCGGCGTACAGGACAGAAAGCCCGGCCTGCCGATACTCAGGTTCCCTACGCTCACAGGATGGAAGCCGTCCACGTCTTTCTCCGGCGCGATGGATAACAGCACCCTGTCCTCATTGATATGTGCCGGAAGAGGCAGCTGTACCAATATACCGTTTACATCTTCACGTCCATTCAGTTCCCCGATGATGCCAAGCAGTTCCTCCTCCCTGGTCTCCTCTGGCAGTTCGTAGGAAAGGGAACGGATTCCCACATACTCGCAGGCCTTTTTCTTATTCCTGACATACACAGAAGACGCCGGGTCTGCCCCCACCTGTATCACGGCCAGGCACCGCTCTGTCCCCTGTTCTTTCAAGGCCGCGGCTTTCTCCCGCATCTCGTCTTTTATCTCCTGAGAAATCTTTTTTCCGTCTATTATCTGGTACATTTCATTCTCCTTTCGCATAACAGCTCATGCCTGCCGCCTGTAACCAGTATAACATTGCCGCGGAGGTTTCTCAACGTTTCTTTCGAAAATTCACCTGTTTTCCTCCACATACATCCGGACACGGCTCTGTATCACTTCTGCCACATCCTCCGCGCTCTTCTGTCCGCTGTAATAGCCCTGGGCTTCTTCCCGGATGATTTTGATGATTTCATCATTTTCCAGGTCAAAAGCGAGAGTCGCGTCTTTCACCAGATTCAGTATAGTCTCGATTTCATCCCGCATCACCATATGGTAATCAAAGCTCCAGCCGTCCTCATAGCTTCTGCCGCCCAGATTCTCATGTCCTCTCTCCAGCCATGCCTGGTCTTCCTGTGTCCTGTATTCTATGATCATATCCAGCGTACTTTTCAGGGCAGGAAATCTGTCCGGAATACTATACCACAGATAGACATCCTGCAGCTCCATCCCCTCCCTGACCTTCCAGTCCGGAATGCTCTCTACGAATTTCCAGGCCCCGTCTTTGTTCTCCGAACCTGCGAAAATTCCAAACGCGCCGTCGCTGTACAATAAAGTCCCGCCCTTTCCGTCCCCGGTGGGAAAGCCCACGCAGGCGGCTGTTTCCCCGAATATGGCCTTATAGAGCTGAAAATCTTTAATATCGTCCATACGCGCCAGGGCAAACAGCACCTGACCGCTTTGCAGCCTGGCGGGCAGAGAAATCTCCGATTCGGAACCGTTCCGGACAGCGGCTGCATCGCCGTCAGGATAGCGGCTGCACAGCTCCAATACTGCCTGGAAAGTCTCCGAATCAAAACGGCATTCCCCTGTATCCCAGTCGATAAAGACATCCTCGCCAAATATCATAAGATACTGCATCACTTCTTCCCTGGTCAGTCTCTCGTTATCAGGCCCCTCGAAAGGCAGCGCCCCGGGATTGCGGGAAAGCGCCTGGAACAGCCCGTCCAGCGACAGGCCCTCTCCCCCGGTCTGCGTCCCATCCCCCACCAGTGTCAGCATCGTAAAGCCCTCCGGAATCCCCACCAGGACACCGTCAAATGTATATGCCTCCAATATGCCGTCCACGAAATCGGAGGGTCCCCATTTCTCCGACTGTTCCAGATAAGGGGACAGATTCGCGAATACCCCCTGTTTTGAAAGCTTCTCCACATTGACTCCTGACAAATCAATGATATCGATGGGTTCCTTTGCCAGTATGGCAATATACAAATCCGTCAGGGACTCGTAATTCTTTACAGCGAGATGGTACTGGGGATTGGCCCTGTTGAAGCGCACCACCATGGCCGCCTGCTCGCCCCCTTCGTTCACAGCGGCAAGGGTCATATTAACTTTCCTCGGTGCGTCTTCCGCATTTGTTTTATCCAGAAATATTACGCATCTGTCGTCATATTGCCAGTCTTCCACTGTACAGAAATATCTGCTGTCTCCCATTACCCCCAGGTTCGTCACATAATATCCGTTCACATCGCTGTCCGCCCAGGCAAACAGCTCTTCCACCACTGGTTCTGTGCCGCTTTTCTGGCCAGAGAGATTGCATCCATAGGCGTTCGTATGGTCATACAGCAGGAAGTCGTATGGCTCTGGAGAAGCGCTGTCCTCCCCGGCTGCAGACAGACTCCTGTCCAACCGTCTTCCCGAACAAAACCCATCGATATACGGCATATCCTCCGTCAGCACGCTGGCCTGGCAGCCCTCGAAGTCCACTTCCATCAGTATGCAGCGCTCCCGCTCCTGCCCTTCGCTGTAACAGACATAGAATTTTCCATCCTCCGTCTCTGCGGTTCCCTTTACGAAAACCGTCTCCGAAGCATCGAATCCAATGAAGCCCTGAAAACTTCCATCGCCTGTGTACAGCCAGATACCGGCCACATCAGAGTATTCACTGGAACAGATAAAGAGCCGCCCCTGCCTGTCCACAACCATGTCGCCTACGGAGATGCCCCTCCCCAGCTGTTCCGTGATCTCCCGGGCGAAAATCAGCTTCCCCTCCGAATCGAACCGGCACAGGAAACGCATAAGCTGGCTGTAATCCTCGGAATAGACATTCGCTATCAGCCATACATTACAGTCCTTGTCAAAAGCATAGGCGTGCTTTTCCCAGAAATCCCCTTCCGACTGCCAGTCGATGTCCACTGACTGCAAGGCGTTGTCTGTCATGGAATACCGGCAGATTTTCTTCCCGCTGCCCTCATCCTCCCCGGGTACCTGCATATAGCAGAGCGTATCTCCAATCAGCCGCATGTCTCCGTAGTCCGCCCGCTCATCCCCTACCCAGAGCACCTCCGGCACATAGACCCATTCCTTTCCCCCTGCGGCATCAGTGTCCCCGGCCGCGCCGATCTCCCGGGACATGCCGCTCTGTTGATTCCCGCCGGCATCGCCCCTGCCGCAGGCTGTCAGAAACAAAAGAGCACATAACATTAAAATTCTTCCTGCTTTTTTCATGTATGATTCCATTCTTCCTTTCATCAGTTTTTTAACGTAATATCATTCAAAATTTCCAATTTATACGATTATTGAAATGTATCCAAAATACTTCCATCCATAGCGTCAACGGCACATAAATAGGAAGAGAGATCCTCCGGATTGCTGAAAGCTACATAGTATACAAGATATCTCTCCTCATCATCGTCCACTTTCAACCATTCTGTCAAAGTCACCCTGATTTCGACTTTTCCCTCAGCCGCCGCGCCAATCTCCTCTTTCATCTGATTCGCCGCCAGTTCCACTGCTGTCTCTTCGCTGATTCCTCCCGCCGCCTGCAGCCGCGCCTTAAGCCGTTCCTGTTCTTCCTGCTGCTCCTTACGCGCCGCCTGGGCCGCCGCGCTCTGCTCAACGGCATAGCTTCTGGCATAATTGAAATCAATAATCTCCAAAATCTCCTCATCCGTCAGTTCCCGATCCTCCGGCAGACAGAAAAGCCCTGTGGTGTTGAGATAGCATAGCGCTCCCTCCTCCACATCCTCCGCGTCATCCACCTGCAAGAGAGTTTTTTCCGGGAATCTCCCATTTCGATACGCTTTCCCCAGTTCTTTCATGCGCGCGTTTTCTCCGTCGGTATATTCCCTGGAAAAGCTGTCGGCTTCCACATTCAGCTCCCGAATCTGATTCTCCATTTCCTGCACTCTCTCCTTTGGGATATCCTCCATCCGCGCCCTCACCATATTTTGAACCAGAGCCTGCACCGGAACGGCCGCAAGGCCTGCCGCCAGCGCAAATGCCGCCACGGCTGCCGCTCTCCTCCGGGCGCTGTGTGCCCTCTGAGTACCGTGCGCCTTCTGAGCACTGTAAGCCCTGCGGTTTCCTGTTTTGGCCCCTCCAGCCGTTTCTGCCTGTCCTGTTCCGTCCCCTCCGGCTGTCCCGGCTTTCATCCTGTCCCGGACATTTAAAATAATCTGCTCCCGCATCTCTTCCGGAATGTGTATCTGCTCCATGGTTTCCTTTACCCTAAGCCCGCTCATCTGTCCTATCCCTCCTTCCACAGCAGTCTCATCTGCTCTTTGCCGCGCCGGAGCCTCATTTTCACCGCGCCCTCAGTAATCCCCAGGATATCGGCTATTTCCCTGATATGGTATCCCTCTACATAGTACAGATAAATCACCGTCTTCTGCTTCACCGGCAGTTCCAGCAACTCCCTCAGCGTCTCTTTCTGCTCAGGTATTACAATCTTGTCTTCTAATTCGTCAATGGAAACCTTCGGATGCCGAATCCGGAACCGCATCATGTCCCGGCAGATATTCGTAGCCACCCGAATCAGCCAGGCTTTCCTGTGTTCCTCATCATGAAAGTCCGGCCTCTTCTCCAGATATCGGCAAAAGGTATCCTGAATGGCGTCCTGCACATCCTGCTCATTGCAAAGCATGACGATGCAGATTCTGTAGAGCATGTCGCTGTATTTCATGACCGCCTCCCGCAGCTCCCGCTCCATGTCCATGCGTCCACCTCCTTTGTCTGAAACACGTCCGAAGAGGGTAAAAAGTAACGTATTTGGAAAAATAAAAATGCCCTCTACGGGCGACAAGCGGCTCCCGCTTCACTTGTCTGCCCGAAAGAGAGCATATAAGACTTTCGTCCTGCTGCATTCTGCGCTGACTTTGACCAAAGCCCTTTGCCAATTTCCTGTCTTCGGCCGCCGCAGGCGCATGACAGGATGCACATTTCCCTGCCGTCTATTCCTGTATTTCCATCAATTGCCCCATTCCGGTGGAACGGACGGAGAATCCAAACTTTTCGTAAAAAGGCTCTTTCCCCTTCACTGCCGTCAGGCCTATATCTATGATCGTGCCGGGCATGGCAGCGCTTCTGATATGCTCCAGGAGCCTGTTCACGATGCTTTTCCCGATTCCCTTTCCCTGGTATTCCGGCAGGACAACGATTTCCTGCAGGTACCAGTACATGGCTCCGTCACCCACAAGCCTCCCCATTCCCACGACTTGCCCGTCACATATGGCGGAGACGTTGAACAGTCCGTTTTTCAGCGCTTTTTCGACTTGGGGTAAAGGCCTCTCTTTAAATCCGGCAGCCACTTTCAGCCGGACAAAATCTTCTGCGCTCAATACATTGTCCACCAGTTCATACCGTATCTCTTCCATCGGCGCCTGCCTCCTGTTCTCGCGTTTCCTGCATTCGCACAGCCCGTCCGGCTCACAATCACTCTGTACAGACTCTCTTCCCGTCAATGAACACATGCTTCACTTTCGTGGACACTTCAAAGGGACACCCGTCCGTGATGACGATGTCCGCGTCCTTCCCTACTTCCAGAGATCCTACCCTGTCCGCAATCCCCGCGTGCTTCGCGGGATTGATGGTGATGGCCTGGAGGGCGGCAAAGGAATCCATCCCCGCCTGCACCGCCAGCCCTGCGCACAGGGGCAGATACTCCTGGGGAATCACCGGGGAGTCCGTGATGATGGACACCTGGCAGCCCGCAGCCGCCAGCACGCCCGGCGTAATCCAGCTCTTGTTGCGCAGCTCGAACTTGGACGCGCTGGTAAGGGTAGGCCCCACCGCCAGCGGCACGTTCTCCTTCGCCAGCTCCTCCACAATCAGATGCCCCTCCGTCACATGCTCCAGCGTAATCTTCAGGTCGAATTCCCGTGCGATCCGCAGGGCAGTGAACAGATCCTCCGCAGCATGGGCATGGGCCTTTAGGGGAATCTCTTTTCTCATCACAGGGAGCAGAGCCTCCAGCTTCATGTCAAAGGCCGGGCGCTTGGAAATGTCGTCTCCTGCCGCTTCTTTTTTATCCATATACTCTTTCGCTTTGAACAGAGTCTCCCGAAGAAGCGCCGCCGTGGTCATGCGGCTGGAGTCCTTCTTGTCCCGGTACACACGCTTGGGATTCTCGCCGAAAGCGCATTTCATGGCCACACCGTCCCGGACTACCATGTCGTCCACCCGTTTGCCCACAGTCTTAATTGTGGTAAAAGTACCTCCCAGCACGTTTGCGCTGCCAGGCCCCACGCAGACACAGGTCACCCCTGCCGCAGCCGCCTTGGGAAGCGCCGGATCCATGGGTTTCACGCCGTCGATGCCCCGCATCTGGGGACTGATGATATCGTTGAGCTCATTGTAATCCATCCCCTCATAGCCGATGCCGTAGCCGTCCAGGCCGATGTGCCCGTGAGCCTCCACGAAGCCCGGATACACCTGCAGCCCTTCCGCGTCCACGATTTCCGCTCCCGCCGGCACTTCCATGGAATGCCCTTCTTCCATATGTTTCCTAATCGCCTTGATTTTACCGTCCTCCACCAGAATGTCTCCGGGAAACCCTTCCCTGTGCACACCGTCGTGCACCATGCCGTTTTTGATATAGAACATCCTTTTTTCCTCCTCGATTCTGCCTGTTTTACAACTGCATCCGCAAAAACTCTTTCCAAACATTTATGTTGTCCGCCAAGGCATCCGCGCACAGAATCCATCTCCATGCAGCAATGCCAGAACCGTTTCATCACATATCGCTCTTAATACACATACGGCCGCCTGCCCGTAATCTCCTCATAGCAGGACAATATCCCATCCAGCGGAATGCACCAATATCGTACAGGCTCTACGGAATAGGCAAATGCCATGCCTATCAGGTTCCCATAGCCATCCAGCACCGCGGAGCCGGAATCTCCGTGCACCAGCTCTATGGTCACTTCTGTATGGGGCAGATATTCATACCAGTCAAATTCCTGTTTTATCTTAATCAGATTCCCCATGCTTTTATGCAGCAGTCCGCCCTCTCTGTCCACCCGCTCCAGCGCCAGCTCAATCTCCTGATCGTCCAGACTCTCCCAATAGGTCCTGTCGATATGCACTGTCATCAGCCGGTCCAGCAGCTCCTCCGGTACATCCTCCCGGGCAACTTTCGCCACGCCCACGTCATAAATCTCGCTGACTCCTACCGCTTCACCGTGCAGCTTCGTCCCATCATAAAAATAAATATCCCAATCCTCATATTTCTCCACTACATGATTGTTGGTACAGATATAAACGGCATCCTCCGCTATCTCCACGATGTAGCCCGAACCGGAACTGTATCCGCCTCTGCCCAGGCCATGATAGAGCTGCACCAACGCCGGACGCATATATTCCAGCGTTTCCTCCATATCCTCGTACTCCGAGCCCCCGCCGTCATAGATGTTCGGCGCTCCCAGGATACAGTCCACCCGGTAGTCAATCTGGCGGTGCCCTATCAGTTCCTGTATCTCCTCCGGAGAACCTACCATTACCAGCGCCTCTTCCACTGTCTCCAGCCCATAGCTGTCCTGTGCCAGATAGCGAAGCGTATAGCTGCCCTCCCGGTCCAGCTCCACGTCGGAATCGTCTATCCGTATAGATTCAGTCAAATCTCCGTCTACATCATCTCTGGCCGCTACTTTTTCCTGATAATCCGGCTCACTTCCCGGAACCACATAGAAATCATGGATTCCCTCAAAAGCCGGCGGCGTATCCACAATGACACGGACCTCCCCTCTGGCCTCGTTTCCGGCCCGGTCCCTGGCGCCGATTTCCAACGCATATTCCCCTACACTGTCAAACCGGATTTCATCCAGAGCATCGTTTCCCTCCAGAAAAAAGGCCTCCGCCTCCCTGTCCACATCCTGTACGCCCATTATCACATCCATGACAGTACAGTCTCTTTCCGCAGCCAGATAAATCTGACCCTCTTTCCACAGAATCTCCGGCGGCACCGTGTCCTGAATCGTAATCCGGTAGACGTACTCCTCTCTTCCATGAATCACCACCGCCTCATAAGTGCCTGTCTCCGACTCATCCACCCCGGACAGATCCAACTCCCCCAGATGGACAGACCAGTCCGTGCCGGCCAGATAATCCGTGATATCCCGGCTGACCGCGTCCCCATATTCATATGTAATCTCCGTAAATACCGGCTCCACCCGATAGACACGGAAATAGAAATACAGTCCCCCTGCCGCCAGCAAAAAAAGAACTGCCAGAATAAAGCCTGTCCTTCGGCCCCTGCGCTTTGTGCCCGCGTTTCTCACCTTTCTTTTCCCGTCCTTTGTCCGTTCTGTCTTGATTCTGCTCCTGAATCTCTTCCCAAATAAGAGTATCATTCAGAGACATTTTTGTCAACGGCAGAGCGTCTCCGGGGCTGCCTGAAAAAGCGTCTCCTCTCACACTGTTTCTGATTCAAATTTCGTTCGATTTCAACTATCTGTTCTTGTTTTTCTTCTGCCGCTGATATAAAATAGAGTAAATGGTAAAGGATGTTGACCATAAACAGAAAGGAGCTCCTCTATATGAAACAGGGAATCTGCTACTTGGTATGCGCAGGCAGGAACACAGGGCTTGACTTCACCCCTACCGCAAATGATTATGTAATCGCCGTGGACGGCGGATTGCGCTATCTGGAGGAAGCCCGTATCACGCCGAACCTGATTATCGGAGATTTCGATACCCTGGGGTACTGCCCCACCCATTCCAACGTGGTCCGGCTCAATCCCCAGAAAGATGAGACGGACACTCTGGCCGCCCTGAAAGAGGGCATCCTGGAGGGCTTTTCCCAGTTCCATCTCTGCTGCGGCACAGGGGGACGCATCGAGCATACCATCGCCAACATCCAGCTCCTGGCCTTCCTGTCCCAGAACGGCAGACAGGGCTTCCTCCATGATGGGGAAAATGTCCTGACCACTATTACCGACTGCCAGCTGACGCTGCCCAGGAGAGACCAGGGATTCCTGTCCGTTTTTTCCCACACGGATGAATGTCAGGGCGTAAATCTCCACGGTCTGAAATACGAGCTCAACAATGCCTTTCTGCGCAGCACTTTCCCCCTTGGCATCAGCAATGAATTCAAGGGGATGGAGAGCTCCATTTCCGTAAAAAAGGGCACTCTGCTGCTGGTCCTGCCCAGGGACATCCTGCCCGGCATCAGAATTCTGCCGTCCTTGGCAAAATCACCGTAAAGCGCTTATACTGCATAACGCTGAATACTGCCTAATGCAATCATGCGATTGAACCAGTCAGCGTTATGCAGTCTTGTTTCACGGCAAGCGAAATCGTTAAGCAGTATAAATAATCCCCAGCGTCTTCCCAACCCAGTAAGCCACACCCAGCACCCAGCTGGAGAAAATCCCATAAAGAATCACCGGCCCTGCGATAGTGAAAATCTTGCACCCAATCCCAAAGACCTGCCCCTCTGCCTTGTACTCTATGGCCGGAGCCGCCACGCTGTTGGCGAAGCCCGTAATGGGCACCAAAGCTCCCGCGCCGCCCCATTTCGCAATCTTCGGAAAGATGCCGAGACCGGTCAGGACCACCGACAGCAGCACCAGTATCAGAGAACACCAGCTGCCTGCAGACTGCTTGTCCAGCCCCAGGCTGCCTGCGTAATTCAGGATGCACTGCCCGATGCAGCAGATAATGCCCCCCGTAATAAAGGCATGCAGCATCTGCCGCCACAGGCTGTGGGTGGGAGTCACCGCCTTGACATACTGTTCATAGGCTTTCTGCTGCTCTTTCTCTTTTTTCTGCTCTTGTGCCTCTATGTTTGTCTCTTTTTCTTTCATACTCTGTTTTTCCTCGCTTTCCCCAAACCTATGCCGTCTCCCGCCATTCTCCGGCTTTCCCACATGCTGCCCCGTCGCGGCATAAGCAAATCCCCCGGCAGGCCTTTCCCATACCGGCGGCATTTCACTGCACTCTGTTCTCAGTATGCGCAGACAGGAGGATATTATTCCTCCCCGGAGCCGCCCTGCTCCGTTTTCCCCTCTCTTCCGGCCGTAGCGATAAGAGCCTTGTCCACATCCTCCTCATAGTTGCGCATGGCCACCTCTATGGGCGTGGGGTCCTTTGTGAGCCGCCTGACCCCCACATGGTTGAAGAAAAGAATGATGCCCGCCGCAAGGCCGATGGAATAGGACACCTCCAGCACATTCAGCCCCTGTGGCTCCCTGTCCATCACCATACGATAGATTTCCGTGAACACATCGTTGATGCCTACATCATTGTGATACGCCATAATCGTAAAGGCCGTGCCGAAGAAACTCACCAGACAGACCAGCGCACACTTCGCCCATTGCTGCCAGCCCTTATGCTTATCCACACTGATCTGCTCCACCAGCACATCCGGCTCCCCCACAATCTGCACCGTGATATTCGGGCACGTCTCCTCCATCAGCTTCACCAGATACAGGGAACTGATGACGCACCGTTTCGTATCCCCACTGCTGAAATGGTGTACTTTCAAAGCTTTCAGCCTGGCCGCTATGACAGAGTCTATACAGCGCAGGGAACCCACATCCGACAGGAACACGTCCTCCGACCGCACCTCCACATTCCTGTCGCATTTCAAATAGACTGTCACATTTGCCATAAGAACTCTCCTTCCCGAATCAATACCCATCGTCCGGCTTCACGCCCAAAATTCCCTCTGCCGTTCCTTTCACCCCACCGTCCTGTGCAGCTCCGTCAGGAAATAAAGCAGGGAACCGCAGATTTTTCCAGCCGCCATGCTGATGATTGCCAGCCCCAGACCATGCCTGAAAGAGATACGGCGGGTGAGGATCGGGATACTGTCCAGCATCTCCGCAATGGCCAGCGCCAGGCATCCTACGAACATCCCGGCGAACAGTCCGAAGACCGCCTGACAGAACACGCCCGCCATCTCCAGGACCGGCTCATACTGAGGACAGCGCTGCTGCCACCAGGCCCGGAACCGGCAGTACCTGGAAAAAACACTGAGCACACAGCCTGTCAATGTGCCGAATATCACCATCTCCTCATATAGCGTCACATGCTTCGCCGTGTGGGTCTTGCCCGCGAACCGCGGCACCAGCCCCACTGCAGCCAGCACGGTGAACACGCCTGCCGCCGCCAGCAGACCATAACTTCCCCCTGTCAAAATCAATAAAAAATTCCGCATCATCCCATCAGCTTTCCTTTCCGGATTTACTGACTATTATGATACGGAATCTTGAAAATTATTCTTTGTTCTTATATCTGCAAGTCAAAGCAGTCCTTAATCTGTGTCCTTTGCAACCTCAGAACATCCTCTCTCGTTACCACAAAGGCTCAAAACTGATATTCAAATCCACCTCCGTGGAAATCCCCTGCACTGTCCCTGACTGGGAATACTGCCATATCTTATACGCATATGGGTAATAAAAGCTGTCCCTATACGCCGCGAACCATTTGTCGTATCCCTCCAGCGCCTCCAGCCCCAGCATCATGGCGCCCATCTCCGTATTGTAGTACAGCATGGTCCTGTATCCCGCGTCTTCAATGGTCTGGCAGAAAAGCTGTGTCAATGCGGTGCGCTCCTCTATGGAAAGGGCGTTCATCCGGCCGTCCGCCCCGGAGACCTTTTCCACATCGAACACAATGGGACATTCCATTGTATAGGGAGCGACTTTTTCCAGCACCAGATTCGCCTCCTCCACCGCCTCTTCTTCGGTGATGGCCTGGCTGTAGATATAGGCCCCTACCTTAATGCCCGCCGCCTGGGCCCCCTGCACATTGGCGTCGAAATATGTATCCTCCACCAGCTTCCCGGTTCCGTACCCTCTGTAACCCGCCCGGATGAAAGCGAATTCCACGCCGTCCTGGGCCACCAGGTTCCAGTCGATGTCGCCCTGGTGCTCGGACACGTCTATGCCCTTGTGGGAAATTACCTGGCCGTCCTGGAGATACTGATACTCGCCGGTCTCCAGGATATTCAGGTTCGCATTGTCCCACTGGTTCTGTGCCAGGCTGTAGTCGATGGGAACCACATGGTACTGTCCGCCGCTGTATACCACCAGGTCATCCGGATACAGCGGCTGCAGGATATCCAGAATCGAGTCCCCGTCGTTGATCCTGGTCCGGATGCCCTCCAGCACTTCCGTGGCCGCCTCCTGCCTGGCGTTGGCCACCTGAACCTCCACCTCCTCCGGAGTAAGGCCCACGGAGCCCGAGAACACGCCGACTACATTTCCTTCTTCATCCACCACGTTTCCATTCTCATCGATGCTTACCACGCTGCTCCCATCCACCACATCCCCTCCGGAAGCCGCGGCAGCATCTCCTGCCCGCTCCCTGATCCACGCATAGACGGAAATCACCGAGAACATCACTGCCACCATCGCCACCAGGCAAGCCAGCATGGCATATATCCGGCGGCGCACCCCCTTTCTGACATACATTCTCCCCATTCTGCCTGCATCTCTACGTACTGTCCTGTCTCTCATACAATCCTCTCCTCCGGAGCAATCCGCCTGCCTTATGCAAATCTGTCTTCCCTGCATATTTTCAGACATACCGCATGCAGCACTGGAAGTACCCGGAAAGCTTTCTTATACTTCCATAGTAAACGAATTGGCGCAGGAAGAAAAGGGCTTTTTCGCGATTTCAAAAATTTTACAGAAAATTAAAGTTCAACGGACCTTTTCCCGCAGGTTCAGCAGAATCCTTTTCTCCATGCGGCTGACCTGCACCTGGCTGACCCCGAGCCTGGCGGCGATTTCCGTCTGGGTCTTGTTCTGGAAATAACGCATATAAATCAGATTCCTGTCTTTGGGCTCCAGGCTGTCCAGAAGCTGGCCAAGCAGCATATGGTTGAGGACCTCCTCCTTTTCCGCGTCCTCTCCGTCGCAGCCGCTCATCACGCTGCTGCCTATGCTGCCCCCTCTTCCCCGGACCACCTTGTCTACCAGATAGACCTCGCTGCCGTCATCCTGATACACGGCGGAATAGATGGATTCCACCTCTATAGAGGCCTCCATGGCCAGCACCACGTCCTCCGCGGACAGCCCGGCCTCCTGCGCGATTTCCTGCACGGTCGGCTCACGGTTTTCCCTTCCCTGGAGCTTCTGCCTGACAAGCTTTACCTTCAGCCCGTTCTCCTTGATGGTCCGGGACACCTTCACCGGCCCGTCATCCCGCAGGAACCGCTTGATTTCCCCGGTGATCATGGGCACCGCGTAGGTGGAAAATTTCAGCCCCAGCTTTAAGTCGAATTTATCGATGGCTTTCATGAGCCCTATGGTCCCTATCTGGAAAAGGTCCTCCAGATCGTGTCCCCGGCCCGCGAACCGTCTCACGATATGGCGCACCAGCCCCAGATTACTCTCTATCAGTACCTCTCGCGCTTCGCTTTCTCCCGCCTGTGACCTGGCAATCAGCACTGATGTTCTATCCATCCGCCCACTCCTATTTTCTTAATCATGCGGACTGTCGTCCCCTGGCCCGGAGCGCTCTCCACCTCCAGCTCGTCCATGAACGCCTCCATGAATGCAAATCCCATCCCGGAGCGCTCCAGCTCCGGCTTCGTGGTGTACAGTGGCTCCATGGCCCGCTCCACATCCTCGATCCCTTTTCCGCTGTCTGTCACTTCGATATGTAGGATGTTCTTCTCCAGCACGCAGCGCAGCTTTACCTTGCCCGGGTTCGCCTTTTCACAGGCACTGCCCTCATCCTGCCCGCCAGGCCTCCCATAGCCGCACAGATTCTCATAGCCGTGTATGATGGAATTGGTCACTGCCTCCGACACAGCGGTCTTGATATCCGCCATCTCCTCCATGGTGGGATTCAGATGGGTGATGAAAGCCGCCACCGCCACTCTGGCAAATCCCTCGTTGTCCGAAAGGGCATCAAAGATAATCTCCATTTCATTTCTCATGATTCCAGTACCTCCACTATTTTATTCAACCCTGACAGCCTGAAGATTCTCTCTATCTGCCTGTCCACATGTATGGCATAGACCTTGCCTCCGAAACAGGATATCTTGCGGTAGCGCCCCATGATGATGCCTATCCCGGAGGAATCCATGAACCTGGTCCTTCCGAAATCGAACACCACGTCGCGCACCTCCTCCCTGACCAGATACCGGTCCGCGCACTCACAGATGAAGCCCGCTCCATGATGGTCTATCTCCTCCGGCAGCTGAATCAGGAGGCAGTTGTCTATGACCTGAAAATCCCCTGTAGTGACCTGTTCCATAACTTACACCCTTCCTTTCTGAAATCTGTTGCGGCATGGGAAGCCCGCATAAATACGTAGAAAAAAGAACCCATAGCGCCTACAGGTTCTTTTCTTTTGTACTTTTTATGATTTCTCCATCCAAAACACTTGGTGCGAGACCTGGAAGAACGCTGTCCTTGCGTTCTTTCGTGTGTAACTTAGAACTTCTTAGCGGGCGCACTTTGGCCGCTTAGAAGTTCTTTACACACTTAGCCGGCATTCAGGCTGTCCTTGCGGTACTTAGCCAGCCTGGCATTTTCGGTGTCAGGGGACAGTTCTATTACCTTGTCATAGGTCGTGATGGCGTTTGCCGTATCGCCGCTGGAGCGGTATGCCTCCCCCAAAAGATAGAGAGCGTCTATGTTGGCAGCATCATACTGCACCGCCTTTCCAAGCGTCTCCAGCGCTTCCTCGAACCGGTTTGTATAGTACTGCTGATATCCCTCATCGAAATACTCCTTGGAAAGCTCAGGCCCGATGACGGAAGTCATTGACTGATACAGTCGCTGGAATCCTTCGGGCATGGCCGCCATATCCACCCGCTCTGCAAGTTCCTCCAACTGATCCATTGCCACATACATATCGCCAGACTCCGTATATGCCGCAGCTATCTGGAAGAGTTCTTCTGTGGTCTGTATGGTTCCGCCTGCCCCCACATAGCCCTCAATCTCTGTGTACAGGTTCTGGACATTTCCGTTCAAATCCTCTATCCGGTCCTCCAGCTCCTGGATGCGGGCAGTCTTCGCATCCGATTCGTTGCTGATTTTCGTAATGGTCTGCTGCTCCTCATTCCGGACCCGGGACTGGGCTGCCGGCACCACCAGGAAATACATGGCTGCGATACCGATGATAAGGCCGATTACCATATTCAGCACAGTGGCGAAACCGCCTCCCCTTTTTGGCTCCTTAACGTTCAGGGGCTGGATGATGATTTCATTCTCGCTCCGATATCTGACGGACTCGTCCTTCCTCCGCCTTTTTATCCCTTCCTCCGGCATCAGGGCCTGCTCCACCTCTTTCAGGTAGCGGAGAGTCAGGAGATTGTTCTTGTCAATATCCATGCATTTGCGCAGTTCGCGCTCCGCATGATCCCATTCCTCCTGCTTCATATACAGCAGCGCCAGCAACTGGTGGGCCCTTATGAATCTGGGGTTCATGGACAAGACCTTGCGCAGCTGTATCACCGCCAGATCCTCGCCGTCCTGGTTGCACAGGGCCAGCGCCCTGTTATATTTCTTGACTGTCTGGTTGATGGAATCCAGCCTGGCGGAATTGGAGCGCATCTTGTCGATGTACTCGTCCGCGATATTCTTCTCCGGGCTCATATTCTTGCTGATGACCCATTCCCTTAAGGCAGAGGCTGCCTCACCCATCTCAAAGTACACCAGTCCCAGCAGATTCCTTGCCTTGATATTGTTCTTATTAAATTGCAGGCTCCGGCGCAGGCTGACAACGGCGCCGCTCAAATCCCTGACGCCGGCCTTTTCCAGCCCCTCGTTATAATACATGTTGGACACCTGCAGCACTTTTTTATATAAGGAGACATCGGCCCCACAGGAAGTGCAGAAGTCGTGCTCCGAAAGGCGGCGGCCACAATTATAACAAAACATCATTATTATTCTTCATACTCCTGTTCTAATCCACCATCAGTCTCGGTAATCTTCTTAATCAGCAAATCGGCTATGTCCGTCAGATCTTGGCTGTAGATAGCATCCTCCACATCCTCCACCTCAAGGCTGGGATGGAATTTTTTCAGTTCGTCTTCAAAATTTATCATGATTCAAGCAACTCCTTAATCTCACCGACTAAATACAGGCTCCCTGCCACATAGATGCGTTCTCCGCTCCCGCGTTTTTCCAGCAGCTTACGGAAAGCTTCCCCGGCGTCTCCGCATATCTCACAGGAACAATTCGGATATCTGTCAAACTGCGCTGCCAGCTCTTCCGCATCCAGCGCCCGGCTGCTGTGCATATGCGTCACTACGATTCTGCGGAACAGACCTCCGAGAACCAGCTTCTCTACCATGCTTCTGTAATCCTTATCCTTCACAACACCAAACAAGAGGCTTCTTGAACCCGGATGCCCGTCCGCGGACACTGTCTCCAGAAAGGCGCGTACGCCGTCCTCATTGTGGGCGCCGTCCACATAGACCTCCGGAAGAACCTCTTCCATGCGTCCCGCCCAGAAGCACTCCGCCACCCCCCTGCGCATCTGCTCCATCGTAATCGTCCTGCCGCCATCCACCACTTCAATGGCTTTGCAGGCCAGCGCACAGTTCTCCATCTGATAGGCGGCAATCGTACGGAGCGAAAAAGTAACATCTCTATCATACAGATTGTGTACGCAAAAATCAATGGTTTTTCTTTTAAAATTTGAAAAAGAATAGTCATTTTCCGACACGGAATATGCGGAAATCCCAAGTTCCTCCGCCCGCCTCCGAAATACGGCCGTAGTCTCAGGGCAGGTATCCCACCAGACCGCCGGCGCGCCGGCGCACATGATACCTGCTTTCTCATAGGCGATTTTATCCAGTGTATCTCCCAGGACCCCCACATGGTCCAGACCGATATGCGTAATTATGGACATTTCCTTTCGGTAAACTGAATTCGTGGCATCCAGCCTGCCTCCCACACCTGTCTCCAGGATACAGAAATCCGGCTTTTTCTCCGGGAAGAGCACCATGGCGATGAAAAAAAGGTATTCAAAGTATGTGGGATGATAGGCGCCTGCCTCTTCCCGCTCCAGGGCCTCCCAGTCCAGCAGATTGTATATGTGCAGGAATGCTCTCAGAAAGTCCTCCTCGGAAACCATCTCTCCATCCGCCAGGAACCGCTCCCTGATGCATACCAGATGAGGAGATGTGAACAGAGCCACCCTGTAGCCCGCCGCCTCCAGGATGCTGCGCAAATAGGCACAAACGGAGCCTTTTCCGTTTGTGCCTGCCACATGGATAATGCGCATCTTCCTGTCCGGATTGCCCAGCTGCCGCAGGAACCCCTTCGTTTCCTCCACATCATGCTTTGAAGTAAAACGGGGCACATCTTCCATGTACTCTGCTGCCTGCCGGAATGTGGTAATATTCTGTCTCTCCATGACATGGTGCCTCCACAAGCCAGTAGGAATTGCTAAAGCAATCCCTACTGGAATGACTCTTATTTTTTATGCATTTTGCAGCTGCCCAAGCCGCAGTTCCACCTGCTCCATCATCTGGGTGTACTTCGCCAGCTTCTCCTTCTCCTGGGCAATCTTCTCTTCCGGTGCCTTGGAGAGGAACCGCTCGTTGGAAAGCATGCCGTTCACCCGGGCCAGCTCCCCTTCCAGCCGCTTCTTCTCCTTCTGCAGGCGCTCTGTCTCCCGGGCCACGTCCACCAGCTCCGCGAAAGGAATGTACAGCGTCGCCCCGGGAATCACCACGGACACTGCGTCTTTGGTGATATCGTCCATGTTCGCGTCAACGGCAGAGCCGTCTTCTGTTATCGTTTTTGCGTCATCTCCGGCTTTGCGGACCATAGTCACCTCGTTGGCATAGGCCAGGGAGGCGAAGAACAGCTTGCCCTCCGTGAAAGTCCTCAGGCATTCATCGCTTTCGCTGACCAGGAACAGATGGGTCCTGCGGCTGGGAGCCACGTTCCTCTCGCTGCGGACATTGCGGATGGCCCGCACGGCTTCCTTGATGATTCCGATGTCCTTCTCCTCTTTCGGGAAGCTTCTCTCCTCCCGGTACTCCGGCCATCTGCTGATGACGATGGACTCTTCCATGGAATGCTCCTCTTCCATGGAATGCGCTTCTTCCGCCTGGGAGCAGTCCCTCTCCTGCAAGGTGCAGAAAATCTCCTCCGTGATGAAAGGCATATAAGGGTGCAGCAGCTTCAAAGCATCGACCAGGACTGTCTTCAGCGTCCAGAGGGCCGCGTTCTGGCTTGCGGCGTCGTCCGTATTGTACAGGCGGGGCTTCACCATCTCAATGTACCAGTCGCAGAACTCATCCCAGAGGTAGTCTACGACCTTCTGCACTGCGATGCCCAGCTCATAGCTCTCCATATTGCCGGTGACATCCTTTATCAGGGTGTTCAGCTTCGACAGGATCCATTTGTCCACCGGCTGCAGCTGGGAAGCGGCAGGCTCCGTCACGGTCTTGCCATCCATGTTCATCATGATGAAACGGGAGGCGTTCCACACCTTGTTGGCGAAATTACGGCTGTTTTCTACCCTTTCATAGTAGAAACGCATGTCGTTCCCGGGGGCGTTGCCGGTGATCAGCGTAAGCCGCAGGGCATCCGCGCCGTACTGGTCGATGATCTCCAGCGGGTCGATGCCGTTGCCCAGGGATTTGGACATCTTCCGTCCCTGGCCGTCCCGAATCAGTCCGTGGAACAGCACTGTATGGAACGGCTTCTGGCCCATGTGCTCGAAACCGGAGAAGATCATCCGGATGACCCAGAAAAAGATGATGTCGTAACCCGTCACCAGCACGTCCGTGGGATAGAAATACTTTAACTCCTCGGTGTCCTCCGGCCACCCCAGCGTCTCAAAGGGCCACAGGGCGGAGGAGAACCAGGTGTCCAGCACGTCAGGATCCTGTGTCAGGCGGGTGCAGCCGCATTTAGGGCATTTTTCCGGCGTTTCCCCTGCCACCGTCACTTCCCCGCACTCATCGCAAGTATACGCGGGAATCCTGTGCCCCCACCACAGCTGGCGGCTGATGCACCAGTCGCGGATATTGTCCGTCCAGTTGAAATAGCTCTTCTCCATGCGCTCCGGCACCAGGCGGATGTCCCCGTTCTTCACCGCTGCCACGGCGGGCTTAATCAGCTCTTCCATCTTCACGAACCACTGCTCTTTCACCAGAGGCTCTATGGTCGTGCCGCAGCGGTCATGGGTGCCCACGTTGTGGGAATAGTCCTCAATCTTGACCAAAAGTCCCAGGGCATCCAGTTCCTGTACGATGGCTTTCCTGGCTTCATAGCGATCCATTCCGGCGTATTTCCCGCCGTTCTCGTTGATGGTGGCGTCGTCATTCATGATGTTGATGACGGGAAGGTCATGGCGCTTTCCCACCTCAAAGTCGTTGGGGTCATGGGCGGGGGTAATCTTCACCACGCCCGTGCCGAACTCCCTGTCCACGTAGGTGTCGGTGACCACGGGAATCACCCGGTTCATCAGGGGCAGCATCACGCTCTTTCCAATCAGATGGCTGTATCTTTCATCCTCGGGATGGATGGCCACGGCGGTATCGCCCAGCATGGTCTCCGGACGGGTGGTGGCAAAGGTCAGGAACCGGGTGGTGCTGGGCGTTCCGTCCTCCTCCATCACCGGGTACCTGATATGCCACAGATGTCCGGCCTGTTCCTGGTATACCACCTCTGCGTCGGAGATGGAGGTATTGCAGACAGGGCACCAGTTGATGATGCGGGCCCCCTTGTAGATATAGCCCTTTTCGTGCATCTTTACGAAGACTTCGGTCACGGCCTTGTTGCAGCCATCGTCCATAGTGAAGCGCTCTCTGTCCCAGTCACAGGAGGAGCCCAGTTTCTTCAGCTGTTCCACGATGCGTCCGCCGTATTCTTTTTTCCAGTCCCAGGCACGCTCTAAAAATTTCTCACGTCCCAGCTGGTACTTGTCGATGCCTTCTTCTTTCAGTTTCTCGATAATCTTGACCTCCGTGGAGATGGCCGCGTGATCCGTGCCCGGCAGCCACAGCGCGTTGTAGCCCTGCATCCTTTTGAAACGGGTCAGGATATCCTGCATGGTCTCGTCCAGGGCATGGCCCATGTGCAGCTTGCCTGTGATGTTTGGCGGGGGAATCACGATGGTAAAGGGTTTTCTGTTGTAATCCACTTCCGCGTGGAAATATTTCTTGTCAAGCCATTTTTTGTAGAGCCTGTCTTCCAGGCCCTTGGGGTCATAGGTCTTTGCCAGTTCTTTGGAACGGTTTTCTTCCATTTCGTTTCTTTTCTCCTTTCCTGTCAATTACCGCGTCTGATTTTCACAACGCTTTTCTGCCAGAACGCCTCCGCACAATCGTCTCTGCCTGGTGTTTCCACAGAGCCATTTCTGCCGGATGCTCTCCGTAGGAATATTCTTGCCGGGCAGTCTTCACAGAGCCATTCTGCTTTCCACTGCATCAAAAAAGCCCTCTGCCGACTCTCATCAGCAAAGGGCGTCATTAACGCGGTACCACCTTTGTTCACAGCGGGAGCTTTTATGCATCCGCGCTGTCTCAGTGACTTCTACTAAAGTCCTATCCTGTAACGGGGATAACTCGTGAAGCCCTACTTTCCCGAATCCCAATGGCAGAGACATCGATGAAGACACCTGCGTCTTCACGCCTTCTGCGCCTTAGGATTTCCGGCCTGCTTTCAGGCTCCCGGCTTGGAAGCTACCTTCCGCATCCTTTCCTTTAAGCCGTCTTTCAGCATCCCTTTTCCGGGATAACAGCCTTCTCTGTCAAGGGGCAATGCGTACTCCTCTTCGTCACAGCCTTTTTCGTTTCTATTGCTTTACTATATTCTATGGGCCGGATTTTGTCAAGGGTATTTTCTCAGAATCTGCATATTGGACATCCCCCTTTCAAAAAGCGACAGCGCCACCTCCCTTGAACAGCTTCTCCACCTGATACAGGGTCTTCCCGGCCTTCCGCAAATCCGTCCCGCTGATGCATATGATGTACACTTCCGGCATATCATAGTACTCTTTCCCCTTCTCCAGACACTGGCTGTCAATCATTGCCGCACAGAACCTGCTCCTCCCGGCATGGTCGATGGTCTCCTTCCGCTGGATTTCCAGGTTCACCAGCCGCCCCTGGCCGTCCCCGCCAATACACCGAGGATTGCATCACGGGCCGTGGCCTTCGATATTCGGTACTGCGTCCGCACCTCCTTCACTGTCAGATCCCGCAGCTATACAATCACCGCAGCGGCGCAGGCTGTCAGCACGGCCACGAAAGCATGCCTTTTCCATGTCAGGCTCAGGTATCCGATGAATTCCCGAATCAGGGCATTCAGCGTAAAATACCACTTTGTCCTGGCCCCGAATCCGATGCACTTCATCCCCTGCTGCCTGGCCAGGATCAATGCCCGGAACACATGGTAGGCCGTGGTGACAACGATGACTTTCGCTTTCTTTTTGCCCATCAGCTCCCTTGAGAACAGCAGATTCTCCTCTGTGGATTTGGATTGATTTTCTACTACGATTCTATCTTCATCAACACCTTTCTGAACCGCGTAGGCGGCCATAGCCTCGCCCTCGGCCATATCCTCCCCCGGCCCCTGGCCGCCGGACATGATCAATACCGCATTCTGGTTGTAGCGCAGCAGCTCTATGCCCTTATCAATCCGGGCAGCCAGCAGCGGCGTGACCCTGGTACCCAGCAGCCCCGCCCCCAGGACGATGATGTAATCCGCTTTCCGCCTCTTTCTCAGGTGAATCAGGTTCAGGATGGCGGAAAGGGAATAAACGGCCAGCAGCACCAGAAGATATGCCGCAAAAATGCTGATGAACGCATACAGTTTCGTGCCCAGAATGTCCCGGCCCAGGCCGCCTATGAAAGGCCAGACCGTCAGGTAGCCGAAGAGCAGGACGGAAAACGCCATGGACAGCAGATTGGCCGGTTTCATCCCCTCATGCCGGATGACCTTGAGGCCCTCCACGAAGAACATGAGAATCAGGACCGCGGGCATCGCAACGATGCTGAACATCGCCAGGAACATCAGCCCGATGAGGAGATACCGGAGCACGCTGTGGGAGTTCAGCCAGTCCAAATACCTGGCTAAAACTAAAAACATGGCAATGGCCAGGCAGACCATCATCCAGAAAAAGGCCACGCCGCTCCATAATGTCCTGGGCTCGCGCACCATCACCCCCGCAAAGATACAAAGTGAAATTCCAAAAAGAACTATCAAAATCTGCCACATATCTGACTGCCCCCTTATACTATATAACCGTAATCCTATCCCGGCTTCTTCAATTCCATATCATGGGCCCAGACCGCCCATGATATGCACGGACATCCGGCAACGAGTATCCTCTATAAAGATATGATATCACAATTATGGCACAGTAACCTTACAATCAGGTGACATTTTCCTTACAATTTTGTAGCAGCATGGCAGTTCATGCAGCACGCCGGGCCATCATTTTGCAGCAGGCAACCGGACGAAAACAATCCGGAAAACCATTCGCCGCCTGCGCTAGTCCCCCTCCGCAGACAGCGGGCGCTACGGCAGACTCCGGACTATCTATGACAGCAAACCGCCCCTGACCTCTCATCCGATCCGGTACACCTTCACCCCGTGGGCCTCCACCGCCGCCGTCACTTTCCGTCCGGCAGCCCGGCCCTCTGTGCGATCCCACAGCTCCCGGAGCGCCGGTTCTTCCTCCCGGAACTCCTCTTCCAGCCCGGAAAGACTGACGGAGAGTTCCGCGTCCTCATCGCTCAGGTTGAACAGCGCCACGCATATCCTGCCGCTCTTTTCGTCCTTGTTCTTCCAGACGGCCATGTCATCGGTGCGCAGAATCTGGGTCCCACGGCAGTCCTCCTGCATCAAATCCAGCACTTCCCTGTTGGTGAGCAAAGACAGCGTCCAGTCATCCAGCTTCGTCAGTTCCGCGCCCAGCATCAGGGGAGAGCGGAACATGCACCACAGCGTCATCATGGTCCTCTGCTCGGCTTTCGTAAAATTCGTCTGCCTTTCATGCCCAAACCCTTTTCCCAGATATCCCAGGGGCAGCATATCGCAGTCGGGGTAGCAGCCTTTTTTCACATGATCCTGCCACAGCTCGCAGCGCCAGAACATGGCCTTCAGCAGCTCCCATTTATCCCAGAAATCATCGGTAATCCGCCACATATTGGCGTATTTTCCGTATTCCCACGCCCGGTCTATATGGGCGGGGCCGGGGGAGAGGCTCAGCACGATGGGACGCCCGCATTTTTCGATGGCGCGGTGGAGCATTCTGGTCTCCTCCCAGCCGCTGAAATGGTCGTTCCGGTAAAGCCAGCTGTCGCAGATGTCATCGCATTTGATGTAGTCCACGCCCCACCGGGCATACATTTCTATCAGGGAGTTGTAGTACGCCTGCCCCTCCTCTGTGGCCCGCACGCCGTACATATCCGGATTCCAGCCGCAGATGGAAGAGGGGTCTGCCACCATGTCCGCCGTGGTATCCGTGCCCGGCACGGGGCAGTGGTTCCGGGCTGCCCTGCGGGAAATGCCCCGCATGATGTGGATGCCGAATTTCAGGCCCAGGCTGTGGACGTAGTCCGCCAGAGGGCCAAAGCCTTTCCCGCCCGCGGAGGAGGGAAACCGGGCAGGGCTGGGCTGCAGTCTGCCGAATTCATCCATCTCCTGGTCTCCGAAGGGGATGTACTGGAACTTATCCCGCATGGTCCCCGCGTCATTGGCGTACCACTGGATGTCTATCACCACGTACTCCCAGCCGTATTCCTTTAAATGGGCCGCCATGTAATCCGCGTTGGCCCTCACCTGTTCTTCGTTCACCGTAGTGTCGTAATAGTCGTAGCTGTTCCAGCCCATGGGCGGCGTCTTCGCAAATTCGTTCTTGTTCATGAAAATCTCTCCTTTCAGGTAATTTTTTGATATGAATGCGGATAAGAAACTTCTTTTCTTCAATATCCTATGTTACAATTATATAGAAAGAGGATGGAAGAAACAAGGATACTTCTTTGATGGAAAGGGTAATTTTTTGATGGAATATGCTTATGGAAATTTTGGATTTCTGAAACAGGGACGGATGGAACAGCCGCCTCTCGTCCTGCTGGATCTGGGCATTGAGCGGCGTTTCCGAGAAACTTATTATTTTGAGAACTCTGTCCGCGCTTCCTATGGCGGATATCTGCTGCAGTTTACGTTGAAAGGATGCGGTATTTATGAAGCATACGGGCATACCTGCCATAAGCTGACTCCCGGATGGGGCTTTTTTTCCAAAATGCCGGAGGACAGCCGCTATTATCTGCCGTCGCCGGATATTTCCCCTGAATCTTCCGATGAGGGCTGGGAATTTTTCTATCTGCACTTCGACGGCCCCGCTGCCTGTCCCTTTTACGAGACCGTCCGGGCCCTGACCGGCCCCGTCTTCTCCCTCGCGGCATCCTGTCCCCCCACTGCACTGTTTCTCCGGCTCTTTGAAAAGCTGAAAAATAAGGAGGCTCTCGCGCTCTATGAGGGAAGCGAATTTCTCTACCGATTTCTCGCACAGCTCCTAAGCGAGCTGGAAGCGCCTTCCGCAAAAGGCTCTCTCCTGATACAGCAGGCCGTTTCCTATTTCAAGAATCATTTTTCAGAGCGAAAGGGAATCGGGGAAGCGGCAGAACTCTGCAATGTCTCCCAGGCACATCTGACCCGGATCTTCCGCCAGGAGACCGGGCAGACCCCTCTTCAATATCTGACGAGAATTCGGATGGAATATGCGTTGTTCCTGCTGTTGAACACGCAGGACAGCATGGAAAGCATCTCCGAAGCCTGCGGTTTTTTGAACAGGAATTATTTTGCGAAAGTGTTCCGGCGGCACCTGGGCTGTTCGCCCACGGAATACAGGAACCGCAGCGCTTCCCTCACCCGCTCCACATAAAGGGCGCGCACTCTCCCCCAGCCCCCGGAACACCGGCTCCGGCAGGACTCCCGCATCCCGCACTGCGGCAAGCAAGCTGCCCTCCCCGCCCGCCATATCTTTTTTCGCATGGTCGCCTGCCACGAGCATCAGCGGAAGCAGCTTCGCCCGCCGGGCTCCCTGGCGGACCAGGCCCTCTACCGCATCCGAAAAAGAGGACGCCCCGTACACACTGCCGATGAATGCCGGATACTTCTTTTCCGCAAAGACGTCCTGCATGATATGATAGATTTCATTGCCAAAATGTCAGGCAGATTGCAACACTCTGTACTCCGCCTTGCCGCAACTGGTCTGGCAAAAAAGTTCTATTCTGGCACTTTTTGTCATGCCACTTTTCCGCTACACTGTCAATAATACAGTGAGGCCTCGCTGATTCGTAAGTATATAAGGAGATTACAATCATGAGCGACAATAAGAACAAGATGGAAAAAAAGAAAAGCTACAGCCTGTTGATCATCGGAGCAGTCCTGTTGATTGCGGGCATCATTTTCGCGGTATACGCGTACAATACCAGTTATCAGGCTTCCACCAGCCTGGGGAAGCAGCTGTCCGAAGCCAAAGAGCAGCTGAGCGCCGTGAAAGAGGGCGCCGGGGAGGGAGACCCGGAGGCCCTGGAGGCGGAAGTCGCCAGGCTGTCCGAGGAAAAACTGTCGCTGGAGCGTCCTTATTCCTACGGCCTGACATTGGTCTTCTTCGCCGTCCTGCTGACTGTAAAGGGCATCTGCAACGCGGTGATCGGCATGCGCAGATCCGGGAAAGCCGACATAAAGCGCCTGACCCAGGCAGGTCTTCTGGCGGCGCTGTGCTACATCGGCTTTGCCTTCTTCAAAATCGACATTCCCATAGGGCCCGAGAAGACCGCTTTCCACTTCGGCAATGTGTTCTGCGTGCTGGCGGCGCTGCTGCTGGGCGGCTACTGGGGCGGCCTTGCGGGGGCCGTGGGCATGACCATCGGCGACCTGACCACCTCCTACGTGACCAGCGCGCCCAAGACTTTCTTCCTGAAGCTCTGCATCGGCCTGATCACAGGCCTGGTGGCCCATAAAATCTTCCATATCAGCGACGCCCATGACCCTAAGAAAGTCACTGCCGCCACCATCGCCGCCTGCTTCTGCGGCATGGCCTTCAACGTGGTGGCAGACCCCGTGGTGGGCTATTTCTACAAGACCTATCTGCTGGGAGTGCCCCAGGACATCTCCGCGGCGCTGGCGAAAATCGCCACCCTCACCACCGGAGTGAACGCGGTCGTGGCAGTCATAGCCGCCTCCATAATCTACCTGGGACTACGGCCCGCCCTGAAAAAATCCGGATTGTTCGTGGAACCGTAAAGCTTCACAGGGATCCGGGCTTATGGGAAAGAGGAACCGGATGCGCGAAAACGGCGGCCCCGCCGGACGTAACCACGCCGCGGGGCCGCCGTTGACACAGCAGAAACCGTTCCATGACTATTCCGTGAAAAGGATGGTTATGTTCCCCATAGAGCATTCCGCCTCTATGTTTTTGGAGGCGCCGTTCACTATCTTCTTCTCCTGGCCGAAACCGCTGAAACTCATGTCTCCTATCTCTACATTGCCCATGGAGCCTCCCAGATCATAGTTGAAATCACTCTCTTTTCCACTCAGGTACATCTCCACATATCCCATGGCGCATTCGATATCCGCCTCCTCGTTTAACTTTCCGCCCGTCTGAAAGCTTCCCATTCCCACCTCTGCCTCCAGCCGGTCCACGCTCATATCATCAATGACTACAGAACCCGCGCCCACGGATATCTCCGCTTTCCGCGCCTCCAGATAGGTGATATCAATCTCCCCTGCTCCCACTTCCAGAGAGAGTTCATCCGTATACAGATCTCCGAAGTTCAGATATCCCATGCCTAAATCGGCCTCCACCTTTTCAAACCGGTACCCATGGGGCACATACAAAATAATCTCGCATCTGTCCGATTCCGTCCAGTTCACGCCGGATTTGCTTTCGGACTTGACATGCAGAGTAGCCCCTTTCAGGTAGCTCTGAAATTTATAGGCGTTGTATGCCTCCAGATACAGGAAGTCATCCTCCGATTCCAACACCGTGAAGGCGCAGCCGCCCGCATCGATTTCCAGATTGCGGATATCCGCGCCGGGACAGAATTTCTCCACATCGCCCTTGGCAATTTCATATTCGCTTACAAACGTGACCGGATCATCCTCCACAGGTTCCTGGTACTCGCCAGCAACATCATCGACACTACTGTCTCCATACTCCGGCAGCAGCTCGTCGAAATCCGCAATCCCGGCATCTATAATATCGTCGCCCATACCGACTTGCCAAATCCACCATCTGTACGGATCCACATGGACCCTGCCTTTCGTTACAGTCTCCACTACCTGTCCAATCGTGGTCCTGCCCGCCACACTGCTGCCCACGAACGCCAGCGCCGACCCCAGGACAGCGAATATCAGCGCGGTGACTGCGCAGCCTTTCATGAAATTCTTCATCTATCCTCTACCTCCATCTGAACATTTTTCAACCGCCGGGAAACCTACTCCTTCAGCAACAATCCGTCTATACGCCGGCCGTCTTTTTCCTCATTTTCTTCAGGGAACGGAATATCCAGCCGATTCCCCTGAAGATGGCAGGCGTGACAATCCCTGCCATGGCCACAGTCAGCATCAGGAAGACGAGCCCCAAGCAGCCGCATATCAGTCCGCCGCCCAGCATGGCCATCCCCACCCAGGGATTGGTAAAGCAACATATGATGCCTGTGATCAGCAGCACCACGAACACCAGAAGCAGGCAGACCGCCGCCACGCCGAAGCCCAGAATCATACCGAACCATCCGGCAAGGCCGCCGAATACCACTCCCAGAATCGACAGGACTACTCCCGCCAGCACAGGCGAAGCCAATATCAGCACCGTCACAAGCGCTGCCACAGCCCAGACAGGCATTTTGCCTTTCCCGGATTTTTCAGGCTTCTCCCCGAACCATCCTGCGGTGTCATGGCTCCATCTGTACGCGTCCTCTCCCGTATCGGACTCCTGGCTGCGCCCGTATCCGTCAAAGGGATTCCAGTTCTGCCGGGCCGTTTCCTTATCGGCATCCGCTTTCTCCTGCTGAAAATTCCAGGACGATTTTTCGCCTGCCCCGCCGGCTCCTCCCCGCCCATAGGCCGCATCGGCGTTCTGCCTGTTCCGGCCATTGTCTCCAATGCCGCTCCCCGCCTCCTGGGTCTGCTCCTGCTCGGCATCCGGCTCCTTGCCATATTCCATCAGGGCCCTGTCAGAGGCCTGGGCTTTCCGCACTGTCTTCTCGCCGTAGCCGTTCCCCAGCAGGTCGCGCTTGATATTCTCCGCCACTCTGGCCGGATTGCCGAGAGCCTCTATGACCTCCTGCTCATTCTCCTCACCGGCATCATCGAAGTAATCATTATAATATTGTATTGCCTCCTCCCGCTCCGCAGGCGCGATGCTCGTGAGCAGGCTTTCCAGTTGGTTCATAAAATCCGCTCTGTTCATAACCCTATCCTTCCTTCAAACAATCCCGTAATTTTGTCAGCGTACCGCCGCCACTCGCTCTCATACAGCTTCAGCTGTGCCCAGCCTCTGCTGGTTACCTTATAATACCGTCTGTTCCTGCCCGCGCACTCCATGTCATATACTTCCAGACATTCATCCTTCTGCAGCCTCCTCAGCACAGGATAAAGCGTGGACTCCGACAGCTCGATAACCTGCCGGACCTCCTGGGTGATTTTGTACCCATAGGTCCCCTCCGGCTCCTTGGACACGACGGCCAGCACGATGGCGTCTAATAGCGCCGCGCCTGTGTTAAATACCATCTGATCCGCTCCTTATCTATCCACATTATTATATTTCGATGCAATATTATATGCTGTATAATATTACCTGATGCCTATACTATACGCCATATAATATTATATGTCAATATTTATTTTGCAGATTGTATGAAAAAAAGACAGCGGAATACGGCGCGATTCTCATTGACCAGTCCAGTACCGTTTTTTGCCTTTTTAAGGGCCGTTTTGTGGATAACTTGATCCAAATGTCATTTTATGGAAGTTCTGTCCCCAAAAAATCCACAAAATCCACAGAGTTATCCACATTTACACATCTGTCATTTTTATATAACCACATTGTCATTTCCAGATTTACCCAAAATCCACAAAAAGCCCTTCCCGCCCGATCCTGCCTGAAGCAAAAACCCGGAAACCCTCATAGCCACTGGTCCCAGAAGCGTTCCACACGCTTCGCCGCTTCATTGACCGTCACGGTCTCGAACTGTTCCCACTCCCTGGGGAAGAGCCTGCGGTAAGCAGGCTGCAGGAAGCGTTCGTCCAGCAGCGCGATGATGCCCACATCCTCCGCGGTGCGGATGACCCGCCCGGCCGCCTGCAGGACTTTGTTCATACCGGGGTACCGGTAGGCATAGTCGAAGCCGTTCTCCCCGTTTTTGTCGAAATAGGCTTTCAGGATTTCCTTTTCCCGGGAGACCTGGGGCAGGCCGGTGCCCACGATCATCACGCCGATCAGGCTGTCATGCTTCAAATCGATGCCCTCGCTGAATATCCCGCCCAGCACACAGAAGCCGATCAGGATGCTGTCCTCCTCTTCCGGACTCTTAAGCCTGCGGAACCTGTCCAGGAAAGCCTCCCTGTCCGCCTCGCTCATGGATTCGCTCTGCAGGATGCACTCCCGCCCCTCTCCCCCGAAGTTATCCACATATCTTAAGTGGACTGTCCGCAGGAAAGCATAGGAGGGGCAGAACACCATATAGTTGCCGTGGCGGTTTCTGACAATCTCTTCGATATACCGCGCAATGTTCCCATATTCGTCCTCGGAGCGCCTGGTGTACTTGCTGGTCACATCGCTGGCCACGAGCAGGGCGCGCCTGTCCGGATGGAACACGGACCGGGCATAGACCTCATAATCCTCCGGCTCCCCTCCCAAAAGCTTCTTATAATACTGGATGGGCAGCAAGGTAGCGGAAAACAGGATAGTGCTGCGCCCGCGCAGCATACAGTTCGCCAGATTCCCCGCCGGATTCACGCACAGCAGCTTCAGGAAAAACCTGCCGTCCTCGTCAAGCCGTGTGTACTTCACATAATTTTCATCCACAAGCTCATAGATGGCAAAGAAGTGGCTCACCGCGAAATAGAAGTCCAGCAGCATGTCCCGGACAGGAGGCTGTCTGTCCTCCTGCTCTGAGAGATAATCCTCGCAGACCTCCTGAAATCTCATCAGCTTTTCCACAAAAGCCTCTATGCTCTCCACGAGACAGTAGTCCTCGCACTGCCGCTTCAGGGTCAAAAGCTCCCGGTTGCACTTCTCCAGATGGTACATCATCTTTTCGGCATAGCCCTGCCTGGCGAGGACGCTCCTTCTGCCATAGTGTCCATCCGCGGCCTGCGGCGGGGCCTCCCCATCCCCGTCAGCATCCGCGTCCTGCGTTTCCCGGTCCTCTCCTCCGTCCCCGGCATCCCCATTCCCGGCATCATGCCTCTCTGCAGCGCGCGATTCCCAATCAGCCGTCCCGTCCTCCTCATCATACGCACCCGTTCCCCGCAATTGCCTGTGGATTTCCCTGTCCGGCCCTTCCTCCCGCTCTCTCCGGGCGGCATTTTCCGCTTCCGGGGAAACGGTACCTGTCTGGTCAATGGCATCCGGCTGCCCTCCGCCTATCCCGTCCGCACATGACACAGCTGTCGGAAACAGTGCCATGTCAAGGCTCATCTGCCCGGAAACATCAGGTTTTTTCCCATTTCTCCTCTTCCTTTCTTTTTCTGACACAATTGTCTTTTTTAGCTCCCTGCGCAATTCCACGAATGCCTCTTTCTCCAGGACAGCGCTGTACATCTCCCTGCCCCGCTCCAGCAGATTGTGGGCCTCGTCAATCAGAAAAATGTAGTCCCCGGCCACGCTTTCCCCAAAGAAGCGCTTCAGATACACATGGGGATCGAAGAGATAATTGTAATCGCAGATAACAGCGTCCGCGAACACGCTGGCGTCCAGGCACATCTCAAAAGGACAGACCCTATGCTTTTCCGCGTAGGCCGCAATCGTCTCCCGGTCAAAGCTCTCCTCGGAAGTGAGCATGTCGAACACGGCATCGTTGACCCGGTCATAATGTCCTCTCGCATAGGGACAGCATTCCGGATTGCACTCCGCTTCGTCCATAAAGCATATTTTTTCCTTGGCGGTCAGAATGACGCTCTTCAGACGCAGGCCCTTATCCCGCAGGATGCGAACCGCCTCCTCTGCCACCGTCCTGGTGATGGTCTTGGCCGTCAGATAGAAAACCTTCTCTCCCATCCCTTTTCCCATAGCCTGAACGGCCGGGTAGATGGTGGAAAGCGTCTTGCCCACGCCCGTGGGAGCCTCCAGGAACAGTTTCTTCTTATGGTAAATGGTGCGATACACATGGGCAGCCAGCTCTTTCTGTCCCTCTCTGTAGGGATAGGGGAATTCCAGCCCCGCAATGGAATCTGTCCGTACAGCGCGCCATTTCCAGGAATAGTCCGACCATTTCCGGTAAGCGGCAAGCAGGCCGTCAAACCACTCCGCCAGTTTTTCAAATTCATATTCCTCGTGGAAATACCGGATCTCCCCGGACGGCATATGGCAGTAGGTCATGCGCACGCCGATTTTTTCCAGGCCCTGCCGGGAACCATATATGTAGGCATAGCACTTGGCCTGCGCCACATGCAGCGGCATGGGCGCGATTATCCTGAACAGGTCACGGTAGGTTCCCTTAATCTCATCGATGGTCACGCTGCCGTCCTTCCGGATGATGCCGTCTGCCCGCCCCTCCACGCTGAGCATATATCCGTCCGCCGGAAAGGTCATCTTCAGCGGCACCTCCGCCTGATATTCCGCCCCCATCCTGCGCTGGATCATGCGGTGGATTCTGCCGCCCTCCTGCATGGCATTGTCCGGCGACGCATGATAGCGGTTGTCGATGTCTCCGTGGCGCAGGATGAATTCCACCAGTCTGCGCACGGAGACCCGTACCTCCTCCGGATTCGCGCTGCCCTCTTTGGGCTCCTCCACTCCCGCCCGGACTTCCCTGAAACACTCTTCTTCCATGGAATGTTCTCCTTCCATCTGTAAATTCCAACTGTTTGCAGTATAACACAAAACTCCCCGTGCAGATACCATAAATTCTATCTGACACAGGGAGTCATTTTACTATCTTCGCCTTTTTGAAAATCCGTTCCGATATTTTCCGGCAGCCGTGATTCAGTTTTCGAACGCAAGTGCTTTCAGCAGCTCCTCAAAATCCTTATCGTATCCCTCATAAGACACCTTCAAAGGTTTGCGGAAGTCCAGTCCGTACACTCCCAAAAAGGATTTTGCATCGACGATATATCTGTTGTAGGAAATATCGATTTCAAAATCACATCTGGAAGCCACATTGACGAAATGCTGGACTTCATTTGGGGTTAACTGAATCTCCTTTATCATTTTTCCTTCCTTTCGCTGACAACCCGTCTGCCACGCTTTCCTCTCACAGTCCCAACCTTTCCCTCCAATTCTCATTATATCCTAAATGCCTGAAAAGTAAACAATTATTTTTACCAGCATTTTCACACGGCCGGCGGATGATTTCCGCCCTGGCAGGAGCCACTGCCATGCGCCCCTCACTGAAACTCCACCATATACTCCCGGAACCGCAGCGGCAGCATGCCCGCCTGGAGCTTTCTGTTCCTGCGCTCCTCTATGGTTATACTATGGCAGAATTGTCGGAATAGTTCCTGATACTGCAACTCCTTATCCGAGAACCGAAGCCCTGCAGGCCTGTCCGCCTCCTCTCCCCGCAGCAGATACCACCGCCCCTGTCCGGGGTGGATTCCGAACAGATTCCTCTTCTCGTCATAAATGACGAAATTCTCTATGGACAGCCTGTCGGCAAAGTGGGGCATCAGAAAAACCATCACGTCATTCTTCGGCCCGATTCTGGAATACAGCATGCCTCCCTCCAGCTCCTGAAAGCGCAGGAACTGCTTCTGATGTCCTGCCTCTGTGGACACGCCTCTGGCAAGCGCAAAAGCTTTGTAGACCTGGCTGTCCGCCAGATTGTCGAACAGATGTCCCCTGCCGCATCTCCCCCGCAGTCCCTGTACTACGGTTCTATAGACGGCCTGGGCCTTTCCCTCGTCCTCCGAGGCCAGCGCCATGCAGAGTTTTTCACTGTCCTCCCAGCCGAAGCGCCGCCGCAAGGTTCCCATGACCTTACGGGTCTTCTCCTCATCTGCCACCACCGGGATATCCTCCGCAAACAGCATCGGATCATCCGTCAGGCTTAAATAAGTGTCATTGTGATTCCGTTTTTCTTCATACGCCTGATAGATAGCGGTAAAAACACTCTCCAGTGTATCTTCGCACCTGTATACAATCATATATGTCCCTTTCCGCCTGCGCATCATCTCCTGCTCCCGGCCCGCTTCATCCGCCGCAGAATGTCACCGGCTGAAGAACTGCCGGCGATACTGCCAATCCCGGTCACAGTCCTACTGTGGAACACCCTGTCTCACAGCTGCCCCACCGCGGCCTGCTGCCGCTCCTGCACTGTAACCGGACGCGTGAAAGCGGCGTCGTCAAACAGGGACAGCTGCCTGTAGCTCATGCCGTCGCTCCCGAACTGTACCCTGTCCTTTTCGCTGGTAAGGCCTCGCACGATAGAATCCTCATCCAGCTTCACAGGATACATCATCCTGCCGTTGCAGGTGATAAAGTACAGCGCCCGCTTCAGCACGACTCCAATCTTCTTCAAATCCCCAAAGGCCAGGCTGCCGCTCCTGCGTGCCGCCACGATCCGCCGGGCGCTCTTCACGCCTATCCCGGGCACCCGCAGCAGCTCCTCTATGGGCGCCCGGTTGATTTCCACCGGGAACCGCTCCAGATGGCGCACTGCCCAGTCTTCCTTGGGATCCAGCATCACGTTGAAGAAAGGCCGTTTCTCGTCCAGCAGTTCCTCCGCCCTGAATCCGTAGAACCGCAGCAGCCAGTCCGCCTGATACAGCCTGTGCTCCCGCAGCAGCGGCGGCCCTCCGGGCAAGGCGGGCAGGCTCTTATCCCCTGTCACATTCACGAAAGCCGAATAAAAGACTCTTTTCAATTCAAATTTCCGATACAGATTCTCCGCCACATTGATAATCTGGTAATCGCTCTCGGGTGTGGCGCCGATAATCATCTGGGTGGACTGGCCTCCTCCCACGAATTTAGGGGCATTCCGGTACAGCACCAGATCGCCCCTGTTTATCTGGATGCCATTCTGAATCTGCCGCATGGGCGTGAGGATGCTCTTTCGGTGCTTATTGGGCGCAAGACTGCGCAGGCCCTCTGCGGTGGGAAGCTCTAAATTGACGCTCATCCTGTCCACCAGGTAACCTGTCTGTTCGATGGCCTCCGGCGCCGCTCCCGGGATGGCCTTTACATGGACATAGCCGTTGAACCGGTAGCGGTTCCTCAGAAGCCAGACCGTGCGGTAAATCAGCTCCATGGTAAACGTGGGGCTGCCTATGATGCCGGAGCTTAGAAAAAGGCCCTCGATATAATTCCTGCGGTAAAATTCCATTGTCAGGGTGCAGACTTCCTCCGGGGTGAACGTGGCCCTGGGGATGTCGCTGGAATTGCGGTTGCGGCAGTATTTGCAATCGTAGACGCATTCGTTGGTCAGGAGAATCTTCAGCAGGGAAATACACCTCCCGTCGCCGGAAAAACTATGGCAGATGCCTGCCGCCACGCAGCTGCCGATGCTCTTCCCATCCCCCGGACGGTCCACGCCGCTGGAGGTGCAGGCCACGTCGTATTTCGCCGCGTCTGTCAGTATCTGCAGCTTGTCTTCTATGGCCTTATCCTGAGGATTCTTCAGATATTCCATGTCCCTTGTACCTCTTGCTATCGCTTCTTTCTCGCAAAATTAGAACATATGTTCTTATTTAGTTTAGCACACATGTTCTTTTTATGCAAGGGCTTTTTTACATCTTCCAAAGCCGGTTAAAAGACCTTATGCCATCTTCTGAACTCCCGGCTTCCGTTTACAGCAGAGCATTGGGATGCATGGGATTTTCAATTCTTTGCCGATGAATAGAATTCTTCCCCTGTGTCAAGGCAGATTGCCGCAAGTCTTCCTCCCGGCACATAGCACTGGCAGTCGATTGCGATATGATTATTCTTGCGACAGATATAGCCGGGTTTCGGATTCCCTTCGATGTACTGCGTGGGCGTATGCCCTGTGACTACATATATGTCATCGAAATATTGCGTCTCATAATCCGCCCTGTCCCACACAAGCTCTTCCAGTGAATAGTCCTCTATCTGCTTTTCAGGAGAATAGTTCCCCAGACCTCCATGCACCAGCAGATAATCCTTTCCGTTCACGGTCAGTTCCTCATATATCAGGAGTTCCCTCAGAAACTCAATGACATCTTCCCGCGCCTCCCTATCCAGTTTATGGAACTCATCTGTGGTGGTCACGCTCCCATTCCCCTGCCAGCTCAGCAGATTCCCGATCATCCTGGGATCCATTTCATCAATTGATTCCTCCGTGATTTCCTTGCAGAGGAACTCCAGGCACTCCAGCGCCATCAGTTCATGGTTTCCCACCAGGCAGATTGCATTGGGCATTTCCATGAGCTTTTGCAGCACTTTTACGGGATGCGGTCCTCTGTCAAGGATATCCCCCAGGATGTACAGGGTGTCCGTATCCTTTAACTTTATTCTCTCAAGCAATTCCAGAAACATATCATATTCACCGTGAATGTCAGAAATGGCATATGTCGCCATACAAATTTACCTCCATGTGTCCAATGGCGGCTCTCTGCCGCGAATAAGCCTATTATATCATAGTTCCGCTCCAAAAATATAAAAAACTATTGCAAAATCCCCCGAAAAGCTGTTAAATAGAAAATGGAAACTGTATCTCAAAGAAAGGATTAACCTTTATGTCAAACTTTTCACTGCCAAAAAATTACCAGTCCGGCCTGAATCTGTACGATACGCAGATTGCCATCAAGAAGGTCAAGGACTTTTTCCAGACGCTGCTGGCAGAGCGCCTGCATCTTCTGAGGGTATCCGCCCCGCTCATGGTGGATCCGAAATCCGGCATGAACGATAACTTGAACGGCGTAGAGCGCCCGGTCTCTTTCGACATCAGATACCAGGACGGCAGGGAAGCCGAAATCGTCCAGTCCCTGGCCAAGTGGAAGCGCTATGCATTGAAGAAGTACGGCTTTTCCGTGGGGGAAGGGCTCTACACGGACATGAGCGCCATCCGCAGGGACGAGGAACCGGACAATATCCATTCCATCTATGTGGATCAATGGGACTGGGAGAAAATCATCCGGAAAGAAGACCGCACCCTGGACACCTTAAAGGACACTGTCCGCACTGTATACAAAGTCCTGCGCAAGACGGAAAAATACATGTCCATCCACTATGATTATATAGAAGAAATCCTGCCCCACGACATCTTCTTCGTCACCATGGGCGAGCTGGAGGAGATGTTCCCGGACAACACGCCCAAGGAGCGAGAGTACTACATAGCAAAGGCCAAGGGCGCCGTCTGCGTGATGCAGATTGGCGGCGCTCTGGGGAACGGCAAACCCCACGACGGGCGGGCGCCGGACTATGACGACTGGGCCCTGAACGCGGACATCATCGTCTACTATCCTGTCCTTGATATCGCCCTGGAGCTGTCCAGCATGGGCATCCGGGTGGACAAGGACGCGCTGCTGCGCCAGCTGGAGGCCGCCGGGTGCATGGAAAGGGCCAAACTGCCTTTTCATCAGGCAGTGATTAACGAGGAAGTGCCTTTCACCATCGGCGGCGGCATCGGGCAGTCCCGCATCTGCATGTTCTTCCTGCGCAAGGCCCATATCGGGGAAGTGCAGTGTTCCCTGTGGCCCGCTGATATCATGAAAGAAGCGGAGAAAGTGGGGCTGCAGCTGTTGTAATATCCTATTGCCATGGATAAAGAACTTCAGCAGGGTGATTTTTACATCCTGCTGAAGTTCCTCTTATTCAGGACATGTCCAATCAGTCCTGTTCGAACAGTATCTGAATGCTTATCTTACCGCTTACCTTCCCTTTAAAATTCACATAGAGAGATTCACCCACCTGCTCTTCCGCAAATATGGCTTTCTGAAGATTTACGAGCACCTGCCTGCATCGCCTCCCGCCCGGCAATAAGATATGCGCTGCCACTTCTTCTCCCGGATAGGCAATATCATAGCGCATCCCCTCCTCCTTCAGTATATACCTGACATCCACCATTGCTCCGCTTTTTTCGTAACCAGTGGTATACCGGAGCTCTGTATAATCCGTCACCGGAAAGCGAGGAGAAAAAGCCAACTTTCGGTAACCGGTGTCCAAATCCTCGATTCCTGCCAGTCCCTCGTCAATCGCGCTCAGCAAAGCCGCGGCTCCCCATGCGCTGGGGCCCTGCTGGTTCTGCGGCATCTGATTTTTAGGTGAATAGAGAAAGAAGATACCCTGATCGCGCTCATACATACTCATAAGTCTCTGTATGATATCCCATCCATATTCTTCATACCCATTCCGGAATGCCGCTTTCGCAAGCTCACCAGCCGTATAAGGCGATATGGCACCGTTCACATACTGTCCTGCCCGATAACCGTCAAAATCCTCATAGGGCGGGTCGATTGTAAACCACTCGGCAAACGCTTCCGTCAGATTCCGGCGTCTCTTGTATTCCCTGATAATTGCCCGGGACTGTTCCAGCGATGTCACTCCTCGGTTGATATCATACACATTTGACAGGGAAAGCCTGCTCCTCTCCAGTTCATCAGCTCCCGCATGATTCAAGTGAAGCTGATGTATAAAAAAACTTCCATTCCACAAATACCGGAACATATTTTCCTGCAGGCAATGGGCTTTTTCTTCCCAATAGGCCGCTCTCTCCGGCTTTTTCAGGCGCAGGTTCATCCAGGCAAGCTGCAGCATTGCCTGATAAAGTCCGGAATTATCCCCATGCATGATGGACATGGGCGTATCTTCCTCCAGTTTCCGGTTATCTCCGGGCACTCCATACACGAAATCCCATGTATCGATGGTAAACGCCCTTTTCGCCAATCCATGCTCCTCATCCCATCTTTTGGGACTGTTCATGATATAGCGAATCGCCTTTTCCAGTTTCGGCAGCGCCCAGGCCAGCCAGCTCTCGTCTCCGGTCACCTGAAAGACCCGCCTGACCCCTTCCACCACCAGGTACTCAACATCCGCTTCTATCTCCAGCCTGACCAGCGCCAGATTGTCCTCCGGGTACATTTTGTAACAGTCCGGATTCACATACTTCCAGTGGTAATCGTCATACTGCTTTATCAGTTCATAAAAAAATCCTTCTTCACTTTGATTTTCCAGAATAAAATCCAAAAAAGAGCTCAGGTCATGTTCCCAATGCATGAACCCTTTCATGACATGAACATGGTCCCGAATCCAGTTGATGCAGCATACCAGGATTTTATGATCGATAAATACCAGCCTTCTGTCACTCATGATATCGACTCTCAACTGATGTATGAATTCTCCCAGTTTCGTGTCCTTCGTTGTGAAGACGCCTGGGAAACCAGCCTCTATATTATTATATGATCCATTTTGAATTTCTCCCACATGCATACATGGAAGCCTGTTCTCGAATTCTATCATCATCTTCTCCTTCTCATAGGCCAATGACCAGAATCGCAGCGATTCCCAGAACTAACCCCAGAACCTGCCGCTGATTGATTTTCTCATTCAACACCAGTTTTCCCAGAGCGAAAGATACAATAACGGTTCCTCCATTAAATACCGGGAAAAAAATGGTTCCCGGCAATGCACCGGACAGATATACATTCAGCCTGTTATAAAAACAGCTCAGAATCCCGCAGGAAAAGACCAGTCCCGGCGAGATCTTCCCCATTGACAGCGACATACTGCCACTCCTGCCATGCTGCACCCGGTCCATTCCGCTTAGCCCGGACAGCAGCAGAATCATGACCATCGAAGCAAGAAGCATCATGCCATTCGCCTGGTCGCCGATTCCCGAATGTGAGAAGAACTTAAAAACGATTCCAACGGATGCTGAAAATACAAAGTATCCTATGCTATAGGCTTTCCATCTCTTCGTAGCATTTCCTTTCGATCCGGAATAAGTACAGATAAAGACTGCGAACAGCAGCAGAAGTATCCCCACCGCTTTCCCTGTCCCGAGCGGCTCCTTCCACACCATGACGCTGACCGCCGTGGAAAGCAACAGAGAACAATTTCCAATCAGCGTCGTAACAGATACCGGCCCGGCTGCCATGGCCTTGGTCTTGAACAGCAAGAACAATACCTGTGCGATTCCATATATCGATCCCCAGAACATGACATCCTGGTTCAGCTCCGGAAATCCGCCGTTAAAGAGCAGCAGCATGGCGCACCAGATTACAGCACAGTACAGATTGAAGCGATATACTTCCTGTTTCGCATAAGGCTGCGTCTTATGTAACAGCGTACTATTCACAGAAGCGGCAATGACAGAAAACAAAGTCAGCAACATATCTTCTGTTCTCCTCTTGTTTTCAGTTTATAAATCCCAGTACTTTCATTTTTCCATTATGATGCTATAATGGAATCAAAGAGATGATTCCATATCCGCGAGGTGATTTCCATGCAAAAGCAAACCTACCTGTTTGACGATTTTTGTGTATTGGAAGACAATAACTATATCTTTCAGATTGTTGCGGAGCGCAAGCTGACTTCTATCTACCATTGCCACAATTTCTACGAAATCGTCATGGTCCTGGATGGTTCTATCCTTCATCAGGTTAACGATGCCAGATACCAGATGAAATGGGGAGATTTTATGATCTTGTGTCCGAAAGACTATCACCGTTTCATCAGTCAATCTTCCAATGCCAAAATCATGTCGCTTTCCATCGAATATAATGAATTTTCGCTTTTTGCCACTGCCTTCAACAATCATTTTCTGAAGGAACTCTCGGCTGCTGACCAGGCCATTATGACCTGCGGCCAGGAAGTCTTTGACATTATACACGCCTGTACCAGCACAAAGACTGAGTCATACTACACCTACGAATATAAATATCTGTTATGTACCTTCATAAAATATATTTCTGAAATCTCGCTCCAAAAGCCGAATCCCTGTCCTCAAGATCTGGCAAATGCTTTGGCGCAGATGGCGGAGCCCGACAATATCCGAATCGGTCTTCCGGCCTTGCTGTCATTGTCCGGTTACAGCCACAGCCATCTGGCCCGGCTTATGAAGAAATATTTTCATACCACGCTACACAGCTATATCCTGAACCTGAAAATGGAGAAAGCGTACAATGATATCATTTTCTCACAGGATTCGCTGGAAGACATCTCTTATAATGTAGGTTTCGCCAGCTTCAGCCATTTCAATAAGGTCTTCAAGGAAAAGTATCACATTACGCCCTCCGCTCTGCGGAAAACCTACAGAAAAATCGTATAGATCCGGAAAAGCCTGCCAAGCCGCTCTACCGGCAGGCTTTTCCAATCCTCTTGCGCAATCAGTACATGCGGTCATAAGCCGCCTGCTCAATCTGAATCAGCTCTTCCAGCTTCATCTGCTTCAGGGTATTCAGATAACTTTCGTAATCCGTCTCCGGATCCAGTTCCCCGCTGATGAACTGTGCGGCAGCCTGGCGAATGTAATTACTGATATCTGTGTACAGCGTGTTCCTCCGATTCGCTTCACTCTCCTGATACAGCAAGGCAGGCATTACGTCAACCGTCCCCGTCTCCCTGATTCTTCTTTCCATCAGCACGCTCCAGCCGTAGGTCTTTGCGACTTCCTCACTGGCCAGCAGCTCATCTGATGCAGAATCTACAAAGCTGTATTCCGATCCCTCCATGGACTTTATCACATTGAACCCTTCGTTGATGATCGCCTTCTTATACCGGTACGCCTCCGCAGAATCATAATTGTCTTCCTCTCCGTCCGGAATAAAAGTGATAGCCTGCTGATAGGATGCGTCAAACGGGTTCTCCTCCATCTTCACGCTTTTTTCAGTGCCCTTGGCCGCCATAAGGATTCCATCATCCGTGTAGAAATAGTCGATCAGGCGGACAATCGCTTCCGGATACGCCGTATCCGCCTTGACCAGCAGCTTCACCCCACTGCTGACACCGGCTGCAAGAGGGAACGCGCCTGTAGCATTCCACTCCGAGGTCAGACCTCCCAGAGCCATATAACCGGCATCCACGGAAGCATCCTGGCCAAGCGTCACAAACGGAGCAGCCGCGCCGAATGTACCCACCCATCCGTCTCTGGCCTTCGCCACAAATTCATCACTGTTCTGGACAAGAGCCGCTTCATCATACAATCCTTCGCTGTAAAGCCGGTTCATATACGTCAAATACGCCTGGTAGTTCTCTGTCGTCTGTGCCAAGGTAACGGTTCCATCTGACAGCATCAGGCCATACGCTGTATCGGACACAGGCATGCCGAATGCGCTCATGACCGCAAGATACCAGCTGGCATTTGTGTCGCCTGAAACAGGAATTTCATCCGTAGAATCTCCGTTCCCATTGGCATCCTT
This sequence comes from Acetatifactor aquisgranensis, assembly GCF_943193215.1. NCBI lineage: Bacteria > Bacillati > Bacillota > Clostridia > Lachnospirales > Lachnospiraceae > Acetatifactor > Acetatifactor aquisgranensis. The sequence goes on along the minus strand of NZ_CALPDH010000001.1, from coordinate 30,776 downwards.
TTCCTTGAAAGCTTTCAGTGTCTCATATAATTCCTCTACGGTTTTGGGGTATTCCATTCCCACATTTTCCAGCCAGACCCTGTCAATGAATGCCCTCTGTAATCTAGCATATTTATTATCGTTATACTGTACTAATCCATCTTTTTCGGGCAGTAATCGTTAAGATTGGAGATACTTCCTCATTTCTTCCTTGACTTTCTCCCTTGCAACCGAAACAGACTTCTGGACAGCGGAAGCGGTGCAATGCTCCATCCCGCCAATCTGGTAGAAATTAAAATCATACTCGTAATAGAGCAGGAAACGCCGCCTTTGTATCTCTGGCAGTCGGGCAACCGCTTTGTAAAACAGTTCATTCCGTTCTTTCTCAATCATGCTTTCATCAAGCGTTTTAGGCACTCTCAACGCACGTCTGTAAAGCGTTTCGTCCCATACCTCGTTAAACTCCCTGTGCCGCTGGTTCCATTGCTGAAGATTCCTGTTCCTCCTTTCCATCTGCCGAAATTCAAGAAAGAGTTTCTCGGACACTTCTATCTCGTGGTGTTCCCCCTGCCCGTCCTTAAAACTGATTAAATACCTTGTGCCGCTTTCCGTGGATTCCTCCCGAAGCGTATATGTCTTTGCCCCGTATGCCATTTCCTTTCCTCCCGAAAAAAATTGAGCGGGAGAATTGCCCTCCCACCCAATAGCCCGTGGAAATGGTTAAATTTCCCCGAAAGGATAAAAAATAGGCTTCAATTTTTTACGGAGCCGTTCAAGGCGTTTGTAGACCGCCCTCTCGGTAAGCCCTGCCACCGCCGCAATCTCCTTTGTGGCGGCGAACGACAGCCAACAGCGGAAACAGCCCTGTGGCATAATCTGATAAAAAACGACAAAAGAAAAACCGCAAAGGCTCTGTGACCTCTGCGGTTATAGGAGATACATATTCTGTTAAGTGGAGATTCTACTTCTGGTTTCATGGTGAGAAGTAGCGTTGCATAAGCAGGGATTTTTTTAACTGGCTTCCTGCCAATCCCCGATATGCTATGTATGTATAAATTCTGCATTGCATGAGCAGATGGATTACTGCCCGAAAAAAGAACATAAAAAACCCTCCAAACTTCAAAAACAGGTCTGGAGAGTGTCTGTTAAGTCTTTTCGGGCATAGCATAACCGCCCACCAATACACCGTTTTTTTATATGGTGGGCGTTCGCCTTAAAACCTTATGAAATAAAACAAAGCCGACAAACTGTGATTTTATTTCACAAATTCATCGGCTCTGCGTCTGTGCGTCTGGCTCTTTCATAACAACTACTTTTAATGATTTTACATTGATTAAACTTTCTTGCCTGCATTTCGGGCAATACAGAGGGAAGTTCTTTATTTCTGTATCTTCCCTTATTTTCATGCGTGTCTTATTATCGCATATAGGGCAAAATATCCAATGATACTGTTCCATATCTTTCTACACTCCAAAACTATTTTACAATTACTGTTCCGCTGTTGCTCATGATAGATAAACTGTTTTCTCCCTTTCCGATGCTCCCATCCTTGCATCCGTCCGTATCGGTACTGAATTCCGCATTTTTAAGCTGTACGGTTACATCGTCCGAACCACTGGATATATGGCAGGATAAATTATCTGGCATCGCTTCATGGGTCAATGATATATCTCCCGAACCTGTTTCTACAGACAGGGAATCATAGCCGTTTATGTTGCTTATATTCACTTCGCCAGAATCTGTCGAAACAGCGGTCTTTCCAATAACTGTATTTTTCATGGTAACATATGCGGATTCTGTATTGATATTAGAATCCGTGCATGAAGCGTCTGTTATTTTAATATCGCCTGAAAGAGATTTTATTTTTGCGCTTTCAGCTATGAAATCAGACATCGTTATATAGCCAGACTGGTTGTTCAAGGACAAAGTGGAAATGCTGACCGCTTCCAACTCCATCTCTCCCGAACCATTGTTAATGGCTAAGGAAAAAGCATTATCTTTAGGAATATACAATATTATCTTCCCTGCTTCGCCAAATGAGAATTGCTCCGCCAGATTTTTGTCCGTATCATCATCCTGCTGTACCATTAGTTTTCCATCTTTCTGCACAACCTGCATATCACGGTCATCTTCGACTTTTCCCTCGCAGGCTATGTGTACTTTGTCATCGCTGGAAGCCATCACTTTTAAATTCCAAGAGGAAATATCCAATACAATTTCTGAAATACCTTCCGCCGAAAATTCCTCGTTAGAATCTATTTTTTCTTTATTCCCGCATCCGCATATGCCAAAAGCTATCACTAAAATCCCCGCTAACAGTATTCTTTTCATATTCATAACCCCGCCCCCTACATTAAATCTTTGCTTTCCACATTTACGATTGACAAAGCGGCAAAAAGCAAAGAAATAGCCGTCAAAATAATGGGAAATACTGCGTTGCCTGCCATTGTGAAATCGCCAATGTTCGCCTGTGTGAGAAAAATCAGCAAAAATGAAGTGACAATCGTTGCTTTTGAAGATTTTAAAGCCATCCCGACAAACAGGGCAATAAAGCTCATGCTGACGATTACCACTGATTTTAGTATCAGTTGTATATAAAATGACAGGCTGCCTATTGAAAAATCAACAGCAAAGGATGACTGCATAAATTTTGCCCCAAAGAACACGCACATATAAATTGCCAGTTTTGTTAAAATGAGTGCGGCAAAATTAAAAGTCCAGACCGCAATCATTTGGGAAGCTAAGATTTTCTGCCGCTTAATAGGGTAGGAAAACATCAGATTCATGGTCTTGTTTTTGTATGCGCTTACAATAAAGGATGCCAACATTACACTGGTGTAAATAAGAAAAGCCATACTGGTAAATAATTCGATAGGAGCGGAGATTACATCTGTCCCAGGCGCAGCATCCAGTGTCCCATCTGGGTCGTTGGCAATGCCCAAAAACGCTAACGCAAAGACAAATAAGCCAAGCAGAGCCGCCATAATGATTACGCCCCCTAAATATTTCCCGATATTATTCTTTTTCCATTCAAGTCTGACAAGCTTTAACATGATTTTCCCACCTCCGATGTGACTTTTAAGAAATAGTCCTCCAAGTTTTCTGTATGTTGGCTGATGGAAGCAATCTCTACATCATTTGCCATCAATTCCCTTGAAATCTTTTGTGTGGTGACACCCTGCTCATAAATACGAATCCCCGAATCGTTTACGATTTTAAAATTACTTAACTGCATTTTTTCAGCTAAAACATATGCCGCTTTTTTTGTATCCTCTACGGCAAGTTCAATATACGCCGTATTTGTTTCTGCAATTTCTTTCATGGATATTTCTTTCATCATCTTTCCATGATGGATAACGCCAACTGTATCGGCAATACTTTCTATCTCTGGGAGAAGATGACTGGATATCATAAGCGTCATGCCATACTCGGTACATAGCATCCGAAACAAATCTCTGATTTGCTTCATTCCTGCGGGGTCTAAACCGTTTGTCGGCTCATCAAGGATAACTAACTCTGGCTTGCACAATATGGCACGGGCAATCCCCAGACGCTGCTTCATTCCTAAAGAATAACTGCCCGCAGGCCTATCCGCCGCATCAGAAAGCCCAAGCATCTGAAGAGCTTCCTCCACGCTGCCCTTGTTGTAATACCCCATATACTCACAATGAAGCTGTAAGTTGTCCTTTCCGCTCATATGGTCATAAAATGTAGGAAATTCAATGATACTTCCCATACGCTTCAGCACCTCGTAAGAAGTTTTTTCCAATGCTTTCCCAAACAGCGCAACCGCGCCGCTTGTCGGTTTCCAAAGGTTGGTAAGCATCTTCATCACCGTGGTTTTTCCTGCCCCGTTCGGTCCTAAAAATCCATATACCTCACCTTTCTTTACATGGATATTCACATCTGTGACTAACTGTTTCCCATCTATCGTTTTGCTTAGATGGCTTGTTTGCAAAATATAAGACATTTTTTGCCTCCTTTCCTTAGTAACACCTTTCTCGGACGTAGCAATACGCCCAAAGGTGTTTTATGAATATCATTATAGCGATATAGATTTTCAAAACTCTTGACTAATTCTTACGAATTTCTTTCGCAGGGAATTTAATAAGTTATTTTTTTGAGGCTTACTGTAAAAGTTGTTTTGACATTCGGTATGCTGTCTAAAAATATATCGCCCTCTAATTGCTTTGCAAGATTCTTCGCAATCGTTAAGCCTAATCCGTTCCCTTGTATTTCCCTGTTTCTGGAATCTTCCATTGTATAGAGCCTGTCAAACACATTCGATGCAAATTCCTGTTCAATCCCTTTCCCTTTATCAACCACATCAATATATACATTGCTCTTGTCTTGACGCAAAAAAACTCCTAAATATTTTCCGTCGGAGCCGTAGCGTATTACATTTGACAATAAATTGTATAAAATCCTTTGCAGGGCTTCTTTCTCCCCCTGCACAAAAATAGCTGTTTCTGGAATAAACAAATCAACATCAAAATCTTTCTGCAATAAAATATCATAAAACTCCAAAACATTCTCCCTGCATATCTCGTTGATATTGACTTTGCCAAGATTTATATTTGTATCGCCAGATTCCAGTTTTGCTAATGTAAAAAACTGATTGATAAGATTCATAACTTGATTCGCTTTTGTTTCTACTTTTTTCAACATCTCATGATCTGCATGGTTCAAACGCATAATTTCCAGATAACCCAATATGACCGTTAGAGGTGTTTTTATGTCATGGGAGATATTCGCCAACATCTTTTTAGAAGAAATTTCTTCCCTTTTAAAATCTGCCCTTATTTTCTGTCGGTCTATCAGCAGGCGGTTGATTTGTCCCCCTAATTCCATCAAAACAGGGTTGTCCGTAAATACCATTACTTTCTCGTCGCTACCAGTTTCTAAAATTTCCTCCAATTTTTTATTTATCCGTCTTATCTTTGCCTGTATTCCCCTGCCAAAAATAAAACGCTGGTATAAAACTACAAGGAATAGCAAGCAGACAACAACTGCCAAAAAGAATATGATTGTTTTATCGCTCATCCTATCACTCCCCCAATTTGTATCCGATTCCCCATACCGTAATCACATACTGCGGTTCACGGGGATTATCTTCTATTTTATTCCTCAATCTGCTGATATGGACATTGACAGCATTTTCATCACCATAATAGGTATCATTCCAGACAAGGGAGTAAATCTGTTCTTTCGTATATACTTTCTTTGGATTCTGCAATAACAGCTTTAAAATTTCAAATTCTTTTGATGTAAGCTCTATTTTACAGCCGTTTTTTGTTACAGAATACTCATTCAGATTCATGACAAGGTTTCCCGTTTGAAGTATTGGCTGCTGTTCTGTGGCACTTGCAGCATACTGTGTAGTTCTTCGGATATTTGCTTTTATCCTTGCCAATACTTCTGTGACGGAAAACGGTTTCGTTATATAATCATCTGCTCCCAAACCTAAACCAAGCGTTTTATCAGAATCGGTATCTTTTGCCGAGATAATAATAATCGGGACAGTGCTGTTTTCTCTGATTTTTTCCATGACTTCGATTCCGCTTATCTGAGGAATCATCAAATCAAGCAAAACCAGACTGAAACTATCCGAAAAGAACCTGTCAAGGGCACTTTTGCCATCATACGCTGTAATTACCTCAAATTTCTCTGTGGTCAAAAAATTCTTTAGCATGGTACTGATTTCCATATCATCTTCAACCAATAAAATCTTACTCATTGTCCGATTCCTCCTTATCTCTTTTCTTAAAACGCCCGTCTATAGGCTTTGATGCAGTCTTTGGAATCAGCCACACATTGCTGATTCGCATTACATCGGGGATTCGGTCTGTAGCACATAATACCTGTATTCTCCGTTCGGACAATCCCCATTTTTCAGCCGCTTCTTTTACATTCATGTAATCAAACATTGAAATAACCTCCTTCATAACTGATATTATAATGCGTCAAAACGAATAATACAATCAAGAAAATGATTCCATGAACAAGAATCGTTCCTCATTAAAAAACGGCAGGATTTTTGATATTGATATCCTACCGTTTCTTCACTAATTATAAATAATTTCCTTGTTCACAGTCTCCCTTGCACAAGCCCTTATGTTATTTAAGTGTTGTACCCATTCTAAGGCGTTTTCTTCCTTTAGGCGTTCCGTTGTGCCCTGTGCCTGTTTCATGCCCTCTATGAGCCTTTCAAAGCGTTCCTGCGCCTGCCTGTCGATGTCGGCAAGGTATGTATTCAGTCTGCCGCTTGTGAGAAGATTGGTGTATGTAACCTTGCGGTACTGCTTCAGATAGTCCAGATGCCGTTGCCCCCATGTGCCTATCGGCTGTTCTTCTTCGGCTGGTAAAGCTATGCACGGTATTAGATAATCTCCCTGTCGTTCGTATTTTCCACCCAGTTCCTCAAAAATCGTCTTTGCCATTGTCTGTTACCTCCACTTTCTTTCTTATTTTGAATGTCCGCAAAATCCGTCCTGCATCTGCTCATCTACGATAAGGAACCACCCTTCGTTCACTGCCTCTGAACTTCCGTTCTGCTCCCCGGAATCGCTTTCTGCCTGTTGTTCTTGCTGTTGTTCCTTTGTCTCTGCGGAATCCGAAGCGCTTCCTTCACTTTGTTTTCCCTAATCTCCGCATCCCGCGACAGACACAGCAAGCACTCCCGCCAACATCAGCGCCAATCCTTTCCTTACCAGTTCATTTTTCTTCATTTGCTTTGCTCCCTTCTCTTTATATAAAATATTTTGGGGTTCATCCTTTTATCGAACCAATCATCACGCCCTTGGCAAAAAATTTCTGTAAAAACGGATACAAAACCATCATGGGCAGTATGGCCGCTACCATCACTGCATATTTCAACAGATTGGCCGTATCCTGTTGCTGCATGAGCGCCTGTACCGACTGCGCATCCGCTCCTTCGATGCTGGCGGCCGCCATCTGCCCCTGTGCCAGTATTTCCCGCAGAAACAGCTGCAGGGGCCATTTCGATCTGTCCCGTAGATAAATCATTTCCGTGAAATAAGAGTTCCAGTGGCTGACACCATAGTACAGCACCAAGCAGGTTCAAAAAAGTCCCGGTAATCGTATAAAAAAAGGCATTTCCATAACCGCTCCAGATATCCTTGTATTTTAGCAGATGCCGATATCCCTCCATCGTGAATCCCACTGGAAAAAGGAGCATTTCTCCTTTTGTCACGCTTGCAGGTTCGCTGACAGATGCGCTTAACACAAACAGCAGCGGATACAATGTCATCAGGAAAACAAATATCAGGAACATGTGATTAGCAAACACAAATATCTTATCCGACAGATTCAGCGTACTCATTTTACGCCTGCCACCATAGCTTTTCCATCTGTTCTCTGCACCCATTTCTTCCTCCTCCATTACCATAGACTCGAATCGCTGATTTTCCCCGCCAGCCTGTTGACTATTATCAGAATGGTTCCATTGACCACACTGTTAAAGAACCCTGCCGCTGTAGAAAAAGCAAAATCATTGTCCTGGAGCCCTACTTTGTATATATAAGTCGAAAGCACCTCTGATGAACTCAAATTCAAATCGTTCTGTAACAGATATACCTTCTCATATCCGACGCTCAGTAGGCTTCCACATTGTAAGATAAGCATAATGATGATTGTCGGTATCAATACGGGAAAGTTGATATAACGTATTCTCTGTAGTCTGTTCGCTCCATCGATTTCCGCGGCCTCCAATAAAGCTTTATCCACACCTGAAAGCGCCGCAAAATAAATGATCGCGTTCCAGCCTGTATTCTGCCATATATCGCTAAGTACATACACCCATTTGAACAGTTCAGGCTTTGACAGGAAAGAAACAGAATCTGCTCCAAACAGCCCGATTAAGTGATTGATGATTCCGTACTCGGCGTTCAGAAAAATCCGAAGCATACCGCATATGACTACAGTTGAGATAAAATGGGGTGCATAGGATACTGTCTGGAGGGATTTCTGGAAAAGCCCCTGCCGCAATTCATTCACGGCCAATGCCAGAATAATCGGAACAGGAAAGCCAATCAAAAGGGTCAGTACACTCAAAGTCAGGGTATTCTTCAGCGCGATTGGAAACCAGTAGGAGCGAAACAGCCTGCTGAAATTGTCCAAGCCAATCCACTTGCTGCCCCATATCCCTTTTTTCAGGCTATAATCTTCGAAAGCAATCAGGATTCCGCTCATGGGCTTGTATACAAACAAAAGAATATAGATGACCGCAGGAAGCAGCAGAAAATACAGCTGCCAATTCTTTCGCATCTCCCTGATAAATCCAGATTTTATCTTTTTTTCGCCAATCTATCCTTTCCCGATTTCATCGTCTTTTCATCTCCTCGCTTATTCCACATCCGTTTTTCCTTAAGTCATTTTTATTTATTATATCAATTTCTAACTACAATACAATTCTATTTTACGCCATTTTATGTGATTTTTAATCATTCCAAACAAAAAAACAACAAAAAAACAGCATGATATATGAACCATGCTGTTTTCCACCTCCGCCACTGTCGCTAGACTCCGCAGGAAATGCGGTTTCGTACAAAAATCAAAGATACACGGCAAATTTGACGTTCCGGAAAGTCTGTTCGTATCGAAACTCTTTCATAAATTCCCGCAGGAGCGCCCACTTGGGATCCTCTCCTACCTTTTGGTACTCTTCCTCAGAAAGCGGGAACAGAGAGGCATAGGCATCTTCCAGGATGATGACAGGCTTCTCCTGCCCCTTTTCCGTAATCATGGCCTTCAACTGCGCCATATCCCGCTCCATGGTCTCATAGCTGTAGGATGCCAAATCGCTCCAGGGATTGAACGCGGAGGGCATCTGCAGATAGTACGACAAGGCCGGAATCCCCCCATACAGGATGACCTCCTGCCCCTCCAGCCCGTTTTCATTGACATAGGCGCTCAGCTGCGTCATCCACTCCGCTTTCTGAGGGCTCATTTTTATGTTCCGCAGGACAGCATTATTGTCCACCGTGGCCTCCGCGTCCTGTATCCCGGTGGCCTCCGCGAACGCGAATACCGCGCCGAAGACGCCGAACTGGAACAGGCACAGGACAAGGAAAGATACCAGAACCCCCTTAGCGGGAAAGGCCGAAATCGCCAGCCCCCGCTTGAGCCGCTTTTCTCCCACATGCCGCAGGAACCGCCAGCTCTCCCACAGGGTATAGGGCGCCGCCAGGAACAGGTTGTTCAGGCTGGGCAGGACACCGTTGTTGCTGCCGATGGGCGTCAGCATGATGATTAGGATAATCATGCCGCTAATCAGCTTTTCCTCTTTGGGGCTGTCCCTGTGGAAGATGCGGATGGCGGCAATCAGCATGGTCAGCATCAGGAACAGAGGCCCCGGATGCCAGATGGGGTCATAGCTGTAGAACAGGAAAGAAAAGAAACCACCCTGATACAGCCACCAGACCATGGAGCCGCAGACCGCGCTCCACAGAATCCTGACACCCACATGAAGCGTCCTGGCGTTCACCGCCAGAGCGCCGGACAGCGCCGCCAGAGCCAGAAAGACAAGCCCGGGATGCCTTACGGAATCATAGCCGGGGAACAGGAAAGAAAATAAACCCTTTCGATACAGCAGCCAAAGCGCCGCACCGCAGATGGCAGCCCACAGAATCCTTGCCGCCGCAGGAATCGCCCTGGCGACGGTTGAGGGAGGCGTTTTGGCCCCTTTTTGCTCCTCCAATCGTAAGAGCAGCGTCTCCAGCCAGCCAGCCACCGCGAACAGCGCCATGCCGCCTATCAGGATGCCCCCAATGCGCGCCACCCAGTACAGGTTTTCCACATAGGCGCCCAGGATTCCCATGATCATGGCGGTGGGCTTGTAGTCCGCCGCATTGTCCGTCATGGCGAACAGCCTCCGGATTCCCGCCACATACTCCCCGAGGCCGTAGCGGAGGTGGATATCGCTGAGAATCGCCAAAAACGCTGCCGCGTATCCCAGCAGGCACCACAGCGTATGGCGGACAGTCCGCCGCCAGAATCCCTCCCCGGCAGATGTCCTCTCTGTCCCACGCTTTCTTTCCTCCAGCCAAAGGATGATGTCGTACACCCAGACGGCTACGATCATCCCCATCTCAGGCAGATTGGAAAAGCGCACCAGCACATTCGCGCCCAAAAACGCGCCCGCCGCCACAAGATACCCTTTTTGGCCCCTGGAGCCTTCTTCCTTCGTCAGGCCCAGGTAGAGCAGGATGGACGAAAGCAGGAAAAACAGATAGGTCAGATAATTATAGAAAGACGCGGTAGGGCACCAGCACAGGCTCAGCGCCGTCATCTCCCCCAGGAACACAATCGCTTTCGGCATCTTCAGCTTTCTGGTACAGAAAAAATAACCGATGAGCGCCAGAGCGCCTGCAAACAATCCAGTGTACAGGTTCATCCCCATCAGCGTGTCCCCACCCTGCAGCTTTGTGAGCATATTCCCCACCGCATTGGTCAGATAGGTGGAGAATAGCCACATGGAATCCATGTGCTTTGTCCCCATATATTGGAAATTCGCATAATTATATCCGGTATCCCAAAAATCCAGCCCCAGCTGTATATGCCGCAGGGGATAGAATGCCAGAATCACGATTGCCAGATTCTCCAGCAGATTATTCCATTTCGTCCGGGACAGCCTGTCCTTTTCTTTCCTCATGTCCATCTCCGTCCAGAATCCTTTCTATCCAGCCTTTATCGAAACATCGCATCCGCTTTCTCTATCTTTTCCATCAATTTGCGGTATGGGCCGACTTTCAGCATAATCCCATGTCCCCTGTCAAAAATCCACTTCCGCACCATGTCAGCCAAAATGCCGCACACAAATACCACTGCCACTGCTGCCGCCGTCCCCAGAAGCAGACTGCCCACAGCCCCAAAGCCGTTTCCTCCGCCAGCCGCCACTGCCGCCAGCCGCTCTGCTCCCAGCCATTTCTGCCAGGAATAGCGAAGCCCCAGGTTCTCATGGAGCAGATAGACTCCCAGAGTGTATGGCGCCACCCGGTTGACGATTGCGGCAAACTTTCCCTGTATGCGGAGCCTGGCGAACGCACCGAACAGGCCGATTGCCGCCAGATAGGGCAGGATATGGTTGTACTCCATGCACATGCCCAGCCGCGCCTCCAGCCTGCCGGTGCTCAGATACACCAGCCTTAAGAGAAGCGTCCCCGCAAATATCAGCAGACAGCTCCCCGCATATAACAGCAATCCGCGCCCTTTCTTCTCCAGGAAAGGAGCGCCGAACCTCCGCACACAGGCCGCTGTCAGGAATACGCACAGATACCACAGGCAGTCGTATCCCTGGGCATCTTTCTCAAAGATGACTGGCAGCACACTCTTGCCGATACAAAAAAACACCAGCAAAAGCACTATCGTCAGCTGCAACTGCTGCTTAGTCATTTTTTTCACCGCTAACCCCACCAGGGGCAGGAGCAGATACAAGAAGACGTAGGCCGTCATGAACCAGTAATGCTCCATCGTAACCGGAAACAGGAGCGTCAGCAGATAATGCGTGTCAAATGCCGTCTCCCTCAGCACTCCGGTGAACGCCCCCAGCAACCCAAAGACAACGGAATATGACCATATCTGCAGCCACAGCTGCAGCAGGCGGCTCAGCTTGAAAGAGGAGGTAGTGAGAAAATATCCGCTGATGAACATGTACACATCCACGGCCACGATGCAGAAGCTTTCCAGCAGCCACGCGGCCAGGCCCGCGCTCCCCAGATTGCTGCCCGTCAGGTCAGGCAGCAGATTGCCCTTTCCCAGAAAATGCAGAGCCGCCACCATCATCATAGCCACGCACCGCAATAGTTCCAGATTGGCCATACGCTCTTTCGGGGCGGCCGCTTTGTTCTGTATTCCGTTTCTTTCTATTTGCTTTTTCATCCTAACCTTTGATTTCCTTTAACCTCTTCTCATACTTTCCAGACGGCATCCCGCCTCATAGGCCCTCTTCAGATATCTCTCTGCATCCCTGTCATGGCAGCTCAGCTCCAACAGAAGCGGCCCCTCATACGCAGACCGCGCTATCACGCCCATCACCTTTTCCCAGCAGATGCTGCCCTCTCCCGGAATCCAGTGGGAATCCATGGCTCCGTTGTTGTCATGAATGTGCACCGCGTACAGCCTGTCCCCATACCGTTCCAGGATTTCCGGTGCCTGCTCTCTCCACACCATATTGGCATGGCCGGTGTCATAGCACAGCCCCAGGAATTCCCGGCGATATCTGTCAAACAGCCTGTCCCATGCCTCCAACATATATTCACCGGGCATGTCGAACAGGTTCTCGATGCAGATTCGCACCTTTTTCTCCAGGCAATAGGGCATCAGCTCATCCAGGGATCGAAAGACGCAGGTATAAAAATCCTCCTTTGCCTCCGGCTTCTGCCGAATCGTAAGATAAGGCACATACAGATGGAGCACGATTTCACCGGCACCCAAAGCCGCCGCCAGGTCAACGCGGTTTTGAATCAGCTCCACCCCGGCCTTTCGGTTGTACTCCCAGTTGGAGGTGTAGTCCTTGCGATAATGCCTCTCCCTGACATTCACATCCCTGGCACCTCCTTTGGTAGCATGGAGCGCCTTTGAGCGCAGCCCATACTCATCCATCCACTCCCTGATCTGCCGCATTTCATAAGCAGAATACATGTATTCCCCGTCCCATTCATGGCACCAGTGAATATGGGTGAATCCCGCCCGGGCAATCCCTTCAAGCGTCCCTCTGATCTGCTCCAGCTGCGTTCCCTCCCCTGCGAAATCTGTGTTCAGCGCCAGTTCCACTCTCACATCCTCCATCTTACCACCAATCCTTTCCAGGGGCGCGCCCCCCCGTCTTTTCCGGCATTTCCAGACTTCCGCGCCTGGCCGCCTGGATACATTATAATCCATATCCGGCGGAGGTTCAACCTAAATTCCGCCGAACATACGGCAAGCCGGTTCACAGAATGAACTCATAAATGCATTTCCGCGTCTCCCCCTCCAGCCTCATGTCGTTATCCTCCGGCAGATCCACAATCTCTTTCAATCTGCCCCCCGCATACTCGCAGGTCTTCCTGGAGGGATAATTGTCCGGGTTGCAGGTGATGATCAGATAATCCAGCCCATGCCGCTTCGCCAGTCCGAACAGCAGGCGGCAGGCTTTCCCCGCGTAATGATTCCCGCGGCAGGGTTCCTCCACCCGGTATCCGATGTTCCCGCCGTAGTAGGTCTTCTGATTGTGCCCTATCCTTAAATCACAGGTCCCCGCCCTGTTCCCCGCCATATCGAAAATCGTGAAATGATAGGACGGCAGCCATTCCTCCTCCGGAACGGCAGGAACGGTCCTGTCCAGCATCAGCAGAATCTCCCCGTCCGTGAGCGCTGTCACGTGAAAAAAGCGAAAAGCAGGTTCTGTATTTTTTTCAGTTTCCATCATTCTCTTCCTCCCTTTTCTCCTGCCGCACCCCAAAGGCCACCGCCGGAAAGCAGCGCACTGCTCAAGCCTCTCCCGCTGATTCGCTTCTATACTTTCTTCCTAATCTGGCTCATATACTGGAAATTCCATATACGCTCCTGGCCCTGTATGCCCCCGAAGCCTCGGCGGCGGCATCCGTGTCCCGGGTAAAGTCCCTGCCGGGCAGGATGCGGAATGTCCTGCTGCCCGCCTCCATGTCTACAAAGTTGTCGTCAAGCCGCAGTATTCCCTCTTCCGTCTCCACGCTCACCGCTTTCGCGTAGTTCGCCGCTGTCACCGTGACCGTATCCCCATCTACGGAAACCTGCAGCCCGGGGTCCTCAAAGGCGTAATGCTTCGGCGCGCAGAACAGCGTGGTTCCTGAGGAGACATTTGACCCGTCCACATATAGCGCGTACTCCAGATGCACCTTCAGCGGGTCTATGTCATTGCAGTCAAGGTGCGGGAGCCAGGCGCCGCCGTAGGCCGGCACCGTCACTTCAAACTGCCCCTCCCGGACCACGGAGGAATCCGGCAGGCGGAGGGCCCATTTCACGATGCCGCTCACCGGCTCTCCCGTCTCGTTTGCCACATGGAGATCCGCGCTGAAGTCAATGGGAACGGGCAGGGTATTGACATTCGGCTTCTGGTCAATCTCCCCATGCTCCTCACAGGAGAGAAGCACAGGCGCGAACATGCGCTTCTCGGCATAGTGCAGCGCTTTCCAGTTCCCATAATAATCCAGGCTGGCCCAGCTTGCCACCGGCCAGATATCATTGAGCTGCCACACCACCGTACCCATGCAGGTGCCGCGGAAACGCCGGAAATGCTCCACGCCATAGCGGATTGCCTCCGCCTGCAGCAGCTGGGAGCAGTAGAGCAGCTCGTCGAAATTCTTCGGATAGAGGTAGGTCTGCGATAAATAGTTTGAATTTTTACCATTTGCCGAAGTATTTCTCTGGTGCAGCTCCATCACCCGGGAATAGACATTTCTGTCCTGGCTTTCCGTAAAGCGCCGAATCGTCTGGAGCGCCGGGAAAGACTGGAAACCGAACTCCGACAGGAAACGGTAATGGTGCTTCCTGTATGCGGTGAAAGGCTCATTGCCATGCCAGACGCCCCAGTAGTGGGCATCGCCGATATTCTCCGCGTTGCTGTTCTCAAAGTTTCCGCCGGAGCTGGGGGAGGAGGGCCAGTAGAAAGTCATGGGATCCTCCTCTTCCACAATCTTCGGAATGATGTATTCGTACAGCCTGATGTAATCATAGTACTGCTTTTTCGACTGTACTGAAAACATCATCTCATATTCGGTCTCCATCTCATTGTTGCCGCACCACAGCCCGATGCTGGGATGGGAGCGGAGCCTGCGGATGTTCTGGCGAATCTCCGCGCAGACATTTGCCTCAAAGGCATCGCTTAACTCATAGGACGCACAGGCGAACATGAAATCATGCCATATGACCAGCCCTCTTTCATCACATACATCATAGAAAAAATCATCCGGGAAATAGCCGCCGCCCCAGATGCGGATACAGTTGTGCCGGGCCTCCTGGGCGGAAGCCAGCAGCATATCGGTGCGTTCTCTTGTCTGGCGGGTCAGTATATTGTCCTCCGGGATATAGTCCGCGCCCATGGCGAAAATCTGCAGGCCGTTCACTTCAAAGGCGAAATTCCTGCCGGGCAGTTTTTTGCCTTTTCGATCCACCATCAGGACTTTTCGGTCGCCATGGTTCATGACGATATCTTTTCCGTCATCCAGATCCTCCGTCTGGTTCGTCAGGTGGGCATCCCACTGCTCCTCCGGCATGGGATCCGTGTTCACCGTCATAGTGCGCAGACCAATCCGCTTCCGCCAGACATCCAGGGGCCCCGTCTTTCCGCCAGCCTCGCTGCCGTCGCTCCCTGCAGGCACCAGCAGAGCCTCCACCTGATACAGGGGCTGCTCTCCGTACCCGTTAGGCCACCACAGCTGGGGATCGGAGACCGTAAGCTCTGCCCGGACGTGATTGCTCCTCAGGTCACAGGAAAGCCCTGTGAGGTTCATGGCGACAGAGGAAGCCGCCGCGGCATTTATAGAAGCGCTCTCCGCTGACAGCACGGTTCCGTCCGGCGCGGTCAGAATCACCACCAGTTTCACCTCTTCCCCGCCTGCCTCCGGCATCCACTCGATTTCGGCATCCGCTGTCAGCCGCACTGATGCCACGGTATTGCCGTGGACGGTTTTCCCGGTAATCTCATGCTGCTGGGTGATATAGACCTGTGCGATGCGCGCGGTCTTCACGGCGTGGATTGTAACTTCTCTGAACAGTCCGGCGTCCGGCAGCCTGGGGCCCCAGTCCCATCCGAACATGCAGGCCGCCTTGCGCAGGTGCGGGAAACCCGGCATGGCATCCGGCGAGCCGCCTACGGGACATTTTTCATTCTCTTCGCTGATATAGCGGAGCGGCGAATGGAGAACCACTTTCAGATGGTACACTTTATCCTCTGCGTCATCCTTTACCTCGGCA
This sequence comes from Acetatifactor aquisgranensis, assembly GCF_943193215.1. NCBI lineage: Bacteria > Bacillati > Bacillota > Clostridia > Lachnospirales > Lachnospiraceae > Acetatifactor > Acetatifactor aquisgranensis. The sequence goes on along the minus strand of NZ_CALPDH010000001.1, from coordinate 14,846 downwards.
GTGATATCATATTCCCATACACGGTTCATATTGCATGCGGTTCCAAGCAGCCGACCGTCCAGATAAACATCGGCCAGAGTATCGATGCCGCTGAAACACAGGAACAGCCTGTCAGCCTCCCTGTCCTGGCTGCCCAGGGTAAACCTGGTCTCATAGGCGAAATCATTCTCCATGAGTTTCGTCGCTTTCAGCTCATTGTCCCGGTAATAGGGATCGGGCATCAGGTTCTTCTCCAGCAATGTCCCGTACACTGTAGACGGAACCTTCGTCTCGATTGGAACATTCGGAATATCGTATATATTTCTTCCAATTACTGTCAATGTCCAGTTGTCTTTCACATTCAACACTATCATTCTATTTCTCCTCCTGTCATTCTATATCCTTACCTGTTCTTTCCTGCATAAACCCGGACTGGGAAATCTGCCTAAAATCCCCATTCCACAATATTTCTGTCAAATAAATGATTATATTGAAGCATCCGATATTCCATAAGTTCCGTATCCTCTCCGGACCAATTACAAAAGTTCCCTTCCTCGTCTTCATATCCGTTCACTGTGACAATCGGGTATTGATTCATATACTGCTGCAGAAAGGAAAAGAACGGAGCCCCCGGAACCTCTGCCACTTCTAACAGCAAAGCTCCCAGATAGCTCATTCCGATATTCAATTCTTCCCGCTCCTCAATGTCATAATTTGCCCATATGAAAAAAGGGGTCTTGTACTGATTCAGCGTCTTATCCTTTTCTTCTATTCCCGGCGTACTGCTATAGACATTCTCATAAAAATCATCCTCCAATTTCGGTTGATGATCCCCATACATACAGATGATTACAGGCTCCTCCACCTTTTCAAAATAATATATCAATTCTTTCAAAGCATCATCCGATTCCTGTATCAGCGACAAATAGATGTCCGCCTCTTCAGAAGAGACATTCACGGCTCCTACTGACCGGTTTACATCGGATTGGGTATAACCGCCGTGGTTTTGGACAGTCAAATCAAAAACAAACATGCTTTCTCCTTCCTGTCTGTTCTCAAACAATTCTATCACTTTTTTGTAAGTTTCCATATCTGTCACACCATAATGAAGCTTTTCCGCTCCCGAAAAATCCTCCAGCCATATGCTATTGTCAAATCCGAAATATCGGTATATCCTGTTACGGTTCCAGTTTTCCGCTATTTCCGGATGCATGGAATATGTGGTATAGCCTGCTTTCTTCAAATCCGATATCAGGGAGGGCATCTCTTTCACCACACACTGCTGATAAGGATAATAAGCGGACGGCAAAAACCCCATACTGCAGCCGGTAAATACCTCAAACTCTGAATTTGATGTTCCGCCTCCCAGCACTGACACATTGACGTATCCCCTGACTGTATTTTCGTTCAGGCTATAGAAAAAACTCATGTTCTCTTTGCTAATCTCCAGATTGCCAAGTACGCGCAAATCAGCGTAGCTTTCATTCATGACCATGATGATATGCGGTTTCTGAGCCCCTTTCAAATCATCTTCCAGGTTTCCGGCAGCCTCTTTCAGCAATTCCTCCACCCTTTTCACAGAATATTCCTGCGGCTTCGTCACCCGTGAATTTTGAATTTCTATGAAACTCGCCACCAGATATCCATCAAAATGATAACTCTTATTCTGGTCAAATCCACGTATGTTCAGGAATCCGGCTTTTTCAAAAATATCCGTATACAAAAACTGATACCCGCTCACTGCCGCCAGGACAATGCCCAATGCAAAGCACCCTATACGTCCTGCCACCCGTTTTTTCCCTCTTTTCACCTTGCGGCATCTCCCTGTCTGGACCCCATAGACGAAAATCAGCAGAAAAATGCACCATGCCATAGCCATATGATGGTTTGGACGAAGACTGTAGCGATCCATTACTCTGACCGCCGTTTCGATGGCGGATAAATCATTGAAGCGCAGAGGCACCCCGCGAAAAGTAAACACAAAGTAATTCGCCGAATAGAGCAAAGTCAGTACCAAGTTGCAAAAACAGATGCTGAACCTGATTGACTGTGTACATAACAGGACAATCAGCTCCAAAAGGTACATCAGGCCTAAATTCCATTTCATGGAATATGGTAACAGAAATTGCGTCTTAATCGTAAGAAGTTCCAAACGGCTCCCCAACACATAAGGGCCCAGGACAAGCAGCAGAATACCGGCAGCTGTCCGCAGCCTGCGTTCCTCAGGAATGCCGAACGCTATCCCAAATGCCGTAAAAGCACATAGCAAAAGTGCACGCAGGATTCTGCCTGCTGAAAGACCATCTTTGTAGGAATATCTGGTCAAAAGCTGGGCTCCTTCCAATTCCTCTTCCTGACGCAGCGCAATATTTTCCGGCATGAAATACTCCATACTGCAGGCCTCCAGAACCGGAACTCTTCCTCTTTCATCAGGCTCCAGATATACCGACAAAAAGTAGCTTTTCCCCCCTGGCCGCAATGAGAGATTCACCTCCACATTAGTGTAGGTGTCTATCGCGACCTGTTCATATGGAATCTTTGTCCGAAAAAGAACTTCATTCTCAGAATCGCTGACTACGACAACCGCATCCCCTCCGCTCAGTCCCTCTTCTCCCATTACAACAATGCCGATGCTCTCCAGGTTGCTGTATTCCGGCTTGAATTCCTGGCTGCATGAAAAAGAATCCCCCTGACTTTCCATGTACCAGGAGCCTTCTCCCAGCAGAATGTTCTCCTTGTCCTCTTTCAGCCAGCCCACAGGCCATATCAATAAAGCCAGCTCTGCCAAAAAGAACAGCAACGCCGCTAAAAACCATTTTTTTCTTTTATAAACCCGCTCTTTCAGCCAATGATAGAATCCGGAAAAACAGCGGCTCTCCGCCATGGCCTTTCGCAGGGGCGCAAGGGTGCAGGCCATTACGGCGCGGTAGCGGAACAGTTCCCCCCTGCCCATATATTTTCCGGTAATCTCCCTGTGCTCCTGTCTGTCGCGCTCCCTGTTTTCCCGCTTCTCCGAAAAGCCCCCGCCCTCGTAGACCGCCACCGGGAAATCCATATGGCGCATTTTCGCTCCCGCCCGGTAATAGCACCAGAGGAAATGGTCATAGTCCGCCCGGATTCTGTACTGCAGGTCATAGGGCTTTTCTCTGCACAGCGCCGCGCTGTAAAAGCAGGACTGATGGCAGGGTATGTTGCGGTAGCAGGTGAAACCTGTAATCTCCGGCGCCGAGGCAATGACCACATCATTCTTCTCGCCGCAGGTATCCCCGTACAGGACCAGCCTGTCCAAATCTGTCCCTGCCTTTTCTTCCTCCTCCAGATAATCCAGCGTCCGCTTCAGGACCCCTTCGTCCGCGAATCTGTCCCCGCAGTTCAAAAAAAGCAGGAAATCACCCGAGGCATGGGATACAGCCTGGTTCATGGCATCATAGATGCCCCTGTCTTTTTCCACGAAAATCCTGACTTTTTCGATGCCGGGAATCGATGCGTTCTCCTGGCGCCACTTTTCCACAGAGCCGTCCGTACTGCCTCCGTCTTTCAAAATCACTTCCACATCCTGACAGTCCTGCCGCAGGATGCTGTCCAAGGTGACTCCCAGCTTCTCCCCGGAATTCAGGCATACCGTGATTACAGAAATTTTCAAGTGATTCCCTCCTTGAACAAATTCTTTTACTTTTGACATATGTCTACATTATAATTCAAGTCCTTTCCATCTTCAAGACCAAGATTATATACTGTTTAACAGTTAAAATTTCCGGGTAACCCGACTACATAACACCAGCCATATACACTTAACCAACGCAGTATGATAAATTCCGGCGCATACCATATTCTTTATTTCATTTAAAAGACCACGGTCAGCCGAAGCCGACCATGGTCTTTTGTCTACTTTTCACTGCACCGTAAGCCCGGAATACCCCATCAGGCTCTCATCCACGGCCCTGGCGGCCTCCCTGCCCTCCCTGATGGCCCAGACCACCAGAGACTGGCCCCTGTGCATATCGCCGGCGGTGAACACATTCTCCCTGCTGGTCTGATAGGCCCCGGCGGCGGTCCTCACATTGGTGCGTTCATTCAGCTCCACGCCGAAAGCCTGCGCCACGTAGACCTGCGCCCCCAGAAAACCTGCCGCGATCAGTACGATGTCCGCGGGAAGGGTCTGCTCGCTGCCCGGTACCTCTTTCATGCACATGCGTCCCGTGGAGGAGTCCTTTTCCCAGGAAAGCTTCACGATTTTCACCGCGGTCAGTTTCCCGTCCTTGTCTTTCACGAACTCCTTCACGGTGGACTCGTAGATTCTTGGGTCATGTCCGTACACCGCGATGGCCTCCTGCTGGCCATAGTCCGTCTTGCAGACCTTAGGCCACTCCGGCCATGGATTGTCCCGGGCCCTTGTATCCGGCGCCTTGGGCATCATCTCTATCTGGGTCACGCTCTTTGCCCCATGGCGGATAGCCGTGCCCACGCAGTCATTCCCTGTGTCGCCTCCGCCGATGATGACGACATCTTTGTCTTTAGTCTCCACATACTTTTTATCTTCGAACCCGGAATCCAGCAGGCTCTTAGTGTTCGCTTTCAGGAAATCCACCGCGAAATGAATCCCTTTCGCGTCTCTTCCCTCCGCCTTGATGTCCCTGGGATTGGAAGCGCCGCAGGCCAGGACCACTCTGTCAAATTCCCGCAGCAGCTGCTCCGCTTTCACATCTTTCCCCACATCCACGCCCGTGACGAAGACAATTCCCTCCTCTTCCATCACTTTACGCTTCCTGTCCACAATCCGCTTCTCCAGCTTCATATTCGGAATTCCGTACATCAATAAACCGCCGATTCTGTCGGAGCGTTCATACACTGTCACGGAATGCCCTCTCCTGTTCAATTGGTCCGCCACCGCAAGGCCGGAGGGGCCGCTGCCCACCACGGCCACTTTCTTCCCCGTGCGCGCTTTTGGGGGCCGGGGAGCCGCATAGCCCTGCTCATAGGCGTATTCTATGATGGCATACTCATTCTCCCTGGTGGACACAGGCTCCCCGTTCAGCCCGCAGGTGCAGGCCGCCTCACAGAGGGCAGGACAGACCCTGGACGTGAACTCCGGAAAGCTGTTGGTCTTTTTCAGCCGGTTATAGGCCTGCTCCCAATTTCCCACATACACCAGATCGTTCCACTCCGGCACCAGGTTGTGCAGCGGGCATCCGCTGGCCATGCCGCATATCATCATCCCGGCCTGGCAGAAGGGCACCCCGCACTCCATGCACCGGGCCCCCTGCAGCTGCTGTTTCTCTCCGGGCAGGTGCTCATGGAACTCGTCAAAATGCTTTATCCTCTCCAGCGGCTCCTGAGCCCTGCTCACTTCTCTCTCATATTCCATAAAACCAGTCGGTTTTCCCATTTTCATCACCCCGCCTTAGATTATTTTCGTCCTGTGTTGGCATAAAATGCCTCAATCTGCGCCTGCTCCGCGCTCAGGCCCTTTTCCTCCATCTGCACGATTGTCTTCATGACCCGCTCATAATCATGCGGGATGATCTTCTTGAACTTCGGCAGATACTCTTCAAATTGCTCCAGGATTTCCTTGCCCCGGGCGGAGTTAGTGGCCGCTACATGCTCCTGAATCATGCCCTTAAGCTCCAGCACATCATATTTGCCCGTCACCTCCCCGGAAGAGACCATCTCCTTGTTCAGGCGCTTGTACAAGTCATTTCCCTCATCCAGCACATAGGCCACGCCGCCGCTCATGCCTGCGGCAAAGTTCTTCCCGGTGCCGCCCAGCACCACCACGCGCCCGCCGGTCATGTACTCGCAGCCGTGGTCTCCCACGCCCTCAACCACCGCCATTGCCCCGGAATTGCGCACACAGAAGCGCTCCCCGGCCACGCCGTTTATGAAAGCCTTGCCGCTGGTAGCCCCGTACAGGGCCACATTTCCTATGATGATGTTCTCGCAGGCTTTGAATGTGCTTCCCTTGGGCGGATATACGATCAGCTTGCCTCCCGACAGGCCCTTGCCGAAGTAATCGTTGCTGTCGCCCACCAGCTCCAGCGTCAGGCCTTTCGGAATGAAAGCGCCGAAAGACTGTCCGCCTGCGCCTCTGCACAGCACCCGGTAGGAATCCTCCTCCAGATTGTCGCCCAGCCGCCTTGTGATCTCACTTCCCAGAATCGTGCCGAAAGTGCGGTCCGTGTTGGACACATCCACCTCCAGGCTCCTTTTCTGGCCTGCGTCAATGGCTTTTTTCAGCTGCTTTAAGAGGACTTTCTCGTCCAGGGTCTTCTCCAGCTCGAAGTCATACACCTGTTTCGGGTCAAAGGTCATCTTCTGCTCCAGGCCCGCATAAGGGTTGGAGAGAATCCGGGACAGGTCAATCTGCCGCTGTCTCTGAGCCAGGCCCTCCCGCACTTTCAGCAAATCCGTGCGTCCCACCAGCTCATCCACGCTGCGCACGCCCAGTTCCGCCATATATTCCCGCAGTTCCCGGGCGATGAAGCGCATGAAGTTCTCCACATATTCCGGCTTGCCCCGGAAGTTCCTGCGCAGCTGCGGGTTCTGGGTGGCCACGCCCACCGGACAGGTGTCCAGATTGCAGACCCGCATCATGACGCAGCCAAGGGTCACTAAAGGCGCCGTGGCAAAGCCGAATTCCTCCGCGCCCAGGATGGCTGCAATAGCCACGTCCCGGCCGCTCATAAGCTTGCCGTCCGTCTCTATCCGCACCTTTCCCCTCAGGCCGTTCTGAATCAAAGTCTGGTGGGTCTCCGCCAGTCCCAGCTCCCAGGGGAGTCCTGCGTTGTGGATGGAGCTTCTGGGCGCGGCGCCTGTGCCGCCGTCATAGCCGGATACCAGAATCACCTGGGCCCCTGCCTTGGCCACGCCCGCCGCCACGGTTCCCACACCGGCCTCCGACACCAGCTTGACGGAAATTCGCGCATTTTTATTCGCATTTTTCAAATCATATATCAGCTGCGCCAGATCCTCGATTGAATAGATATCATGGTGAGGAGGCGGGGAAATCAAGGAGACTCCCGGCGTGGAATGCCTGGTCTTCGCAATCCAGGGATACACCTTTCCCCCGGGCAGATGGCCGCCCTCGCCGGGCTTTGCGCCCTGGGCCATCTTAATCTGGATTTCTTTCGCGCTGACCAGGTAGCGGCTGGTGACGCCGAACCGCCCGCTGGCCACCTGTTTGATGGCAGAGCATCTGTCAAGGCCGTCCGGGCCCGCGGTAAGGCGCTCCGGATCCTCGCCGCCCTCGCCGGAATTGCTCTTGCCGTGGAGCCTGTTCATGGCGATGGCCAGAGTCTCATGGGCCTCCTTGGAGATGGATCCGTAGGACATGGCCCCGGTCTTGAAGCGGGTGACGATTTTCTCCACCGGCTCCACCTCTTCCAGCGGCACTTTCTTTTCCGGATACCGGAAATCCATCAGACCGCGGAGGTTTTTAACAGAAGCCTCATCATTTACCATGGCGGTGTAGCGCTTGAACATTTCGTAATCGCCCCGCCGGGTGGATTCCTGCAGCATATGGATGGTGGCGGGATTGTAGAGATGCTCGTCGCCGCCGCTTCGCATCTTGTGATGGCCGGGGCTGTCCAGAGTCAGGTCGCTTCCCAGCCCCAGCGGATCGAAAGCTTTGGAGTGAAGTTCATCCACCTGGGCTTCGATATCTTTCAGCGTAAGGCCGCCCACGCGGCACACCGTATTGCTGAAATATTTACTGATGACCTCCGGCGCGATGCCGATTGCCTCGAAAATCTGGGAGCCCTGATAGGACTGTATGGTGCTGATTCCCATCTTGGAGGCAATCTTCACGATTCCGTGGAGCACCGCGTTGTTGTAGTCATTGACCGCCGCATAATAATCCTTGTCCAGCAGGGAAACGTCTATCAGCTCCCGGATGGACTCCAGCGCCAGATAAGGGTTGATGGCACAGGCGCCGTAGCCTAACAGGGTGGCGAAATGGTGCACCTCCCTGGGTTCTCCGGATTCCAGAATCAAGGCTACTCTTGTACGTTTTTTCGTTTTTACCAGATACTGGTTCAGGGCGGACACGGCCAGCAGCGAAGGCATGGGCACATGGTTCTCGTCCACCCCCCTGTCCGAGAGAATCAGGATGTTCACGCCGTCCCGGTAAGCTCTGTCCACTTCCACGAAAAGCCTGTCGATGGCCCGCTCTAAGCTGGTATTCTTATAATAAGTGATGGGCACCACCTCTACCCTGAAGCCCTCCGCTTTCATGTTCTTTATCTTCAGCAGATCCGTGTTGGTGAGGATGGGATTGTTCACCCTAAGCACATTGCAGTTCTTGGGGCTCTCTTCAAGGATATTGCCCTCCGTGCCTATGTACACTGTGGTGGAGGTGACGATTTCCTCCCGGATGGCGTCGATGGGAGGATTGGTCACCTGGGCGAACAGCTGCTTAAAGGAATGGAACAGGGGATGGCCGGATTTGCTCAAGACCGGCAGCGGCGTGTCCACGCCCATGGCCGCGATGGCCTCCGCCCCGTTCCTCGCCATGGGCAGGATGCTGGTCTTCAGCTCATCGTAGGTGTAGCCGAACGCTTTCTGCATCCGCTGGCGCTCTTCCGCGGTGTACTCAGGCACCCTCTGATTGGGGATGGTCAAGTCCTTTAAGAAGACAAGATTATTGTCAATCCATTCTCCGTAGGGCTGTCTGGAAGCATATTTTTCCTTGATTTCCTCATCGGAGATCACCTTGCCCTGCACCGTGTCCACCAGCAGCATCTTGCCGGGGCGCAGCCGTTCCTTGCGGCGGATTTTAGCGGGGTCGATATCCAGCACGCCTACCTCCGAGGACAGAATCAATGTGTCGTCCCCGGTGATCATATAGCGGGATGGACGCAGACCATTGCGGTCCAGCACCGCCCCCATGATGTCGCCGTCGGAGAACAGGATGGACGCCGGGCCGTCCCAGGGCTCCATCATGGTGGCATAGTATTGATAAAAATCCCTCTTATTCTGGGACATGGCCTTGTCGTTGGCCCAGGGCTCCGGGATAGCGATCATCACCGCCAGGGGCAGATCCATGCCGCTCATCACCAGAAATTCCAGCGTATTGTCCAGCATGGCGGAGTCGGAGCCCGCTTTGCCTATGGCGGGCAGCACCTTGTGCATCTGACCTTTCAAGAATTCGGAAGACATGTTCTCTTCCCTGGCCAGCATCTTGTCCGCGTTGCCTCTAATGGTGTTAATCTCGCCGTTGTGCACCATCAGACGGTTGGGATGGGCACGCTCCCAGCTGGGGTTGGTATTGGTGGAAAAACGGGAATGCACCATGGCGATGGCGGATTCGTAGTCTTCGCTCTGCAAATCCGCATAGAAAGTGCGAAGCTGTCCCACCAGGAACATTCCTTTATAGACAATCGTTCGGCTGGAAAAAGAGACTACGTATGTGTCTTCCGACGACTGTTCAAACAATCTCCGCGCGATATAAAGCCTGCGGTCAAATTCCAGCCCTTTCTCCACATTGGCGGGCTTCTTCACGAAGCCCTGCAGGATGGCAGGCATGCATTCCACGGCCTTTTGCCCCAGCACGTCAGGAAAAGTGGGAACCTCCCGCCAGCCCAGGAATTCCAGCCCCTCCTTCTGCACGATGATCTCGAACATCTTCTTGGCCTGATTCCGCCGCAGTTCCTCCTGGGGGAAGAACACGAACGCCACGCCGTACTCCCTTTCTCCGCCCAGCTCCATCCCCAAAACTTTCGTCACTCTGGAAAAGAATTTATGGGGAATCTGGGTCAATATCCCTACGCCGTCCCCGGTCTTGCCCTCCGCGTCCTTTCCTGCCCTGTGCTCTAAATTCTCCACAATTTTCAAAGCATTTTCCACGGTGGCGCGGCTTTTTTTCCCCTTGATATTGACACAGGCCCCGATTCCGCAGTTGTCATGCTCAAATGCCTCCCTGTAGAGGGGCGCCTGTGGAACTTCTCTCTTCACATCAAACATAGTGGTGCTCCTTTCCCTATGGTCTGTCTCCAAAAAACATAAAAAAGACGCAACTGAGCCTAAATGCGCTCCTTTGCGTCTTTGCTTTTCCTACTATACAACATTTTTTGCCATTTGTAAATAAAGACTTTAAGAAAAATTGTCAGATAATTCGTCAACTCTTTTGTTTCATTCAAATATTCTGTCTATTTGCACCATTCACCTTTTTATCCTCCCTGTTATTTCATATTTTTATCTATCGCCTACACATAAGAACTAAAAAATCTGTTCAAAATCCCCATTCCACTATATTCCTGTCATACAAATGATTATATTGCAGCTGATTATTTCGCGCCAGCGGATCCGGAGCGGAACGTAGTTCCGCTCCACTGATTTTCCTTAGCGAACCACCGGTTCGCCTTTGGGATCCACCCCGTAGGGTTATTTCCTGGGTTTTGCGAAATACTCTCTCATGTTCATGCTGCCCGTTTCTATCCAATAGGCGGTATGTGCATAGCGGTCCACTATGGCTTCCGCCTGGACACCCTCGCCAAGCCGCTTGATCCAGTCATCTTTCCGGTACTGGGTGCAGAAGATAGTAGAGGTGGAGTCAGAACGCCGCTCCATCAGTTCAAAGAGAAAGTACAGCTCACTGTCCGATATGTCTGAGACCAGCCATTCATCCAGGATGAGGAGCGGGATTTTTCCATACCGGTTCAGCAGCTTCTTCGGGCTGCCTATGATGGCGGCACAGTCACCGTATTCCATGAGCAGGTCAGGAAGGCGGCAGCCTGCTGTGCCTCCAGCCCGGAGATGATTTCGCCAAGGTTCATTTCGCGCAGTTTGCGCCTGCCCTCATCATTGATCATTCCGGCCACCTCCATAGTAATCGCTGCCACGCAGGTACCCCATGGGTGTTTTTGCCCTGTCGGAGGCTTTCTTCTGTTCCATGTAGATTTCATCTTGATTGGCGGCCAGCATGGAGCTAAGATGGTGGTAGCGGGGCTTCTTGATCCCATTGGTCACTGCGAATTCACAGGCGGCTTCCAGGCGCGCTCCGGAGTACTTATTGCCTGGCCGCAGAACAGCCAGGGCAGGATTGTAGCCCTGTTCTTTTATGGATACGCCCTCGAAGATCCGGCCAACCACTTCTGCCGTATATTTCCCGATGGCGCCCGCCCGGTTTTTGATGCGTACATCGTCCCATGGAGAGATACGGAACCTGTCCGGCATGTCCTCCTGGTGGGTGGAATACTGGTTCTTCCTGCCGGATGGGAAGCGGTTGTGGGTCGCGATGCGGGTGCTGCCGCTGTAAATCTCCACGGTGCTGTCCGTGCCTTTCAGGTCTACCGTTTTGCGGGCATACTGGTAAGGACAGGAATACCGGTTGTATTCAAACACCACATGGAAGTCAATGTTCACTTTCCTGCCGTATACCCATGTGGCAATCCCATAAGGAATGGAAGGCAGGGGATGGAGAAAAGGCTTTTCATCCAGGTAAGCTTCATAGCGGCTGCCTTCCCGTTCCTGGAAGCTGCTGTGGTTAAAGGCATCAAGTTTTCGGGATACGGCAGCCTTCAGCTCATCAAAGGAGCAGAACACTTCATTCCTGAGCCTGGCGATGACTGCGGTTGCAGCCTTGCCGACAGTCCCCTCCACGGATGCTTTCTGTTTGGGCCTGCGGATTCCCGCAGGCATGATGGCTGTCTGGTAATGGCTGCCAAGGGCTTCATAATCAGCCGTCAGGACGATCTCCCCTTCCCTGGGATGGGACACGACGCCTGTCTTCAGGTTGTCGCAGATGAGGCGTGTGGCCACACCGCCAAAGTACTGGTACATATGGACATGGGCGCGGATGAAGGAATCCATCTTCATGTCCCGGCAGGGCTCTACATAGGAATACTGGCTGTATGGCAGGGTCGCCACGAACAGATAGACTTTCACGGCTTCCCCTGTTGCCGTATCCACATATTCCATCACCGGGCCTGACCAGTCCGCTTCGACTGCATCTCCCGGTTTATGCTCCAGATGGTTTGTCAGCCTGTTCACAATGGTATAGCCGCTGTATCCTTTGCAGTATTTCGTGCATTCCATGGGAATGCTGCCGGCCGCCCTGCACTGGTCCTGGTATTCCTGCCAGAGGAGCTTCAGGGTGACGCCCACCCGTTTCAGTTCCTGATGCACATATCCGTAATCGGGCTGGGCATACATGGATTCCTGCACGAACTTGTCAGGATAGAACATGCGGTAAACCGAGTCTTCATCCATGTCTCTGACATCTTCGTAGGAGATGCCATTTTCATCTGCTTTGTGAAATACATCACCAACAGAGTTGACAGAAATGTGTCTTGTCCGGGCAATGGCGTTTCTTCCCATTCCACTGCCCCGAAGCTCCAGTATGAGCTTCACGCTGATTTTTTGGGCCATAATATTCGGCCTCCTTTCGCAGAATCGGAGACAATCTCTCCAAACATGATTCTACAGGAGACACTTACGAATCGTTAAGCACAGACCATAAATTTTGATTGGATCTATTCGTGTGACAGGTGGATCTATTCTGAATACTGGTTATAAACTGGATCCCCTCACCTGACTGGTGGATCTCAAATGAATATCGATAGCTCTCTCAGCGCGAAATATTCATAAAGGGCAATACGGAATGTGACGTGAATTATTACTCATGGGGGAGCGCACGGATTAGCCATATCCTGCGGAACCCATTTTATAAGGGGGCGCATTTAGTCTGCCGGACGCACCAGAAAGGAATCCGCTCCAACACCTATGACATCATTCCCCGTGAGGAATGGGAAGTGCTTGAGGGCTGCCATGAAGCTATCGTAAGCCCGGAGGACTGGGAGAAGGTGCAGGAACTCATTGACCGCCGCCCGCCTATCATGGAGGGGAACGCCTGCCCCTTCTACAACCTGTTCCACGGCATTATCTACTGCGCAACCTGCGGGAAGTCCATGCAGGTACGCTATGAGAAGGTGGGCAGAACTGGGAAGAACCGCTTTACCGGCGAGGAACGGGAGCCGATAGACAAGGCGTATTATATCTGCCAGACGTATAACCGGCTGGGGAAGGATGCCTGCACCAGCCATAAGGTGGAAGCGAGGGATTTGTACAACCTTGTGCTGAAGGATATTCAGGAACTTGCGGCAATGGCGTTGAAAGACGTGGAATCGTTCTACCAGCGGATTAGCAGCCGCATGGAGCGGCGGTATCTGGCGGACGCTTCAGAGATGGAGAAGGAACGGGAGCGGCTGGAAGCAAGGAACCGGGAGATTGACGATATGTTTTTGAACCTGTATACCGACAAGGCAAAGGGAATCCTGTCGGAGCAGCGGTTTGTGAAGCTGACGGCGGCAATGGAACGGGAACAGGAGGAAAACCAGAAGCAGCTAAAAGAATTGACCCTCTCCTTGCGCCGCTCCAATGAGCAGGAAAGCGATGTCCGTACCTTTATCCGGGAAATCCGGCAGTATGCCACGATACAGGAACTGGACGAGGGTATCTTAAACCGCCTTATCAGCCGGATTCTGGTGGGTGAGGTGAAAAAGGCTGGCGGGGAGAAATTTCAGGAAATCAAAATCATTTATAACTTTGTCGGGGAGATACCGGCGGTAACAGAATAATGGCAATGCCCTTCCCTCTTTCCGGGGGAAGGGTTTTCTTTTTGCCCGTACACGAAAAAGAAGCCGGGTTCCCTACTCTCCGGCTTCCGGGATAAACTCTAAATGGTCTAAGGCATAGCGCAGAGCCATACACATCAATTCATTTCGGGAGCGGTCGCTTTTCGCCGCCAGAGCGTCAAATTCCTCCTGCAATTCCCGGTCTATCCGCAGCGTCATGACCACCGACTTATCTTCCTTCTTGTCGGGCTTCTTCTGACGCACCACAAACTTGTCTGCCATGTTACACCTCCGTATTACGTTCCTGCAACCATTATAAACGATTCCTCTTGACCTTTATATAACACATGATAAAATACAAATATGTAATATATAATAGTATTACAAAATGAAAAGGAGGTCATGGAAGTGAAGAATGTACTGGAACAGCTTTATAACGGCGAAATCTTCCCGGCGGAACAGTATGCCCCCAGAGGTGAGGAATACCGTAAAATCCATCAGGGGCATTACCACCACTACGAGGACTTTATTGAGGTGCTGGCCAAGCTGGAGCCGCCCCTTGATGAGCGGTTCATTAAAATCATGGACGAACAGCTTGACGTAATCCCGTTTGAGTTCTCGGAAATGTTCATTGACGGTTTTAAGCTGGGGGCAAAGATGATGGCGGAGGTTTTCAGGAACGAGTAAAAGGACGGGGGACAGGAAAAGGCAGACGCTTTGAGGGGAGCGGCTGCCTTTTTTGGAGTTGTTGACAGTCGAGTAGACAAGCGGCTCACGCCGCAAGCCCCTCACAGATCCGTGCGTGCGCCTTTCACGCACACGGCTCCTCATAGTAACATTCACTTTTAGAATAACCTCACATAAATCTTTGGTTTTGCTAAGGGATAAACTTTTAGCATATCGGCAAACCCATCCCATGTATAGCTTTTCTTCTGGCTTCGCCTGTTCAGTGCTTTACACAGATATCTTTGGGTGAAATGCAGAAAAGAGCCCAGCTTCTTGCCATTATAGGAGACACCATAATACCTATAGTGCCCTACCAGCTTCTTATTCAGCTTTTCTATCAGTTCCTTCACAGGCAGGTCGTTATTGGCATACAGCCATTCCTTCATGCCTTTTAGTTTCTGTGCATATTTCTTTCTGCTTGTTTTCAGCTTCACACAGAAATTTCCCCTCTTCCTGCCTTTCCCACAGTAGAAAGTAAAACCCAGAAAATCAAATGTCTCCGGCTTCTTTCCATATCTGCGTCTGCTGTTGCTCTCCGCGTACCTTCCAAACTCTATCAGTCGGCTCTTACTC